>CAZZVB010000128.1:0-1909 GCA_964657445.1 uncultured Burkholderiaceae bacterium | reverse complement strand
CGCACGCCGGGCAGGGTGGCGTGCTGGCGGCTGGATGGACGTAGGACGGACGGAGATATCGTGATGTGGTTGACCCCGAGTTTCGACAACGGACCGGAGCCCGCGGTCACGCCCCTGGTGCTGGACACGCTGTCCCGGCACGGTATCAAATCCACGTTCTTCGTGATCGGCAATAAGCTCGCCGATCCGGTCGCGCGTGGGTGTGTGCAGCGCGCTGCGGCCGATGGCCACTGGGTCGGCAATCATACCTGGACCCACAGCAAGCCGCTTGGCGAGCAGCCCGGCCGGGCGTCGTTCGAAATCTCTCAAACGCAGGACATGCTGGGTCCCCTCGCCCATCCGTCGCGCTGGTTCCGCCCCATGGGCGGTGGCGGCGCCATTGGGCCGCACCTCCTGAGCCAGGACGCCCTGACCCTCCTCGAACGGGACGGTTACAGTTGCGTGTTATGGAATGCCGTTCCCCGCGACTGGGCGGAACCGGACGCCTGGGTGGAGACGGCGCTCGCACAGATCGGGCAGCAAGACTGGACGCTCATGGTCCTGCACGATCTACCGACCGGCGCCATGGCGCATCTCGACGAGTTTCTGAGCCGGGCGAACGAGGGTGGTGTCGCGTTCCGGCAAGATTATCCGCCCGCCTGCGTGCCGATTTACCGGGGCTCCGTACAGATGTCAGTTTGCGATATCGTCACGAACGCTGGCGCCTGACCAAACGATCATCGACAGCTGGCCTGGCGGAAAAACGCGGGTTGAGCGACAACGAGCGAGAAACAGAAGCTCGGTAGCACGAGCCGTTCGGACCGGGGGGACGCGAGATGAGACGCTGGTCGGTGTTGGCGGGCTCCTCGATCGGCATGGCGGTATCAGTCGGGCCGATCTTCTGGCTTGTGCTGGGCCTGTATCTCAAACCGATGACGGCGGAATTTGGCTGGTCGAGAACCGATTTCGCCGTGGTGTTCTCGAGTGCCAGCGTTGCCAATGCGCTCATGCTGCCGGTTGCCGGATACCTCGTTGACCGCTATGGCCCGCGCCGGGTCATTCTGGCTGGCATGACGTCGCTATGCCTGGCCGTCGCCGGAATGTCGCTGGTCCACTCCTATCCTGCGCTCATCGCGCTGGCCTGCGTTGTGGCGGTAACCGGCTGCACGGCGTCATACCCGGCCTACTTGGCCCTGCCGCCGCAATGGTTCGACAAGCGGCTCGGACTGTCGCTCGCCATCGCATCGTCGGGGATAGGGGTTGGTGGGGCCATATTTCCCCACATCATCAACGCGAGCCTCGCGGCGAGAGGCTGGCGCGAGACCTTCGTCGTTGTGGCCGTGATCGCATTCGCGATCGGCATCGCGAACTGGCTCCTGCTGATCCGCGAAAACACACGACCAATACCGATGGAGGAAAGGCGCCAGCTGGGAGTGCGCGAGATCCTGCCCGCTGTGACCTTCCGGGAGGCGATGCGGAGCGGCGATTTCTGGATGATGTCGATCGGCTTCGGGCTGGTCTTCCTGGTCACCATCGGGATCAACTTCCATTTTGCGGCGCTGATCGGCGATCGGGGCGGTTCGGCCGCCGAGGCTGCCTCGGCGGTGGCTGCGCTTGGGCTGGCTTCCCTGGCCGGACGATTGGTCACAGGCGCGTTGCTCGACCGGGTTTCCGTTCGCGCGGTGGCGGTGATCTTCTTCCTGGGCCAGGCGATCGGCTGTGCATTGCTGTTTCGGGGTGGTTCGGGGACGACCATTCTCGCCGCCATCCTGCTCGGCGCGGCCCAAGGCGCGGAGCTGGATATGTTGCCGTATGTCGTGGTCAGACGTTTCGGCAAAGTGGCTTATGCGCAGATCTATGGCACCGCCTACGCCGTGCTGCAGATCGGCCAGATCACCAGCCCGATCATCCTGGCGACCATCTTCGACCG
>CAZZVB010000127.1:0-13463 GCA_964657445.1 uncultured Burkholderiaceae bacterium | reverse complement strand
GTCAAGGACGCCGCCAATATATCCCTTCCTCATCAGATTTACTTGTCAATGAACAACAACCGAACAGAACAACGCCCCGCGTTACGGGCCGAGCTGCCATCCTGTCTGGCTGACGCCTCCACGGCGCAGGCCGAAGACGCTACGCCGGCAACTAGATGAAATCAAGATAAGATTTCGTCGTCGTCAGCGGCGAGGCGTGGTGTAGGCCGGGGGAAAGGCCAGGTCAAGCAGTTCCGACATCCATTCCGCTTTTGATGTTCATCGCCGCCCAAACCGCTCCATGTTACGAGGACCGCGACACACGCCGCTGGAGCCTTCGATGCGTCACTTTCCCATTTTCATGGACCTGCAAGGGCGGCGCGCGCTGGTGCTGGGCCACGGCGAGGCCGCCGAGCGCAAGGCGGACGCGTTGCGCCGCTGCGGCGCAGAGGTCACGCAATCAGCTACCTTCGACCCGACGCTGCTGGACGGATGCGCAATCGCCATCGGGGCGGAGGCCAAGGACGCAGATCTGCACGCCCTGGTCGAAGCAGCCACCGCACGCGGCATTCCGTTCAACGTTGTAGACCGGCCGGCACTCTGCAGCTTCATCACACCCGCCGTCGTGGACCGGTCGCCCATCACGGTGGCCGTATCCTCCGGCGGCGCGGCCCCTGTGCTGGCCCGCCTGATCCGGGCGCGGATCGAGGCGCTGGTGCCCCCTGCCCTCGGCCGCCTCGCCGCCATCGCCGACGAGTTCAAGGCCGAAATCCGCCGGCATTTGCCGGACGTGGCGTTGCGGCGCCGGGTTCTGGAGCGGGCATTGGGCGGCCGGGTCGCCGACCTCGTCGCGGCAGGTGACGAGGATGCCGCTCGTGCGGAGATGACGCGGCAAATCGTGGAGGGCGCCGAGGCGACGGGAATCGTCTATCTCGTCGGCGCTGGCCCCGGCGCCTCCGACCTGCTGACGGTCCGGGCGCACCGGCTGCTCGGCGAGGCCGATGTCATCGTGCATGACCGGTTGATCGGGGAGGACGTGCTGGACATGGCCCGGCGCGACGCCGAGCGAATCTACGTCGGCAAGGCGCGGGCGAATCACTGCCTGTCGCAGGACGGGATCAACGCCCTGCTGGTGCGCCTGGCCCAGGAAGGCCGCAAAGTCGTGCGGCTCAAAGGCGGCGACCCGTTCATTTTCGGCCGCGGCGGCGAGGAGGCGGAGGCGTTGGCCGCCGCGGGCGTCTCGTTCGAGGTGGTGCCCGGCGTCACCGCAGCGCTTGCCTGCGCGGCCCAGGCGGCCATCCCGCTCACGCATCGCGACGCCGCGCGCACGATTACCTTCGCCACCGGGCACACGAAGGACGGCAGGCTCGACCTGGACTTCGTGCAACTCGCGCGGGGAGGCACTATCGCAGTCTATATGGGCATCGTGACGTTGCCGCTGCTGCGGGATGGGCTTCTTGGCGCCGGGCTGGCCGCGGACACGCCGGCGGCGTTAATCGAGCGCGGCGGGACGCGGGCGCAACGAGTGCTGCGCGGGACGCTGGAGGAACTGGCCGCGCAAGCGCCGGATTGGACGACGGGCGGCCCGACCCTGGTGATGATCGGTGATGTGGTTGGCCGGCAGATCGTCGCCCGAGAGGCGCGCGTCGCCGCCGTCGCGGATTACTGAGCGGTCCATCCGCCATCGATGGAAATGGGCGCGCCCGTCATGGTCGCCGCCGCGTCGGAACATAGAAACACGGTCAGGGCGCCGATCCCCTCGGGCGTGGAGAACGCGGCCAGCGCCTGCTTGTCGGTCAGGAAGGTGCGGGTCACGTCGGCGACGGTGCGGCCTTCCCGCTCCGCTCTGGAATCCAGTTGTTTCTGCACCAGCGGCGTCAGCACCCAACCGGGACAGATTGCGTTGCAGGTGATCCCGTCATTGGCGAGTTCCAGCGCTGCGACTTTCGTCAGACCGACAATGCCGTGCTTAGCCGCGACATAGGCTGACTTCTCGGCGCTGCCGACCAGGCCGTGGGCAGACGCGATGTTGATGATCCGCCCCCAGCCTCGGCTTTTCATGCCGGGGATGGCCGCCTGGATGGCATGGAAGGCGCTAGACAGGTTGATCGCGATGATCGCGTCCCACCGTTCGGCGGGAAAGTCGGCAATCGGGGCCACGTGCTGGATGCCGGCATTGTTGACCAGGATGTCGAGCCGTCCCAGTTCCGCCTCCGCCCGCGCCACCATCGCCCCGATCGGTGCGGCTTTGCTGACATCGGCGCCGTCATGCAGCACGCGCACCCCGTGCTGCTCGGCCAGGTGCGCGCGCAGCGACTCGATGGCCGCCGGGTCACCGAAGCCGTTCATCATGATATCGGCTCCCGCCGCGGCGAGGGCGTGGGCGATGCCGAGGCCGATCCCGCTTGTGGACCCGGTCACAAGGGCGACTTTGCCGTTCAGGCTCATTATCAGGTCTCCATTGCGCTTGCGCGCGGATGATTGGGCGGACCGGCTGCATCTGGCAAGGCGGTGGGCGGTTATGCAGATTGGGCACGCAACAGCCAGGAGCGAGTGACATATGGACGCCGGACCGATTGCCTTGCCCGAGCGCAAACCTTGGCGGCCGGAAGGTTGCGATTGTGTTGGCCTGGTGCTGCAGGGGGGCGGCGCATTGGGCGCTTACCAAGCCGGCGTCTATGAGGGCTTGCATGAGGCCGGGCTGGAGCCGGATTGGCTTGCAGGCGTGTCGATCGGCAGCGTCAATGCCGCACTCATCGCCGGCAACCCGCCCGAGCGGCGCCTGGAAGCGCTGCACGATTTCTGGCACAGCATCACGCTGCGGCCGGTCTGGGGCTTCCTGCCCGACGGTGACTGGCCGCGGAAGATGCACAATCTGTGGTCTTCTTTCCTGACGATGAGCCAGGGCCAGCCGGGGCTGTTCACGCCAAACATCCCATCCCCTTGGCTGCGGCCGCGCGGCTCCAAGGGCGCAACGGCCTTTTACGACGCAGAGCCGTTGCGCGAGACGCTGCTGCGGCTGATCGATTTCGACCGGATCAACAGCGGCGGGATGCGGTTCGCGGTCGGTGCGGTCGACGTCGCGACCGGCAACTTCGCCTATTTCGATAATGCCGACACGACGATCGGTCCTGACCACATCATGGCCAGCGGCGCTTTGCCGCCCGCTTTGCCGATGACGGAGATCGGCACCAATTACTATTGGGATGGCGGTATCGTTTCGAACACGCCGTTGCAGCACCTGCTGGACCATATCGACGGCGAGAACGCGCTGGTGTTCCAGGTCGATCTGTTCAGCGCCCGCGGCCCGGTGCCTCGCGACATGGCCGAGGCGATGGGGCGGGCGAAGGACATTCAGTATTCTTCTCGCACTCGTCTGACCACGGACTACTACAAGGAGGCGCATGCCCAGCGCATTCTGATCCGCCGGCTGTTGGAGCGCCTGCCCGAAGACCAATTGTCGGACGAGGAACGCGCGCTCAAAGCGAAGCTGGAGATGCTGCCGGCGGTCAATATTTTGCAATTGATCTATCAGCAGGCAGCGCATGAGGGGCAGGCGAAGGATTACGACTTCAGCAAGTCTTCAATGCGCGACCACTGGGCGGCCGGGCTGCGCGACACAAGGAGCACGCTCAAGCAACGCGAGTGGCTGGTCATGCCGTCCGAGGAAAGCGGCATTGTCACACACGACATTCATCGGATGGGCTGACAGAGGGCAACGACCCCATCCGTAGCGCGTTAGGGCGGATACCTTCAGAGGGAGACTTTTCCTATGGCTAAATCGCAGAGCATGCCGGCCGACCAGACCACTGGCGGTGTCCACATGCACCACACCAAGAACAACCAGAACGCCAAGGCGGTCTCGATCGAGCTGTTACAGGCCCGTTTGGCCGATGCGATCGACATGGCGCTGATCACCAAGCAGGCGCACTGGAACCTGAAGGGCCCGCAGTTCATCGGCGTCCATCTGATGCTCGACAAATTCCGCGACGAGCAGGATGAGTTCGTGGACGAGATGGCCGAGCGCATCACCCAGCTCGGCGGCACGGCACGCGGCACCGTTCAGGAGGTGGACAAGAAGACGTCGCTGCAGCCCTACCCGGTCGATATCTACCAGGTCAGTGACCACATCCACGCGTTGATCGACCGCTATGCGGCGGTGGCCAACGCGGTCCGCGCCAACATCGAGGAGGTCGATGAGGCTGGGGATGCGGACACGGCCGACCTGTTCACCGAGGTGAGCCGCGGCATCGATAAGCAGCTGTGGTTCCTGGAGGCTCACACGCAGGAGCGTTCGGCCAGCGAGACTTTCCCAACCAAGCAGTAAGCCTTGCGCCCGACTCCCCCGCGGCACTAGTTTGCGGGGGAGTGACGGGAACACAGCATGAACGATCTCTTCGGCTCCGCGGGACCATCGCGCGGCCAAGAAGCCTATTCCGCCAAAGACATCGAGGTACTCGAAGGGCTCGAGCCGGTGCGCCGGCGTCCGGGCATGTATGTCGGCGGCACCGACGAAAACGCCCTGCATCATCTGGCGGCAGAGATCCTCGACAACTCGATGGACGAGGCTGTCGCGGGTCATGCGACAGGTATCGATTTCAGCGTGCAGACCGGGAATTGGGTGAGCGTGCGTGACAACGGGCGCGGCATCCCGGTAGATCCGCATCCGAAGTTCAAGACTCTTAGCGCGCTCGAAGTCATCCTGACGACGTTGCATTCCGGCGGCAAATTCGGCGGCGACGCCTATGCCACGTCCGGCGGCCTGCACGGCGTCGGCAGTTCGGTGGTGAATGCGCTCAGTGAGGTGCTCGAGGTCGAGGTCGCGCGTGACCGCACGCTCTGGAGGCAGAGCTACGCGCGAGGCAAGCCGACCAGCAAGCTGGTGAACGCCGGCCCGGTGCAGAATCGGCGCGGCACCACAATCCGGTTCAAGCCCGATCCAACCATTTTCGGCCCGCTGCAGTTCAGCCCGGCGCGCCTTTACCGGCTGTGCCGTTCGAAGGCCTACCTGTTTCGCGGCGTCCACATCCGCTGGTCCTGCGACCCGGCGCTGCTCAAGGGCAATGACTCGGTTCCGGCCGAGGCAGACCTGCATTTTCCGGGCGGGCTGCGCGACAGCCTCACCGAGGATATCGGCGAAGCCGCCATGGTGGTCCCGGAAATCTGGGCGGGCGAGGCCGATCTTCCCGTCCGCGACGATGGCCGCACTGGCGGTCGGGCGGAATGGGCCGTCACCTGGCTGGAGAATGCGGACGGCTTCCTGCACTCCTACTGCAACACCGTGCCCACGCCCCTGGGCGGCACGCATGAGGCCGGTTTCCGCGCCGCTCTGCTGAAAGGCATTCGCGCCTGGGGCGAGCAACGCAACAACAAGCGGGCGACGCAGATCACGGGGGAGGACGTCACCGGCAGCATGGCCGGCAAGCTGTCCGCCTTCGTGCGCGACCCGCAGTTTCAGGGGCAGACCAAGGAGAAGCTGACCAGCGCTGACGCCACCCGCCTGGTGGAAACCGCCATGCGCGACCGGTTCGACCATTGGCTTGGCGGCAACCCGGCGCAGGCCGACAATTTGCTGACCGCGCTGATCGAGCGCGCCGAAGAACGGCTGCGGCGGCGCGAGAACAAGGACATTGCGCGTAAATCGGCGACCAAACGGTTGCGCCTGCCGGGCAAGCTGGCGGACTGCACCAGCGAAGTGATGAGCGAGACCGAGTTATTCTTGGTGGAAGGCGACAGCGCCGGCGGCTCGGCCAAGCAGGCGCGCCGGCGGGAAACGCAGGCGGTGCTGCCGCTGCGGGGCAAGATCCTGAACGTGGCCAGCGCCACGGTGGACAAGCTACGGCAGAACCAGGAGTTGCGGGACTTGATCGAGGCGCTGGGCTGCGGCGTCGGCGACCGGTTTGACATCAAGAAGCTGCGTTATGGCCGGGTCATCATCATGACTGACGCCGACGTCGATGGCGCGCATATCGCAAGCTTGCTGATGACGTTTTTCTACCGGGAGTTGCCGGACTTGATGCGCGAGGGGCACATCTATCTCGCCCAACCCCCGCTGTATCGCATGACCCAGGGCGCGCGGTCGGTTTACGCGATGAACGACACCGACCGGGAACGGCTGGCAAAGACCTTTAAGTCGGGGACGAAGATAGAGGTCAGCCGGTTCAAGGGCCTGGGTGAAATGCCGCCCGCAGCGCTGAAGGAAACCACGATGGACCCGGCGAAGCGGACGCTGCTGAAGGTCGTGGCGTCAGCGGAGCGCCGGGCGGAAACGAGCGAATTGGTGGAGAGCCTGATGGGCCGCAAGCCAGAGCTTCGGTTCCGCTTCATCCAGGATCACGCCAAGGATGTGGCAGTCGAAGAGGTGGACGTCTAGCACGCTGCGCCTTTTGTCCGGTGATCCCGCATTCGCTGCGAGGATGTGGGCTACAAGCGGTTTGTAGCCCACATCCGTGCTGCGACTGCGGGGAGCCCGATTGCGCCAGGAGTGCCGCGGTCGCTGGCCTATTCAGGTCGCAACGGCGCCGCGCATGGCGGCCGGCGCGACGAAGCTGGCCCGCTTGGCTTTGAGCCAGGCGGCGAAGCGGCGCTCGACGAGTTGCGTGCTTGCGTAGGCGACGACGATGGAAATGGGTAAGCAGACCGCCAGCAGCAGGATCTGCGAATAGCCGCCGGCATGCGCCTCGATCCCGGTCATCGCCATCACGCGCTTCGCGATGGCGATAACGATCAGGTGCCACAAGTAGAAGCTGTAGCTGATGGCGCCGAGCGTTTTGAATGGGCGGGTCCGCAGCAGGCGACCGAGCACGCCATGGCCTGCGGCGATACCTGAGAACGAGAGTATGGCCAGGCTGATGCCGATTGCCGCCAAGCCGATCCGGCCGTCCTGCACCCATAGCACGGCGCTATCCTCGCCATTGCTGCCGTTGCTGAACTGGACGACATACCAGACGGCCATGAAGGCCAGCAGCGCCAGGCCAGGCGCGCGCGTCGCCAGACCAAGAATGCGGTGACGGCTGATATCGAGCTTTGCGACGAGCATACCGACGGCGAAGAAAACGGCGCGCGGGTGCCAGATGATCAGCCCGGTTGCAACAGCGAGAACGGCAAAGCGGGCAGCCTTCTGCTGCGCGGGCAGCCACCAGAGCGCCGCCGCCGTGATGTAGAACAACAGCTCGTAGGACAGCGACCAAGCCGCCAGGTGCAAAACAGGGATCGGCAACACCCCGGCCAGCGCGAGAAGGTTGGCCGGCAGGATCCAGCCAAGGTCGCGAACGTGCAGCCCGGCGAAAACGCCCTGATGTGTTGCCAGTCCCAACGGCACGAGCACAGCGAGCGTGAGCCAAAGCACCGGCAGGATCCGGATCGCGCGATCGAGCATGAAGCTTCCGGGCGTCGCCGCACGCTGGAGCGCGCCAACCACGATGAAGCCGCTGATGCAGAAGAAAATCTCTACGCCGAACTGGAGCGACATCAGCGCGGCGTGCGGGAGCGTCAGATCCTGCAGCGCGAAACCCGGAACGCCGGAGCGAGCGACATGGAAGATGCAAACGAGAAGGGCCAGAAGGCCCCGCGCGCCATGTACTGTCGGGTTGAACCCAGTGGGTTTAACCCCCTGCTCACGGCCTGCCGGCGCCGCAGATATGGCAGTGCCGCGTGTATTCCGGTGCGGGGCGGCAGCAGTAAAGTTCGAGAGTGTTCCTTGGATACCTTTGAATGGTACGAAAGACAGTCGTGACATTGGCGGCTCCTGTTGCAATCGGCTTTGCATGAACCTAGTTTAAGATTAGTCCCGATTTAATGCTCGCCTGAGCGTCGTATGTTCGGTTATGCACACGGCAAGGTGACGCGCAGAGGTCCGACAATGCCAGACGGGCTTGCAGTCATGGAGTTTGTGCGTTCTTACGGACTGCCGTTTCTGGGGCTGTTCGTATTTGCTGTCGTCGGCGCTGGCTGGAGCACTCTGCTCAACGATCCGGCTTTGCAGCGTGGCGGCCTGGGCAAGTAGCCCGGACGGTCCGTCTTAGGCGGACACGCGCCGCCGGGCGGCAGCGCGGGCCCAAGCCATTGTAATCAGACCTTCTTCTTCAGCGTCGGCGAGGCCTTGAAGCGGACGGTCTTGCCAGCCTTCACCTTCACCGCTTCCCCCGTGCGCGGGTTGAGCGCCTTGCGCGCTTTGGTCTTGCGAACCGTGAAGGTCCCGAAACTCGGCAGCGTGAAACGCCCGGACTTCTTCATCTCCTTGACGATGGCTTCGACCAGGACCGTCGCGGTGCGGTTGGCGGCCACGCCGGTCAAACCGGCTGAGTCCTGGATGACGGATGCAAGGAACGCTTTTGACATAGACAACACTCCGCAACCGGCGCCCGAGTCTGCGCCGCTTGCGGAGTGTTGATCGAAAACGTAACAAAGACCAGAACGCAAACGAACCGAAAAGCTAAATTCCTGCTTGCGTCACGAACTTGGTGGCGAGATAGGCTTCGAGGCCTTCGACGCCGCCCTCCGATCCGTAGCCGCTATCCTTCACGCCGCCAAACGGTGTTTCCGGCAGGGCCAAGCCATGATGGTTGATGGACATCATGCCTGACTCCACCGCCGACGCGACGGTCGTGGCAGTCGCTGCGGAGCTGGTGTAGGCGTATGCGGCAAGCCCATACGGCAGCCGGTTCGCCTCGCTGATCGCCTCGTCCAGGTCGCGGAACGGACGCATCAGCGCGAGCGGGCCGAACGGCTCCTCGTTCATCACGCGGGCGTCGGTGGGAACGCCGGTCATGACCGTCGGCTGAAAGAAGTTGCCCTTGTTGCCGATTCGCGCGCCGCCGGTGCGCACCTCGCCGCCATGCTGGATGGCGTCGGCGATGAAGCCTTCCATCGCCTGCACCCGGCGGTCGTTGGCGAGCGGGCCCATGGTGGTGCTCTTCTCCAAGCCGTCGCCGACCTTGATGGCTTCAGCCGCCTTGGTGAACCGCTCGACGAAGTCGTCGTACACCTTTTCCTGCACCAGAAAGCGGGTCGGCGCGATGCAGACCTGGCCGGCGTTGCGGAATTTGTTGGCGGCCAGCACCTTGGTCGCGACCTCGAGGTTGGCATCGTTGAAGATGATGGCCGGGGCATGCCCGCCCAACTCCATCGTCACGCGCTTCATATGCTGCCCGGCCATGGCGGCGAGGTGTTTGCCCACGGCGGTCGAGCCGGTGAAGCTGATCTTGCGGATAACCGGGTGCGGGATGAGGTAGGAGCTGATTTCCGACGGGACGCCGAACACCATGTTCACGACACCGGGCGGCAGGCCCGCATCGGTGAAGGCGCGTGCCAGTTCGGCGACGCTGGCCGGGGTTTCCTCCGGGCCCTTAATGATGATGGAGCAGCCGGCCGCGAGCGCCGCCGCCATCTTCTTGACGGCCTGGTTGATCGGGAAGTTCCACGGTGTGAACGCCGCCACCACGCCGACCGGCTCCCGCAGCGACATCTGGTACACGTTCGGCTGGCGCGCGGGGATCACCCGGCCGTAGGAGCGGCGGCCTTCCTCGGCCATCCACTCGATGTTCTCGGGCGCGAGGGCCGTCTCGCCCTTCGCCTCGATGAACGGCTTGCCTTGCTCCAGCACCATGAGAGTGGCGATGTGGTCGATCCGCTCACGAAGAAGGTCCGCGGCCTTCCGCAGCACTTTGGAACGCTCGAGCGTGGAGGTGCGGCTCCAGACCTTGAAGCCGGCCGAAGCGGCGTCGAGTGCACGGTCCAGGTCGGCGCGTTCGGCGTGGGCTACGGTGCCGATCTGCTCGCCGGTCGCCGGGTTGAGCACGGGGAGGGTTTTGCCCGACTGGGCAGGCCCCCACTCCCCATTGATGAGCAGGTGTACGTCGGAATAGGTCGAAGACATGGCGGCTCCTTGGTTTGGACCGCAGTGGAGACTGGTGTGGTCTGAACCCCACCTACCGCCTTCCTGCGTTCCGTTGGCGTTGGGTGGGCTTTCAGCCCACCTCCTTGCTCGACCCAACATGGTGGGCCGACGCCCAGCCTACACCGTCTCGGTGTCCAATGCGTAGCCGGCAGCCCGAACGGTGCGGACCAGGTCCAGTTCGCCCTCGCCGTTCACCGACTTGCGGAGGCGGCGGATGTGGACGTCCACGGTGCGCGGCTCGACGTGGATGTCCGGCCCCCATACCGCGTCCAGCAACTCTTCGCGCGAGAACACGCGGCGCGGGTGCTGCATGAAGAACTCCAGCAGCCGGAACTCGGTCGGGCCGAGATGGATCTGGCGGCCATTGCGCTGCACCCGGTGGGCGGACAGATCCATCCCAACGTCATGGAATTGCAGCCGACCCTTTGCGGGAACGGCGCCGGCGCGGCGCAACAGGGCCCGCATACGGGCGAGCAGCGCGTCCATGTTGAACGGCTTGGTGATGTAGTCGTCGGCGCCGGTGTTGAGGCCACGCACGGCGTCCCCGTCCTCGGTGCGCGCCGTCACCATGATGACGGGGAGGTCGCGCGTGGCGGGGCGCCGGCGGATCTGGCGGCAGACCTCGATGCCGCTCATCACCGGCAGCATCCAGTCCAGCAGCACCAGATCGGGCTGCGCTTCCGCGATGCGGGTCAGCGCCTCCTGCCCGTCCACCGCCTCGTCCACGCGGAAGCCCTGCTTTTCCAGGTTGTAGCGCAGCATCGTCGCCAGCGCCGCCTCATCCTCTACCACGAGGACCAGCGGCTTCATCTGACTCGACATCATCTCACCCACCTTGCCCTCCTCATTCGCGCGGCCGGACAACCGCGTAGGCCGACGTGTCACCTTTGGGCCGGCTTTCGGGCAAGGGATCGCCCGTCACGGCGTAGTGGACGGTTTCGGCGATGTTGGTCGCATGGTCGCCGATCCGTTCGAGGTTCTTGGCGATGAACAGCAGATGCGTGCAGGGCGTGATGTTGCGGGGGTCTTCCATCATGTAGGTGACCAGCTCGCGGAAGATGGCGTTGTAGATGTCATCCACCGCCTGGTCCGACCGCCAGACCTGCATCGCCTTGTCGGCATCGCTCTCGCCCACCGCATCGACGATGAGCTTTAGGTTCTCCTGCACCAGGCGGAACATGTGGGCGATGCCGGACAGGCTGAACGGCAGCGAGAATTGCGACAGCACGATCGATCGCTTGGCGACGTTGCTGGCGTAATCGCCGATCCGCTCCAGCCCCGAGGTGATCTTCAGCGCGGCCACGATCTCCCGCAGGTCCTGCGCCATCGGCTGGCGCAGTGCGAGCATGCGGATCACCTGGCCTTCGACGTCGCGCTCGATCGTATCGACCGCCGGGTCCTGCTCGACGGCGCGGGTGGCGGCCGCGCTGTCCTGGTGCACCACGGCGGCCGCGGCGGCGGCGACCTGCGCCTCCACCAGGCCGCCCATCTCCGTCATCCGTTGGCGTAGCCCGGTCAGTTCCTGCGCGTAGGACCGGACGATGTGCTCAGGTTGAAGGTCGGCCATCTGCGACTCTCCTCAGCCAAACCGGCCGGTGATGTATTCCTGGGTGCGCTTCTGCTTGGGCGCGGTGAACATTTGGGCGGCGGGTGCCACCTCCACGAGTTCGCCCAAATAGAAGAACGCGACTTGGTCGGCGCAGCGTGCAGCCTGCTGCATGTTGTGGGTGACGATGCAAAGCGTGAAGTCGCGCTTCAGCTCGTCGATCAGTTCCTCGACATGCAGCGTGCTGATCGGGTCCAGCGCCGATGTCGGCTCATCCAGCAGGATCACTTCCGGCCGGGTCGCGATGGTGCGGGCGATGCATAGCCGCTGCTGCTGCCCGCCCGACAGGCCATTGGCCGAGGTCGCCAGGCGGTCCTTCACTTCCGGCCACAAGGCCGCGCGGGTCAGCGACCACTCGACCCGCTCGTCCATCTCGGCCCGGCTCAGGCGCTCGTGCAGTTTCACCCCGAATGCGATGTTGTCGTAGATCGACATCGGAAATGGCGTCGGCTTCTGGAACACCATGCCGATGCGGCTGCGCAGCATGTTGAGGTCGATGCCGGCGTCGAGGATGTTCTCGCCGTCCATCATCACCTCTCCGGTGGCGCGCTGCCCGGGATACAGGTCGTACATCCGGTTCATCACACGCAGGAGGGTGGATTTGCCGCAGCCGGACGGGCCGATCATGCCCGTGACCTGCCGCTCCGGGATGTCGAGCGCGATCGACTTCAACGCCCGGTTGGTGCCGTAGAAGAAATCGAGGTTGCGGATCGCCACGCGGGTGGCATTCATCCTCGCGGCTGACCTGGCCTGCAACTCGCCGATATTGGCTCGCAGGGTGCTGTTGTCGCTCATTGTGCTTCCCATTGTCAGGCCGGCTATTTGCGGCGGCCCAGGGCGGCCCGGGCGATAATGTTAAGGGCCAGAACGCCGAAGGTGATCAGCAGGGCCGCCACCCAGGAGAGATCCACGAGGTCCTGGTAGGCTGACCCGGCGTATTGATAGATCGTGACCGGCAGGCTGGACATTGCCTGGCCGAACGCGGTGATCAGCGTCGCCGGATGCCGGATATCGACGGTTGCGTTCAGGTTGCCGAGGCTGGTGAACAGCAGGGGCGCCGTCTCCCCGGCGATGCGGGCCACGGCCAGCAGGACGCCGGTCAGGATGCCGTCGATCGCCGCCGGGTAGCAGATGTAACAGATCGCCTTCCATTTCGGCGCGCCCAGGGCGACCGCGGCTTCCCGCATTGAGATCGGGATCAGCCGCAGCATGTCCTCCGTGGTGCGGACCACGATGGGGATCACGATGACGGCCAACGCGATGCAGCCCGCGATGGCGGAGAAGCCGCCGGACGGCAGCACGACGAGTTCATAGACGAACAGGCCGATGAGGATCGACGGTGCAGACAACAGCACGTCGGAGACGAAGCGCACCGCGCCCCCGATCAGCGACCCGGCGGAGTATTCCGAGAGGTATGTGCCGACCAGCAAGCCGATGGGCGTGCCGATGGCGGTGCCCACCGCCGTCTGCAGCACGGTGCCGACGATGGCGTTGGCAAGGCCGCCGTTGGAGCCGGCTGGCGCGGTGTTCTTGATCAGAACACCCAAGGAGATTCCGGCGATCCCGCGTTCCAGCAAGGTGAACAGGATCGACGCCAGCAGTAGCAGCCCGATCACCGTGGCGACGATGCAAAGCGCCGCTACGACGCGGTCAGACATGCGGCGGCGGCGCGCGAGCCGCCCCGCGACCTTGTGGTTGACCCCGCGTCCGGGGATGGCGGTGAGGGTGGCGCTCATACGGGTCAGCCTTTGACCCGCGGACGCAGCAGAAGCCGCGAGATCGCAAGGACGATGAAGGAAATTACGAAAAGGATAAAGCCGAGCGCCAGCAGGGACGACAGCTTGAGGCTTCCGGCCGGAGACTCCGGGAACTCCAATGCAACGAGCGACGCGATCGTGTTACCCGGCGCGAACAACGACGCGGACAGCCGGTTGGTGTTGCCGATAACGAAGGTGACCGCCATCGTCTCACCCAAGGCCC
>CAZZVB010000126.1:0-13492 GCA_964657445.1 uncultured Burkholderiaceae bacterium | reverse complement strand
CGTCGCGGCCAGCGTCAATCCCAGATGCCCGTGGCCGAATGCATACATCACGTCCGGCCGGCGGGGCGAGCGGCCGATCACCGGCAGGCTGTCCGGGGTGGTGGGGCGCTGGCCCATCCACTCCTGACCGCCGGCGGTGCTCAGCCCCGGCAGGTAACGGCGCGCAAGATCGCCCAGGATCGTCGCGCGCTTGTAGTTCGCGGCTGCCGTCAACCCGGCGAACTCCGCCGTGCCCGCCACGCGCAGCCCGATCGACAACGGCGTGGCGACGAACTTGCGCTCACCGAAGATCACCTCGCGGCTGACCGACACGCCCGGTTTGGCGATTGTCATGTGATAGCCGCGCTCGCTCTCCAGCAGCACGCGATCCCCGATGCCCGCCGCCAACTGGGCGGACCATGCGCCGCCGGCCACCACGATCCGGTCGAACTTCGCATCGCCATCCGCCAGCTTCACCTCGCCCGGACCGCCGATTGCCGTCACGTCGCCGCTGCGCACGCTCACGCCACGCTCCTGCACCTCGGACAACAGCGCCGCCCAGATCCGTTTCGGGTCAGACACGTGCGACCAGGCCGGGTTGAACACGCCGACGGCGATGCTGCCGCTCAGCGCCGGCTCCAGAGAGCGCGCTTCGTCACCCGACACCTCGCGGCACTCGATGCCATGGCGGCGCTTCAGATCCCACTCGCCGGCATCCTGCAAAAGCGCGCGGCGGCTTTCATACACCGTCAGCGCACCCGCCGGGTGCAGATCGCCCGGCAGCACGATCATGTCGAGCATGGGTTGCAGGTCTTCGTACACCCGGGCCAACAAGGGGCCGAGTGCCCCGGCGATCCGCTCCGCCTGCTGATGCTGCGCCGCCCGCATGAACCCGCGGAACCAAGGCACCATGCTCAGCGCGTGGCCAGCGCGCACCGAGAGCGGGCCGAGCGGATGCATCAGCCATCCCGGCACGCGCCACAACGCACCGGGCATGGCGGCCGGCGCCACCTCCGTCACCGCGATGCCGCCGGCGTTGCCCCAGGAGCATTTATCGTCCGTAGGCGCGCGGTCGAGTACGGTCACGTCATGGCCGTCCTCCACCAAATGCAGCGCGCAGGCCAGTCCTACGACGCCCGCGCCGACAATGCCGACCTTCATCCGCCTACCTTACGCTTTGGGAAAGGTCGGCGGGCTGACGCCGTCCACGTCGCGACGGGCCCAGTCGCGCTCGTGCACGGTGGCGATCATACGGGCTTGCGCCTCCTCGATCGCCGCCGCCGCCGCCGGGTAGTCCATGGTCAGCACCCGCCCGTCCTCCACAACCTTCGTGCCATCCACATAGACCGCCTTCACCGCCCGGTCACCCGCGGCATAGATCAGCGACCGCAACGGATCATGCGCCGGGCGCATCGCCGGGTGCGTCACGTCCACCAGCACGAAATCGGACCGGCAGCCCGGCGCCAGCCGGCCAAGGTCATTCCGCTTGAGGATATCCGCAGCACCAGCGGTCGCCATGGTGAACAATTCCCCGCCCGTCAGCGTGCGCGGGTTCACCG
Source organism: uncultured Burkholderiaceae bacterium (assembly GCA_964657445.1). GTDB lineage: Bacteria > Pseudomonadota > Alphaproteobacteria > Acetobacterales > Acetobacteraceae > LMUY01. The sequence continues at coordinate 11,954 of CAZZVB010000126.1, read as the reverse complement.
CCTGCGTGCGCGCGAGATACATGGCCAGGCGCAGCTCCGCGAGCATGTCGTGGGGGAAGGTGTCGGTGCCGATGCCGACCTTCACCCCCGCCCGGCGGTAGCGCCCCACGTCGCGCAAGGTGATGCCGCGCCGCGCGAACACGGTCGGGCAATGCGCCACCGCGGCGCCGGTTTCGGCGAACAACGCTAGGTCCCGGTCGGTGTGCCACGGCGTGGAGGCGTGATCGTCGAGGAAGATCGCGTGGCCGATGATCGAGCGGTCCGTCAGCACGCCGATATCGTGCAGCCAGCCGATCGGAGTCTTGCCATGCCGCCGGGTGATCTCGTGGAACTCGCTGACCGACTGTGCCGCGTGGGTCTGCCAGGTCAGCCCCCGGCGCGCCGCCTCCGCGTGGCTGTCGCGCATCAGGGCCTCGCTGCAGGTATCGACCTGCGCGGGCACCACCATGCCGGACAGCCGTCCGGAGGGGTGCTGCTGCGCGCGCTCGATCAGGCGGAATGCGTCTTCCATCGCACGCTCGCCGGCCGGCTCGTCCCACTCGTATTCGACCAGGTGGCCGTTGCGGGTGAACCAGCGCGCCGAGCGGAACATGGGCCCCAGCACGACGCGCAGCCCGCTCTCCCCGGCGACGTCGAGCCAGCCGTCATACGGCATCGACAGATCGACCAGCGTGGTGACGCCGGACAGCAGCAGCTCGCTGAACGCCACCCGGGCGCAGTCCGCGATCGCGTCTGCCGGCGGGCGGAAGATCGGCAGGTATTCGTAAAGCGAGGAGTTATAGAGACCCGGCGTCCCGACTTCGTCTGTCAGCCCCTTCAGCATCGGCTCGGAGGAGGGATGGCTGTGGATGTCGATCAGCCCCGGCATCACCATCAGCGTGCTGCCGTCGATGACGGCGTCGGCGGCGCCTGCGTAGGTGCCGCCTACGTGGGTCAGCGTGTCGCCATCCCACGCCATATCCGCCCCGGACAGCGTGACGTGCCCGGTGCCGTTCCAGGCGATGATCGTGTGGGCCTTGCGGATGACGGTGGTGGGCATCTGGCGGGCTTCCTTGCTGCTCCCTCTCCCGCCCCTTCGCGCGAGAGGGCCGGGGTGAGGGCTGCCAGAACGGTATGCCAGTTGCCTCCAGCCCGCGCACCCTCCAACCTGCCACCCCAGCGCAGAGGATGCCGAAGCATGGCGGACTACGACCTGATCATCCGCGGCGGCACCGTCGTCACCGCGTCGGACGAGTTCCGCGCCGACATCGGCATTCGCAACGGCCGCATCGCCGCTCTGGCGGAAACGCTGGACGGCGGCCCCGTGCTGGACGCGGGCGGGCTGATGGTGTTGCCCGGCGGCGTGGACAGCCATTGCCATATCGAGCAGTTGCAGCAGGGCGGCGGCGCGGATGAGGAGACGTTCACCACCGGCAGCACCGCAGCCCTGGCCGGTGGCACCACCAGCGTCGTCACCTTCTCCACCCAGTTCAAGGGCGGCGGCATCCTGGCGCCGCTGGCCGAATACCATCGCCGCGCCGCCGCCGGCGCCATGGTGGATTACGCGTTCCACCAGATCGTCACCGACCCGACCGACGCCGTCGTGCACCAGGAACTGCCGCAGATCGTCGCCTCCGGCGTGCGCAGCTTCAAGGTGTTCCTCACCTACGACCCGCTGCGGCTCGATGACCGGCAATACCTGGCCGTGCTGTCGGCCGCCCGGCGGCTCGGCTGCCTGGTGACGGTGCATTGCGAGAACTACGACGCCATCGCCTGGCGCTCCGCCGCGCTGCTGGCCGACGGCCGGACGGCCCCGAAATACCACGCATGGTCACGGCCGCCCGTGGTGGAGCGTGAAGCGACCCACCGCGCCATCGCGCTGGCCGAGCTGGTGGACACGCCGATCGAGGTCTTCCACGTCTCCTGCCCCGAGGCTGCGGAGGAGATCGCCCGCGCCCAGGTCCGCGGCGTGGCCGTCTGGGGCGAGACGTGCCCGCAATATTTCGTGCTGCGCGCCACCGACATGGACCGACCAGGCTTCGAAGGCGCCAAGTTCATGTGCAGTCCCGCCCCGCGCGACGCCGCCGCCAGCGCCGGGCTTTGGCAGGCGATCCGGCAGCGCACGCTGGAAGTCGTCAGCTCCGACCATAGCGGCTGGAGCTATGGCGGCGCCCGCGGCAAGCAGTCCGCCGGGCTGGACGCGCCGTTCACGCAGATCCCCAACGGCGTGCCCGGCCTCGCCGCCCGGCTGCCGCTGCTCTGGAGCGCCGGGGTTGCCGCCGGGCACATCACGCCGAGCGACTTCGTCCGGCTGACCGCGACGCAGCCCGCCCGGCTGTTCGGCTTGGCCCAAAAGGGCCGCATCGCACCCGGCGCCGATGCCGACCTGGTGCTGTGGGACCCGGCCCGGCGCACCACGATCACCAACGCCCTGATGCAGCACGTGATCGACTACACCCCCTACGAGGGCATGGAGGTGACGGGCTGGCCGGTCGCCACCCTCCTCCGCGGCCGGGTTGTCATGCGCGACGGCGCGGTGCAGGCAGAACCCGGCAGCGGCCGATACCTGCCGGTGGCGGCCTATGACTTCATCCGCCCGCGCGGCGTGCTCGCCGATGGTTTCGATGCCGCCAGCTTCAGTTGACGGCTTACACGCGCACAGAACCGGGCAGGTAAATACACGTGCCTGCCAAACCCAGGCAGGAATTCCGACTTAAGCGGGGATAGCCGCAAGAGTGCCGGGCCGCATCATGTCCAATTCCACGCCGGGGCCGTTCGACCCGCCTACCGGCGGCTTGCAGCGCCGCGCCACCAGAGGGGTCGTCAAGACCGGGCTCTCACAGGGGTTGCGGTTGCTCATCCAGATCGGCTCCGTCGTCCTGCTAGCGCGCTTGCTGCCGCCGGCCGAATTCGGCCTGTTCGCCATGGCCAGCCCGATCGTGGGGTTCGCCGCGCTGTTCCAGGACCTCGGCCTGTCCCAGGCAATCGTGCAGAAGACTAGCCTGACGCAGCCGGAGGTGAGCGCCCTATTCTGGGTGAGCCTCGGCATGAGCCTGCTGGTGGCCCTCGCCCTGCTCGCGCTGTCGCCGCTGGTGACCCTGTTCTACGAGGACGTGCGGGTCGGCCATCTGACGGCGGCACTTGGCGTCAACGTGCTCGTCTGGGGTTCAAGCTCGGTGCATTACGCCCTGCTGAACCGGCGCATGCAGTTCAGCGCCTTGGCGTTGCTGGATGTGGGCTCCGGCGCGGGGGCGCTGGTGGTGTCCGCGCTGGTTGCGCTGGTGTTCCACAGCTACTGGGCGCTTTTCGTCGGCAGCCTGGTGCAGATGCTGATCCCGGCTGCGGGTGGCTGGATCGCGACCGGGTGGCGCCCGTCCCTGCCGGTGCGCAATTCCGGCGTCGGCAATGCCTTGCATTTCGGCGCCAACGTCACCGGGTTCAACATCGGCAATTTCATCTCCCGCAACCTCGACAACGTGCTGATCGGACGCGCCTGGGGTGACAGGCCGCTCGGGCTGTATGACCGGGCCTACAAGCTGATGCTGCTGCCGCTGCAGCAGATCAACGCCCCAATCGCACGGGTTATGATGCCGGTCCTGTCGCAGACTGCCAGCGACCCGGCGCGCTACCGGCAGGCCTATCTTCGCGTGCAATCGCAGATGCTGCTGGTCACGTTGCCGGGGATCGCCTTCATGGTCGGCACATCGGACGTGCTGGTGCCGCTGCTGCTCGGGCGCGTCTGGGCGGACGCAGCGTCCATTTTCGTGGCCCTGGGCGTGGCAAGCTTCGTGCAGGCGCTCAACGGCTCGATCGGGTGGCTGTTCGTCAGCCAGAACCGCACGCGCGAGTATATGTTCTGGGGGCTGTTCAACTCGGTCGTCTGCGTGGCCGGGTTCATTGCCGGGTTGCCCTATGGCCCGGTCGGTGTCGCAGCCGGTTACGCAGCCGGGGAGATTTTGCGCACGCCATTGTCGTGGTGGCTGATCACGCGCAAAGGCCCGATCCGCGTGGGTCCGGTGTTTCGGATGGCCTATCCGCATTATACCGCGGGGATCGCCGCCTTTGCCGCGATCTGGGCCGCCCGGGCGGTTCTCCCGTTGGACGCGGCGACCATGCTGCCCGGTTGCCTGGTTGCTGCAATAGCCGCGTCACTGGCAGTTCTGGCGATGTTCCCGCAGGGACGCGGGACGATTCTGGAAACACTGGCGCTCGCCAGATCCTTCCTCCCGGCCCGCTTCGCGAAACCATCCCTGACCAACTGAGTATTGTTCGCTATCGATCACAAAATCGCAAAGAGAAGACCGTTTGCTCACTGCAAAGAGAGCCTGGTCTATACTACAAGATGCCGTACTTTTTACACGTCAAGCGCGAATATGCGTCCTCGAACTCCCACCGACCCTGTTCTCGCATGTAATATCCCGGCAGTTCATTGCATCCAAATTGCAATGCTTGGGCTGACGGAGCTTCAATGTCTGTTTCGATGGCGACGCCTTCCCTCTCATCTCCCATTGCCGAGCCTCGTCATGGCATGCCGCGCTCCCCCTTCCGGCTGGACGGCCGATATGCTGCAGACGGCTTGAGTCAGGCGATCACCTCCGCCGCGACCGTCCAAACGTTGCGCAGCCTGTTCGACACGGCCTATCCGTTTCCGCACCTCGTCATCGACAACCTGTTCGACCCGGCGCTGCTGCACGGGATGCTGGCCGATTACGGCCGTCTCTCGGATGAGGACTGGATTAAGTACGACAACGCCAACGAGCTGAAGTTCGGCACCCGCCCCAATGTGAGGCTCGGGCCGGGCAGCCAGAGCTATTTCGACCTGATCCACCGCGCCAAGTTCACCCAGTTCCTGAGTGCGATCACCGGGATCGACGCGCTGGTGACGGACCCGATGTTGCGCGGCGGCGGCCTTCACGAAATCCCGGTGGGCGGCAAGTTCAAGGTGCATGTCGATTTCACCCGGCACACCGACACGCAACTCGACAACCGCCTCGTCTTCATCACCTACCTGAACGAGGGCTGGCAGGAGGATTGGGGCGGCGCGCTGGAGCTTTGGACGCCGTCCGAGTGCGTCGAGAAAGTGATCCCGATGTTCGGCCGGTCGATCCTGTTCTCGCAAACCGCTGATAGCTTCCATGGCCATCCGGACCCGGTGCGCACGCCGGACGGACGCACCCGGCGCTCGGCGGCAGCCTATTTCTACACGAACGGCCGCCCCGATCCGACACCGGCCGAACGGCTCACCACCCGCTATCTGGAAGCCGGGCGCGTCACGCTGAAAGAACAGGTCGCCCGCGGAGCGAAATATGTGCTGCCGCCCGTCATGTGGGACGGCCTGAAGCTCGTCAAGCGCGCGAAACGCCTGCGCCCGTGAACGGTGTCCGGAAGAAACTCCGCGTCGGAAGTTTGCCCGGCCGGGTGCAGCGCCGTGTGGCGCGGATCGGCGAGACGGCGCTGCTTCACGGCAAGACGCAGTTGGCATGGCTGGCGGGCCCCGCAGAGGCGCGTCCGCATCTGCTGCCCGAACCGCTGATCGTGTCGCTGACGTCCCACGCCAAGCGGTTCGGCCATCTGGCTCTGACGTTGAAATGCCTGTTGTCGCAGAGCGTCAAGGCCGACGCCACGGTGCTGTGGGTCGCTGCTGACGAGCATCGATACTTGCCGAAATCCGTCCTCGACCTGCAGGACAGCGGCTTGGAGATCCGCAAGACCCGCGATATCGGCCCGTACACCAAGCTGATCCCGGCCTTGCGCAGCTATCCTGGCGCATTCGTCGCCACCGCCGATGATGACGTTTACTACGGCAGCACGTGGCTGGAACGGCTGGTCCGCGGCTACAGCCACGCAGCACCGTCCATCATCTGCCACCGTGCCCACCGCCTCCGGTTTGATGAAACCGGCTATCCGCTCGGCTATCTGCGCTGGGAGTGGGAGGTTCCTGCACCTGAGACTTCGCCGGACCTCCTGGCCACCGGCGTTGGCGGCGTTCTTTACTTTCCTGGCGCATTACCCGGCGAAGCGTTGGACGAGAATGCGTTCCGCGCGATCGCTCCCAGGGCCGACGATCTATGGCTCTACTGGATGGAGCGCCGGCAGGGTGTGAACGTCACCACGCTGGGGCATGCCAGGCCGCTCGTCACCTGGCTCGGTACGCAGCGCTATGGCCTCAATCGCTCCAATGTCGACGGCGCGACCATGAACGACACCACCATCCGGCTGTTGATTGCGGCCTACGGACAGCCGCTGGAAGTCCCCCGCCTGTCCCAGGTGGCCTGACAACCCCCCATGCGCGCGCTGATTGCGATGGCGGAGCCGTTCCTGCCGCAGCAGGGCGGCGGCGCACAGACCTCCTCCCTGGAACTGCTGTCCGCCTTCCGGCGCGAGGGGCTGGACGTCGCTGTCGCCTCGATGCTGAAGCGCAAGAGCATGATCGGCCTGCGGTCGATGCCGTCCATGTGGCTGCGCGGGAGCGACTTCGTGCGGACCCATTTCCGCGGCTTCCCCACGTACCGGGTTGCGGACATCCAGGACCACTGCAGCCAGGTGCTGGACGACTTCCGCCCGGACACCGTGCTGCTGCAGGCGATGGGCGCCATGCCAATCGCGCACCGCATCAATGCGGCGCGCGTGCCGATGGCGATCTACTGGCGGGATGCCCAGTTGAGCCAGATGAACGGCGCACCGCACGGCCTGCAGGCGGAGTATTTGGCGAATTCGCGCTTCATCGCTGACTTCTACCAGACGCGTTTCGGGATCCGGAGCGCGGTGGTGCCGCCGCTGATCGACCGCGCGCGCTACGTCGCCAAGGACCACGCCCGCCGGTCCGTGGTATTCGTCGGAACCGTCCCCGAAAAAGGCTTCGAGGTGGCGATGGCCATAGCAAGGCTGTGCCCCGGCATCCCGTTCACCTTCGTCGAATCCTGGATCCTGCCCCGTAAGCGCCGGCTGGCGGTGAAGGCGTTGCTGCGGGAAATCCCCAACGCTCGCTTCGTCGCCCATCGCAGAAGCATGCTTGGCATCTATGGCGAGGCGCGCATCCTCCTGGCGCCGAGCCAGTGGCAGGAGGGCTACGGCCGCGTCGCGTCGGAGGCGCACATGAACGCCATCCCCGTCATCGGCTCGCGCATCGGCGGCCTTACTGAAGCCATCGGACCGGGCGGTATCTGCCTCGACCCGCAAGCACCAGCGGCCGAATGGGCAGACTGCCTTCGCACGCTCTGGCACGACAGCCGGAGCTACGCCCGGCTTTCAAGCGCTGCCGAGGAGTACTCCTGGCGCGAAGAATTGGACCCGCGCTGGGCCATACGTCGCATCATCGGCGTCATGGAGGAGGCTGCCCGCGGGCGGGAACGCGCGCCGTTCCACAGCACTGCGGCCGCCGGGCCCAGGGCGGCGTACGCGGCCGCGCCGCCAGGCCAATTGCTGCCCGGTGCCGCCGACTGACCTGCGACTCTGAGGGCCTTCGCCGTTAGCAGAACTCGCCGATGAGCCGCTCCAGCATCGGGGTGCACGCGTCCAGCTGCGTGCGGGACAGCCACTCCTCCGGCTGGTGCGCCTGGGCGATGTTGCCGGGGCCGAGGATGATGGCCGGCGTGCCAGCGCACTGGAAAATACCGGCTTCCGAGCCGTAGGACACGGCTACGGCGGCGTTCTGGCCGAACAGATGCAGCAACCGCGATTCTAGGTCCTCCTCGCAGGCGGCCAAAGGCGGAATGCGGACCGTGACGTCGAACCGCACGCCGCAGGCCGGGTCGATCGCCTGCATTTCGGGGACGACCTCCGCGGCGATGCGCTGCTCCAGGCCGGCCAGCACCGCGCGGTCGTCCACGCCGGGCAGCACCCGGATGTCCCAGGAGAACCGGGCCTTGGCCGCGGCGATGTTCAGCGCCTCGCCGCCCTCGATGCGGTTGACTTGCATGGTGCTCCACGGCGGATCGAACGCTGTATTGCCTGGTGCTGCGCGCAACTCAGCGCCGACGGCCTTGATGCGCACGATGCATTCGGCCGCCGCCATGACGGCGTTCACGCAGATATCCGGCTGGGACGAGTGGCCCGGCTTTCCCGTGACCTCCGCCCAGCCCACCATGCCGCCCTTGTGCGCGTTGACGATCCGCAGCTCCGACGGTTCGCCGATCACCGCCAGCGTGGGGGCCAGATGTTCGCCAACGAACTCGGCCATCGGACCCACGCCGGTGCAGCCGACTTCCTCGTCGTAGGACAGCGCGATGTGCACCGGGCGGCGCAGCGGGCGGGTGGCCAGGCTGGGGGCGAGGGCGAGGCAGCAGGCCAGGAAGCCTTTCATGTCGCAGGCGCCGCGGCCAATCAGGCGGCCGGCTTCCTCCCGCAACGTCCAGGGATCGGCAAGCCACGTCTGTCCCTCGACGGGAACCACGTCGGTGTGGCCGGACAGCACCAAGCCGCCCGGCCGCTCCGGCCCGAAGCTCAGCAGGAGGTTGGCCTTGGCCCCGTCCGGGCTTGGGAACCGCCGCAACCGCACGCCGTCACGTGGGATCAGCGTTTCCACCCAGTCCAGCAGGGGCAGGTTGCTATCGCGACTGACCGATGGGAAGGCGACAAGGCGGCGGAGGATCTCGAGCGGCGTCACCGCCGGGTTCAGGCCGGCTGGTAGGCGGCGAAGCGGCGCTGGCGGCGCTGCAGAACAGTCCAGAACAGCTTGGCCAGGACGGCGGACAGGCGGCCCCGCGGCGGCAGCCCGACCGCTTTCAGGATCATGCCCATGCTGCGGTCGATATGCTTGGGGCGGTAGAAGCCCATCGCCCGGCCCATATACCCGGCGATGCAGCGCTCGTGCAGGTAGGGCATGTCGCTCGGCTCGTTGCCGCAGTGGTAGGCGTAGGCGAGCTCGTCGTCCTCCGACTCGGTGATCCGCCCGGCGGCGATGCGCAGACGCTGCAGGACGCTGATCTTTTCCCGCGCGAGATAGCGGCGCATGTGGTCATAGAACAGCTTGAAATGACGGTATTCGTCAGCCGCGATCAGCCGGCAGACATGCTCCAGCACGGGCTCGTTCGTCGCATCGGCCAGGGCGCTGTAGTACGACGACGTTCCCGTTTCCACCATGCAGCGGGCGATCAGCTCACCGGTTTTGGAGCCGCGGACCGACGCCTCGGCATCGAGCGGGATTTTATAGCCGTTGCGGTAGCGGTCGAACGCATCGGCGAACCTCCAGCCGGGGTCGGCGAGTTCCGCCCAGCGGCCCAGCGCGTCGCCATGCTGGACTTCCTCGATGGCCCAATTGTCCGATGCCTGGCAGAACGCCGGGTCGTCGCGGAACACGCGGCACAGATAAACCGCGTATTCGGTGCCGTTGCGCTCCACCATCGCGGCTGATTTCACCAGCCGCAGGATTTCCGGATCGACTTTAGCGGGATCGAACTGATCCCACGGCACGTCCTCGAGCCGCCAATGCTTCATACGGGTAACCCAACGCCCTTCTGTCAGCGACGATAACGTCCGCGAACGCCGATTCGCTCACGCGGATGCCGTGATCGCCGACCTGCGTTGCTGGAATGTGACAGCGGCGATCAGGCCGCTGCGGCCTCGACCATGGCGCGGGCGGACTGCATCTTATCCATCGCGAAATCGAGCGCCGTGACGTCCATCTTGTCGGCGGCGTCGTACTCGGCCTGCGCATCGGCCAACCGGCGCTCGCCCTCGGCGCGCGACAGCTCGGACGTAGGCACGGCCTCGTCCGCCAGAACGGTGCAACGCTCCGGCGTGACCTCGGCAAAACCGCCCGACACGAACAGCGTGTCCGTCACCTTGCCGCCCTCGTAGATCGCCACCGTGCCGCCACGCAGCAGCACGATCATCGGCGAGTGGTTCGGCAGCACGCCCATGTCGCCCTCGGAGGCGGGGATGACGACCATCTCCACGTCACGCGAAAGCAGCAGCTTTTCCGGGCTGACGATCTCGAGCGTGACCGGCATCAGGCCTTCTCCTTCATCCCCTCGGCCTTCTTCACCGCGTCCTCGATGGTGCCGACCATGTAGAACGCCGATTCCGGCAGGTGGTCGTACTCGCCGTTCACGATGCCCTTGAACGAACGGACGGTGTCGGCGATGGGAACGAACAGCCCCGGCGTGCCGGTGAACACCTCGGCGACATGGAACGGCTGGCTCAGGAAGCGCTGGATCTTGCGGGCGCGCGCCACGACCAGCTTGTCCTCCTCCGACAGCTCGTCCATGCCGAGAATGGCGATGATGTCCTGCAGCGACTTGTAGGTTTGCAGCACGCGCTGCACTTCACGGGCGGTGTCGTAATGCTCGTCGCCGATGATGCGCGCGTCGAGCGAGCGGCTGGTCGAGTCCAGCGGATCGACCGCCGGGTAGATGCCCAGCTCGGCAATCGAGCGGGACAGCGTGGTGGTCGCGTCCAAGTGGGCGAACGACGTGGCGGGCGCCGGGTCGGTGAGGTCGTCGGCGGGCACGTAGATCGCCTGCACCGAGGTGATCGAGCCCTTCTTGGTGGAGGTGATCCGCTCCTGCAGCGCACCCATGTCGGTGGCCAGCGTCGGCTGGTAGCCCACCGCCGACGGGATACGGCCCAGCAGAGCGGACACTTCGGCGCCGGCCTGGGTGAAGCGGAAGATGTTGTCCACGAAGAACAGCACGTCCTGGCCTTCCTCGTCGCGGAAGTATTCCGCCAGCGACAGCCCGGACAGCGCCACGCGGGCGCGCGCGCCCGGCGGCTCGTTCATCTGGCCATAGACCAGCGCCACCTTGGAGCCTTCGGTCGTACCCTCGCCGAGCTTGATGACGCCGGCATCGACCATCTCGTGATAGAGGTCGTTGCCCTCGCGGGTGCGCTCACCCACGCCTGCGAACACCGACACGCCGCCATGGCCCTTGGCGATGTTGTTGATCAGTTCCTGGATGAGCACGGTCTTGCCCACGCCGGCGCCGCCGAACAGGCCGATCTTGCCGCCCTTCAGGTAGGGGCACAGCAGGTCCACCACCTTGATGCCCGTCACCAGGATCTCGGCCGAGGTCGCCTGGTCCTCAAAGGACGGCGCGTTGCGGTGGATCGGGTAGTGCATTTTGGCGTTGACCGGGCCGCGCTCGTCAATCGGCTCACCGAGCACGTTCAGGATGCGACCCAGCGTCTCCGGGCCGACGGGCACGCTGATCGGCGCGCCGGTGTCGAGCACCTCGCTGCCGCGCACCAGCCCGTCGGTGCTGTCCATGGCGATGCAGCGGACGGTGCGCTCACCGAGTTCCTGCGCCACTTCCATGGTCAGCATGCCGGTCGCAGTCTTGGTGGTCAGCGCGTTCTGGATGAACGGCAGGTCCCCCTCGAACTGCACGTCCAGGACAGCGCCCAGGATTTGCGTGATGCGGCCTACGTTGTTGTTCGCCATCGAATTACCTCCAGAAAGAACCAGGGGCGCTGCCCCTGACCCCGCCAGAGGACAGCCGTCCTCTGGACACCTTGATTTAAAGCGCTTCCGCGCCGGATATGATCTCGATCAGCTCGCGGGTGATGTTCGCTTGCCGGGTTCGGTTGTAGTTCAGCGTCAGCTTGTTGATGGCCTCGCCCGCGTTGCGCGTCGCGTTGTCCATCGCCGTCATTCTCGCACCCTGCTCGCCGGCCGCGCTCTCGAGCTGGGCACGGTAGAGCTGGATCGACAGGTTCCTCGGCAGCAGCTTGGTGAGGATGGTCTCCTCATCCGGCTCGAATTCGTAGATCGCCTGGGCCGTGGTTTCCTCGACCGGACCCGTCTCGGACATCAGCGGCGGGATGATCTGCAGCTCGACCGGCTGCTGGCTGATCACGGAGACGAACTTGTTATAGACCACGGTCGCGATGTCGAACTCGTCACGGCCGAGCATCTCGACCGCCTGCATGCCGATGGACTGCACATCGGCAAACTCGATCCGCTTCTTCCCCGCGAAGGAGATGTCGCCGACGATATTATTGGGCAACTCGCGCCGCAGATAGTCGCGGCCCTTTCG
>CAZZVB010000125.1:0-13579 GCA_964657445.1 uncultured Burkholderiaceae bacterium | reverse complement strand
CCGGACTCCAGCGGCTGCCGCAGCGATTCCAACGCCGCCCGCGGAAACTCCGGCAACTCGTCCAGGAACAGCACCCCCCGATGCGCCAGACTGACCTCGCCCGGCTTCGCCCGCGTGCCGCCGCCGGCCAGCGCCGCCTGCGACGCCCCGTGATGTGGCTCCCGGAACGGCGGCCGCATCACCAGCCGCCCCCCATCCAGCATTCCCGCTACGCTATGGATCATGCTGACCTCCAGCGCCTCCAGCGGCGACAGGTCCGGCAGCAGCCCCTGCATCCGCACCGCCAGCATCGACTTTCCCGCGCCAGGGCTGCCAACCAGCAGCAGGTTGTGGCTGCCCGCGGCGGCGACTTCAACCGCCCGTTTGGCGGCCTCCATCCCCTTGACCTCGGACAAATCCGGCCCCGGTGGTGCCGCGGCGATCCCGGCGGGCGGCGGAGGGGTCAGCACCTGGGTGCCGCGGAAATGATTTACCGCGCAGAGCAGGTCCGGCAGCGCCAGCACTTCGATCTGCCCCGCCCAGGCCGCCTCGCCACCCTGCGAGGCCGGGCAAATCAGCCCTAATCCGCGCGCCGACGCGCCGATCGCGGCGGGCAGCACGCCGGCCACTGGATTGAGCGTTCCGTCGAGCGACAACTCCCCAAGGGCCGCAAAGCCGGCGAGGTCCTCCCGCGGCAGCACGTCCATCGCGGCGAGCACGCAGAGCGCGATCGGCAGGTCGAAATGGCTGCCTTCCTTCAGCAGATCGGCCGGCGCAAGATTGATGAGCACCCGGCGCGGCGGCAGCGACAGCCCCATCGACGTAAACGCCGCGCGCACCCGCTCGCGCGCCTCGCCCACGGCTTTGTCGGGCAGACCCACAACGAGGAAGGCAGGCACGCCGCTGGAAACCTGGACCTGGACCTCCACGGGGACCGCTTCGATGCCGGAAAAGGCGAAGGAGCGGACCCGCGCGATGCTCACGGCGCTGTCGCTGCCCTGGTGGTCATCCGGCGAAGGCCGACAGGAACGTCTGCAACAGCGTTCCCAGCAGGTCGGTGTTGTAGCCACCCTCCTGGACGAAGGTGGCGGGCAGCGCCAGCCGGCCGATCGAGGCGCCCGCGCGGGCGAACCCGTCCGGGGACACGGACAGGAAGTTCAGCGGCTCGTCTTTGGACGCGTCGAACCCGAGGCTGACCACCAGCGCATCCGCGCCAAAGCGCTCGATGACGCGCAACGCCGCATCCAAGGCCGCCAGCCAGCCGAGGTCGCCGGTGCCGCGGGCGAGCGGGAAGTTGCGGTTGAACCCGGCGCCGGGTCCCGCGCCCAATTCCTCGGCATGGCCGACATACCAGGGGTAGTAGCCGTCCGGATCACCGTGCAGCGAGGTGAACAGCACGTCGTCCCGGTGCCAGAAGATGCCTTGGGTGCCGTTGCCGTGATGGCTGTCAATGTCCAGCACCGCGACCCGCCGCGCGCCGTGGCCGATCAGGCGTTCGACCGCCAGCGCGGCGTTGTTGACATAGCAATGACCGCCAGCCCGCGCCGCGTAGGCGTGATGACCCGGCGGGCGGCACAAGGCGTAGCTGTCGCGGTTGCGCGCGGTTTCATCTGCTGCGGCCATTGCGCAGGCGGCCGCAGCGGTGATCGCCTCCCACGTGCCGGGCCCGATCGGGCAGGCCGAGTCGGCGGAAAACCATCCGGTACGGCCGATCACGGAGGTCGGCGGCTTCGCGCCGTTCGCAAGCATCTCCAGCGACGGATGCATGTTGGCGACGACCTCCGGCCCCGCGTCCGGCATTTCGGCCCATTCCTCCGCCGCACTTGCCAGCCAGTCCAGGTATTCGGGCGGATGCACCTTCGCCAGCGCGTCGCGGTCGGCTGCACCGGGCGCGGCGACCTCCAGCCCCATCTGCCGGCAGCCAGCCAGCAGCGACTCGGCACGGGCGGCCACCTCGAAGTTGCTGCGGACCAGGCCGCGTTGCAGGAAGAAGCGCGGCGCGTGCCCAAGTTGCGCCGGGTCCCAAAATGCCTTCAACCGCACGATCTCCTTGCCAAGAGGCAACGCTAGTGCGTTTCCGCGCAGCTTTAAACCGGCTAACTTACCGGACCATGCCACTGCGCCGACGAACGCTGCTGACCGGCGCAAGCGCCGCGACCGCCCTCGCGTTCCATCCCGTTCGCGCCGCAGACACGACTCGTATCGTCTGCCCGCTCGCCGCTGAGCCGAAGCTGTTGATCCCCGGCCTCTCGGACGAACCTGCGACCCGGTTGATCGGCAGCAAGATCTACCGTGGGCTATGCCGTTTCAGCGCTGCGGGCGACTGGCTTCCTGACCTCGCAACTTCGGTGCAGGTGTCGAGCGACGGCCTCACCTACACCTTCCGCCTGCTGCGCGACGCCATCTGGCACGATAGCGGGGCCCTGACCTCCGACGACGTGGTCTTCTCGATCGACCATTTTCATCGGCGCTTGCAGCCCGGACTGGGTCTGGACCGGGTGAAGGAGGTGCGGGCACTCGACCCGGTGACCGTCAGCATAACGCTGGACGCGCCGTTCGAGCCTTTCCTGAGGCAGCTCGACGGATTGTCCATGCCGATCGTGCCGCGCCATGTGCATGATTTTCTGGGTTTTAGACTCGATCCGCGCGAAACCACTCCGGTTGGGTGTGGCCCGTTCCGCGTGGCCGATTGGCTGCGGCTGGTGCGGTTCGAGTGGTATTCCGGTCCGAAACCCGCCCTCCTGGAGATCGCCTGTCCTATCCTGCCCGATTGGAACGCGCGCCTGGCCCGGACGCAGACGGGAGAGCCGTTTCTGCTTGCGGCGGACGCAGTTGACATGGCGGCCCTGCCTCAACTCCGCCTGCTGGAGACGGCCGTGATCGAAGGTGATGCGCCACCTTCGGCGTCTGCCATCGCAGGGTTGCGGATCAACCGCGCTGTCAAACCCCTCGATGACGCGCAAGTCCGCAGGGCGATCGCAAGCGCCATCAATCGCAGCGCCGTGCTGCGGGAGGCATGGTCGGGGCTCGGCCGCGTCGCGACCGGCGCCGTGCTGGGCAGCAGCCATGATCGCGATCCCGCCGTCACCCTGCCCACCTATGACCCGCGCGCTACATCCGTGATCTTGTCGGCGGCAGGTTTGCGGCCGGACGACACTGGCATCCGGCTACGGCTGAAGCATCTCGTGCCGCCGGGCGAACCATGGAGCCGCCTGGCGGAGTTGCTCCAAACCATGCTGCGGCAGGTCGGCATTGAACTCACGCCAGAGGGTGTAAGCGTTGCGGAATGGCGCCGCCGGGTGGCATCGGGCGAATACGAGACGACGGGTTTCGTGCAGAACCAGACCGGCGATGCGGCGCTCGACCTGGCCGGTTACGGCGTGCCCGAACTGACGCCGCTGCTTGCGATCCAAACCGATGCCGCCACTCGGCTGGCGGCGCTCAGCAAGGCCCAAGCCTTATTGGTCGAGAGTGCGGATTGGCTTTGGCTGGTCGAGCCGGCGATCCCCGTCGTGAGGGACAGGCGTCTGCACTGGACGGGCAGCATCTATGGCAGTTTCGCTGGCGCAACAGTGGCCTAGTGGCGCCGGCAGAAGGGTTCAGCCTGTCAACGAAGCGCTATGACCGATGCGTGCACGACGCCATCCCGCCAGCTAGACGTGACGGCGCGTTGCTCCGCGAGGGCTGTTGCAAGGTCTGAAAGCGCTTCGGCCATCTGAGCCACTTCCGCAAAGATCGCCGGAAAACACACAGCGTCCTCTACACTGATGGCCTGTGTCGCAACATTAACGCCGTTCAACGTGCCCTCCATGAACGGGCGTGACCGTATCGCAGGAAATAGTCTAAGAAAATACTACAAATTACGGATAGTTAGCCGTCACGGGAGTGCGATACGGACGCCCAGCACGCGCAATACGAGCACGACGGTCAGGACCAGGACGACGATCGCCGACAGCATGTATCGCAGCCGCATGTAGCTCGGCGGCATCAATCCCATTTGCAGCGCCCGGCGTTCCAAGGCTGTCGTCCCGATGAAGCCCGCGAGGATCAGCGCGAGCCCTGCATTCACGGCGAGCGCGGTCGAAAGCAACAGGCCGACCCAGCCCACCAGCGACGGTGCAACGCCAAGGGACAGCCGCGCCTGTTCACCCCGGCCGCTGGGTTCCTCGAGGGCAAATCCCCAATGCACCCCGCCTAGAAAGGCCAGGATGACAGCGCCATAGGCCACGAGCCCGAACGCGGCACGGTCGTCGTTCTGTGCGACGGCATAGATGCCGAAAGCGATGAACGGGATCAGCCCGGCCAAACCGAGTAGCAGCGCAAGCGTGGGAAGGGGGCGGTTCATGCCGGTCAAACTGCCATGAAGCATCGGCGCCTGTAACCTCGGTCGCTGGCCGGGACCGGCACGGGCCTGTTACACGGGCCTATGGAACCGCTGATCGAAATCGCTCTCACCATCCTGCTGATCCTGATCAATGGCCTGTTCGCGCTGAGCGAATTGGCAATGGTATCCGTTCGCCGGGCGCGCTTGATGGTCCTGCAACGCAAAGGCGTGGCTGGGGCGGGGGCGGCCCTGGCGCTTTCAGAAGATCCGCAGCGTTTTCTGCCGACCGTGCAGGTGGGTATGACCCTGATCGGAATCCTGATCGGCACCTTTGGCGGTGCGCGCCTGGCCGCCCGGCTCGAACCGCTGCTCAACCGCATCCCGTACGTCAACGCCTTCTCCAGCGAACTGGCGTTGTTCGTGGTCGTGATTGTGACCACCTACCTGACCTTGGTCGTCGGAGAACTGGTCCCGAAACAACTCGCACTCCGGCAGCCGGAGGTGGTCGCCGCGCGCATCGCCAAGCCGCTTCGCATCCTCAGCCAAATCGTCGGGCCGTTCGTCTGGGTGCTCGGCGTCTCCACATCCATCGTCCTGCGCCTATTCGGATCCGGCCGTCCGGCGTCGCAGATGGTGACGGAGGAGGAACTCAAGGCGCTGCTGGCGGAGGGCGCCAAGGTCGGTGTGCTCGAGGTCGGCGAGCGTGAGATGATCGAGCGTGTGCTGCGCCTGGCCGACAAACCGGTTCGCGCGATCATGACGCCGCGCAACGAAATCGCGTTCATCGACCGCTCCGATCCACGGCGCGACATCGTTCAGGCGTTGAAGGGTGCACCGCATAGCCGGTTCGTGGTCTGCGACGGGTCGGTGGACAACGTGGTCGGAGTGATCCAGGCGAAGGATATGCTCGACCGTCTGCTGGGGGGTGGCGACCTTTCCGTCACGGCCACGCTGAAGCAGCCGATGGTGGTCCCGGACACTATCTCTGCCCTCGACGCGCTCGAACGGTTGAAGGCCGACCCACTCGGCCTGGCGCTTGTCATGGACGAGTACGGCAGCTTCGAAGGGGTCGTCACCGCGGCCGACGTGCTGGAGGCCATCGTCGGAGATGCCAGCGACGCCACCGTTGACCCCGCAGCCGACGCTCAAGCCACGCCGGGCACGCTGGTGGTCGATGGCATGATGCCGGTGGATGAACTCAAGGCGCGCCTGTCGCTGCCGGATCTGCCCGCGGAGGGGAGCTATCACACGACCGCCGGGCTTCTGCTCGCATTGTTGCGCCGCGTGCCGAGGGCGGGCGACAAGGTCGTCTTCGCCGGGTGGCTGTTCGAAGTTCAGGCCGTCGATGGCCGCCGGGTCGAGCGTGTCCGGGCGAGCCGGGAAGTGCTTGCCGAAGGGTAACCCGCACACGCCAGGCGCATGCGGGCCAGGTCAGTCAGGCGACGATCACGCTCACGAACCAACCCATCAAGCCGACCATTGCAAGGCAGCTGAACCCCATCAGGACAAGACCCACCCAGGCCAGGCTGCCACGGAGATCGTCGTCGTAGGCGTCGTCCAGATGCGCGGGAACATCAGCCTGCCACGACCGCCCGCTGGAATAGGGGCCGGCCGGAATGGTGAACGAACTCTCTGGAATGATCTGCAGATGCGTCATAGTAAACTTTCTTCCAGGTCCGAGACGATTCCAAAATTGAGGCTAAGTCAACTCTCTAGTACGTCGCTTTGGGTTACCGCCGCATGAACAAGAAGGATCAAAGCGGCTGCGTAGTAATCCGTGGCGGCCGCGACTGGAGGGATTTCCAAATTGCGGACGTCGCCGGTAAGCCGCGCCCGAACCAGCCGGCGGATCGCATCCATGCCGGGGCTGAGGCAGTAAGGGGCGATCGCGCCGGATTTGAGATCAGTCCAGGCGGGTGCGGCCTGGCCGCCGCAATGGGACCAGAACGTATCCGCAGACGCGACGCTCGGCTCGGAGTGCAGTCCGGCCCAGCACATATAGAGCGGCAGGCGGACGGCATCGAACGAGTAACGGGCCGGCCAGGCGTTCGCCAGCGCGAGGTTGCGGCCATCCCGCGACACCGAAACCCAGTCCGCCGGCAGGTTGTAGGACCCGAACCGTGCCGCGCGGAACATGCCGATCCCATCGGCCCATAGCTTGTCCCAGCGCGGGTCCGGCATTTCTGCCGCGAGGCGCTTCAGCGCCGGGAACACGTAGTATGACGGATTGACGACGAACCCGTCGATCTTATCGAAGCCCTGGATGGCGGGCATCAGCAGCGTGCGGTCCCCGGCGAAGCGCACCAGGGCGTTCAGGATGTCATGGGTAAGGGCGAGTGCCGCCTTGTGGTAGCGTGCTTCCTGCCAGCGGTCAGCGCCGGTAAAAAGCGCAAGCGTTATCAGCAGATCGCCGTCGGTCGCGTTGTTCTGGTCGCTGACCGGATTGGCGTCGCCGGGCCGGTAACGCCAGCTGTGCAGGGAGTCGAACGGCCGGCTGAGCTTCTCCTGTGTCCAGGTCAGCATGCGGTCGAAGGTCGCCTGATCGCCGAACAGCGCGGCGGAGAGCAAGCCGACGCCTTGTCCTTCGGAATGGGAGATCCCGCCATTGCCGGTGTCCACGACACGGCCCTCCGGCGAGACGAAGCGGCGCGAGAACTGGCCCCAGGCCGCTTGCCCGCGCTGCAGATCGAGCTTCGCCATGGGCGACATTGCCGGACCAGCGCCGGGCAGGGACGGCAGCGGCGCAGAGCCCCTGTAAGCGGCCGGGAGCGGCGGGGACATGCCGAAGCCGGCCGCCGCGAACATGGCGCTGCCGATCGTTTGCCTGCGTGATAGGCCACCTGGCTGGAGCGTTTCGGTCGCAACTTCGTTAACATGCCGCATGATGCCGAACCCACTTCCTGACTGCTCGGCTGGTCTGTCACGTTGGCCAGGAAGTTGGGCCGCCCTGCAATCCACACCGATGACGGATGTTTCGCGGCAGACACGCGCCAGGAACACTCGGCGGCCGGACTTAGACTGTGACGTTCGGTCGTTCTATTAGGATGGCGAGAGGCGGCTTAGGCCGCGTGACGTCATGCGCCTTCTATATACTCTAAGGCCTGGACCATTCCCGGTTGTTTCGGAGTGAAGCAGCCTTGTTCGCTGTGTCTCAGGAACGAGAAGAGGTGCGCCGACGTAGCGAAGCCGCGGCAGGACCCTGCCGGGCTGTTGCCTCCAGCGCTGTGCTTGCTTCCGGGACATGCGGCGATAAGGTGGCCGCCATGGCCTTCCGCAGGACGCGCAATCCGGCGCTTGCCAACCGTGGCGGCGACATGGCGGAGGCGGCTCGATGAGTGCCGAACCGGATGATGGCGGGGCGCCGCCGGGAGACCGGAGCTGGGCCGCTCGCATGGCCGGCTTCAACCAGGATCGTAGCACGCCGTGGGCGATCAATACCGCCATCTTCTCGCTCATGGCCGCACTCGGAGCCTGGACCGTTCTGTTCCTCCATGGCGGCGACATCCGGTTCAATCCGCGGTTCTGGCTACTGGCAGCGCTGCCGATGGTGTGGATCGCGAGCCTCGGCGGCGGCGCGCGTTGGGCCTTCAACCTCATTTGGGTCATGCTCATCGCGGCCCCCTGCCTGTGTGTGGCGGCGCTGATTGTGTCGCCTCGCCTGAACGTCTCGGCGGGCGTGCTCGAGGGTGATGACCTTACGCTCGCATTGCCGACCGCGTTGCTGGTCACGTTGGGCATCAGCCTCGTGCTCTCCGCGATCGGCATATTCGCGCTGCGGCGGTCGAGTCTGCCTGGCGGCGGCAGGCCGGTCCACTTCGCACGGCCGGGCTCCGTGCCGCCCGGGCGCGCAAGTGTGCCGCCTGCGGCGACCGGACCGTTGATGCTGGGCTCGTTGACGCTGACCGGCACGCTGATCAACGGCATCCTGTTCGGGATCGTCGCCATCCTGCCCATCATCATGGGCAATGCCGGGCAGGATCAGGCCAGTTCACTCTTGCTGGCTGGGCCGGTTTTGCTCGTGCCGCCAATCGTGCTGGTGAGCGGCTTTTACCAGGTCCGCGGCCGCCGGCGCTTTGCCATGCGGCATTTTACGCAGGCGCTGGACGACCTGCGTCGCGGCTGGTGGATAGGGATCGTGTGCGCGCCCGGCTTCCTCGTCCTGCTCTGGGTCTGGCCGGCCGTGATCGATGTGAAGGTCGGCGTCTCGGTGTTCATGCTGCCCCTGGCGATTGCCGCGGTGTGGGGCGGCCGCCACGCAATGCACCGGCTGCCTGGCATCATAGCGCGGTTGTGAGTCCTGGGTCGGTCAGACCCTCGGCTTAAAGATGCTCTGTCAGAAGTGGGCGGGTTCGGTGGGATCCAGTTCGCTCGCATCGGCCTTCAGGATGTAGTTGGCGCCGAACTGGCTGCCGCCCGTGCCTGGCTGATCGAGCAGCGGTTCGAGATCGAGGCCTCGAGTCTCGGTTGGCGAGCTTTAACTCCTGTGATCGCAAGCAACGACCCTTGCGTTACAACTACTGCCATGAATTAAGCCTCGTTCGCCCCTATGGGCTGGGCTCACTCTTTGGCACCATGCCATCGGACCGCTCGATCACTGGGCAAAATTGGGCGGATGATCCAACGGGCAATGGTGCCCGCAATGTATGGCGCCAGTTGAAGACTGCTCATGCAGTGACGTATCCGCCCGATGGCTGAGAGGGAATTTGTTGTTGAGGCAGAAGGCGGCGCCGACCGCAGACCCGGCGTTTACCGGCAGAACCGACCGGCGGAGCCGGCGCGGCACATGGAGTCTCATTGCTGTCGGCTTCAGCATCCTGTTGCTGTTGCTGGTGACGATTGCCGTGGGAATGCAGTCATTCGTCGTCACCCGTGGCTTCCAGGCCGGAACGGCCGCGGTCACCGCCAGGGAGCAGATGGCGGATCTGCGCCGCCTGCAACTGGCGGTTTCTGAAACCGCACGGCTTCGCCTGGTGGCGAGCACTGCCGGGTCCGCCCCGTCGCATCAGCAGTTCAACGAGAGCCTCGAACGCCTGACCAAGAGCGCCGAGGAGTCCAGCCTCGCGCCCGCCGGCATCACCACGTTGCTGCAAGTCGCCGCGGCAACACCCGATCCGAACAGCGCCACACTCGGGCCTGTCTTGGACAGTCTGCGGCAGACCTTGGCCGATCAGGCCGTCGCACTCGAAGGACAGCAGGCGCACGCGGCCGAGCTTTGGTCTTCGTGGCAGCGCCGCGCCTTCCACCTGGTGTTCCTCACCAACAATCTCACGATGTTGCTGTTGATCACCGGAGGCGGCTTGCTGCTGCTCTATGCCGGGTGGCATCTCGACGCGCGGCAGAAGCTTCAGGAGGCCCGCCAAGCCGTGCTGAAGGCCGAGCGTGACCGCGCCAGCTTTGTCGCTGCCGCCGGACACGATCTGCGCCAGCCGTTGCAGGCGATCAGCTTGTTCGTCACGACGCTGGTGCACCGGGTGGACGACCCGGAGAGCAAGTCTTTACTGGCGAAGATCACCCAATCCGCCGCATCGATGCGGCGGATGATCAACGGCCTGCTGGATGTGGCGAAGCTGGATGCCGGCCTGGTCTCTGCCGACCAGATGGACCAGCCGCTGGCCGACCTGTTCGCTGGCTTGCAGGAGGAGTTCGAGCGGCAAGCCGAGTCGAAGGGGCTCGTGCTGGTGGTCGAGCCCACCGATGCGGTGGTCCATACCGATCCGCTGCTGCTGGAAAGCATCCTGCGCAACCTGCTCGCCAACGCCATCAATTACACCAACCACGGGCATGTCAGCATGTCGGCCCGGTTGAGCGGCCGCCGGACCGTCATCACCGTACGCGATACCGGGCCGGGCATCTCGTCTGACGAGATCGACCTGATCTTCCGGGATTTCTACCGCGTAGGCGGCGCCGGGGGCGGTGGGCTCGGCTTGGGCCTTGGCATCGTCCAACGCATGGCAAAACTGATCTATGCCCAGGTCGCCGTCGAATCGACGCTGGGTCTGGGCACTCGGTTCACCGTGGCCGTCGGCTCCGGCGCCTCGCTGAGCCCGCCCGAGCCGACGCCGGCATCGGCACTGCCGGAGCGGCATGAGGGGCGTTCCGGCCTGAAGCGCGTCCTGTTGGTGGACGACAACGATCCGCTGCGCATGGCCTTGGCCACTCATCTGTCGGCCTGGGCGGTGGATGTGACGCAGGCCGGCAGCCTGCGCGCCGCCTGTGACCTGGCGCGCGAAACCTCGGTCCCGTGGGACCTTGCGATCGTGGATTACGATTTGGGCATGGGCAGGACCGGCCTCGAGTTGCTGCGAGAACTCGATCAGATCGATGGCCGTCGAATTCCAGGCCTTGTCATTACCGGCTCCGGCGACCCGGACGTGCACAGGACGCTGACACGCTCGGGATACGAATGGCTGCAGAAACCGTTTGAGGTGGAGGTGCTGCGGGAGATGATCATGCGATTGACCACCGCACCGGTGTGACGCAACCCAAATAGCAGAAGGCGGGTCGCCCCGCCTCCCAATTATCCGACGCCGGTGAAGTCTGGGCTTACTTCGGATCGATCATTGATCCGGCTTTGACGACGGCCTCCATGCGGGTGTGGACGTCCAGTGCCCGGTACAGCGCAGCCAGATGCACCTTGACTGTGCCGACGCCGAGCGAAAGCCGCCTGGCGATCATCTTGGTCGAAAGCCCTTCGGCCAGCAGCGTCATGACATCCATCTGCCGTGCCGTGAGCGTCGGCATCGTTGCCTCCGATCGCGCACGCGAGGATGCCATGATCGGGGAGGAACTCGCCCGCGACATCCGCGACAGTGCGGACGGGGCATAGACGCCGCCATCCATGATGGTTTTTAGCGCCGTCAGCAGTTCATCCGTCGCATCGAGCTTCAGGATGTAGCCGTGAACCCCCGCGGCAAGACAGTCGAGGATCGTGGTGCGATCTTCGGTCGCGGTCAGCACGGCGACCTTGAGATTGGGATGTTCGCGCCGGAGTGGCTCGAGGCTATGGCAGCCGTCCATCCCGGGCATCTGGAGATCGATGATCAACAGGTCCGTATTGGCTTCAGCGACGGCGGCGGTTGCCTCGTCGAGTTTTGTGGCCTGGGCGAATTCCCAATCCGGAAAGGCCCCGTGTAAGAAACTAACCAGTCCCTCCCGTAGGAGAGCATGATCATCAGCGATGACTACGCGCATTTTACCGACCCTCCTGTTATCGCACACAAACACACAAATACACGGCGATTTATTGTATCGAGTCTAATTTTGTCGATCATACCCGTATATGCAATTTAAAAAAGATAATCTTCAATACTGTCTGCCCAACGACCTTATTTGTGCTCAGTAAAGAGCGAAATCGATCAGACGAACATGGTTCGTGACACCTTCGAGTGTTCAAACCCGCGCGAGTGGAGCAGCGGCTTAGAAAGACACAGGTTGAGGCAGCCGATTCTGTCCGATTGCGCAAGAAAAGCGCGGTATTTAGCGACCACTCATCACCCAGTTACGTTATTGCAGAAGCCGAGTCGCTCCGACGAAGCAAAGAATCCGAATTGATTAAGCAACGACGAACGTCCAGAAGTCCGTATCGCTGCGTTGACAACGAAGCATTTGATGTTGTGCGCCTCTAACGAGCTTCCGACACCAAACTGGTCTCGTTAGCATCTATTAACGGATGGTCGTGCAACGCTTAGACTTCGGCAATTGGCCGTGTGGCTTACGACATCGGCCGTCCGGCCTAGGCCGCCCTGAGTGGACCGGCTTGCGCCGCGTGACCGACCCAACGATGGTGCAGTGCCGCAAGCTGTATTTAGAACTGTTTAACCAGGCTTTTCCGGAGACTATCCGCTCATGGCGTTGCACGTCGCTCTGACCCACCGCACCAGTTACAGCTACGATCGGCCGGTGCAGTTGGGGCCTCAGACAGTCCGTCTCCGGCCTGCGCCGCATGCACGAACGCCCATTTTGTCCTACGCCCTGGCGATCGAGCCGGCTGGGCATTTCATCAACTGGCAGCAGGATCCCCAGGGAAATTTCTTGGCCCGGATCGTTTTTCCGGAGCGTGTCACGCATTTCAGCGTCACCGTCGACCTGCTGGCCGACATGGCCACGATCAACCCGTTCGACTTCTTCCTTGAACCCAATGCCGAGACGGTGCCCTTCGCCTATGACCCGGTGCTCGAAGCCGAGCTCGCGCCATTTCGCCGCGCGCAAACGCCAGGGCCTCTGCTCGCTGGGCTACTGGCCGATATCGGCCCCGACGGGCAGACCACGGTGGACTACCTGGTCGAGGTCAACCGCGCAGTGCGCGACCGGATTGGCTACATCGTGCGGATGGAGCCGGGGGTCTGGACGCCGGAGGAGACGCTGCAGGCCGGGCAGGGGTCATGTCGCGACTCCGCCTGGGTACTCGTGCAAGCGTTCCGCAACCTCGGCATCGCGGCCCGTTTCGTCTCGGGCTATCTGATCCAGCTCAAGCCCGACATCGTCGCCGTCGAAGGTCCGGCCGGCGCGGTCGAAGACTTCACCGACCTGCACGCCTGGGCCGAAGTGTACCTGCCTGGCGCCGGCTGGGTGGGGCTGGACGCAACCAGCGGGCTGATGACGGGCGAGGGCCATATCCCGCTTGCCGCCACGCCCGAGCCCGCCTCGGCCGCGCCGATCTCGGGCCTGGTCGAGCCCGCGCAGACCGAGTTCGGTTTCGAGATGCGCGTGACCCGCGTGGAGGAGACGCCGCGCGTCACCAAGCCCTATGCATCGTCGCAATGGGAAGCGATCAAGGACGCTGGGTTGCGCGTCGATGCGGCGCTGCAGGCCGGTGATGTCCGGCTGACCATGGGTGGCGAACCGACCTTCGTCTCCGATCGCGACCCGGACGGCGCGGAGTGGACGATCGACGCGCTGGGCCCGACCAAGCGGCGCGAGGCAGGACGCCTGATCCGGCGATTGATGGCGCTGTGGGCCAACAGCCCGGCGCTGCAATACGGCTCCGGCAAGCACTATCCCGGCGAGCAGACTCCGCGCTGGGCGCTGAACGCGGTTTGGCGGCGTGACGGCGAACCGGTGTGGGTGGACGCTGCCCTTATGGCAGACCCCGACGTCGCGAAAGGCGACGCCACCGCCGAAACCTCCGCCGCGTTCGCCAGGCGCCTGGCCGAGACGCTCGGCGTGTCGCCGGATTGCGCCATGCCGGCCTATGAGGATCAGCCCTACTTCCTGATGCGCGAGGGCCGTCTGCCGGCCAACGTCGTGGCAGAAGCAAGCCACGCGCGCGACCCGCAT
>CAZZVB010000124.1:0-13591 GCA_964657445.1 uncultured Burkholderiaceae bacterium | reverse complement strand
CCACGGGCTACATTCCCGCCATCATGCCGGCGCGGTTGGCCGCGACCCCAGCCGCCCGCCCGGTCCCCGAGCTGATCGGCAGCGGCCCGTTCGCCTGGGCGCCGGACGAGCGGGTCGCCGGGTCGCTGGCCGTGTACAAGCGCTTCGCCGGCTACGTCCCGCGCCAGGACGGCTTGGCCAGCTTCACCGCCGGACCTCGCATCGCCCATTTTGACCGCATCGAGTGGCACACCCTGCCGGACCCCTCCACTGCCGCAGCCGCCCTGCAACGCGGCGAGGTGGATTGGTGGGAGCAGCCGACCGTTGACCTGATGTCCCAGCTCCGCGCCGACCGCAACCTGACGGTGAACCAGGTCGAGGGCCGGGGACTGATCGCACAACTGCGCTTCAATCAGCTCTACCCGCCGTTTGACAACCCGGCGATCCGCCGCGCCGTGCTGGGCTGTATCAACCAGGCGGATTGCATGATGGCGGTCGCCAGCGATGACGCCCGGCTGTGGCAGGACAAGCTCGGCATCTTCACGCCGCAATCCCCGCTCGCCTCCGACGCCGGGATGGACGTCATCACCGGGCCGCGCGACCTCGCGGCCGGGCGCCTGGCGATCAAGGACGCCGGGTATGACGGTGCGCCGATTGCCATGCTGGTCGGCACTGACGTGCCGCGCATCAATGCGGTCTGCCAAGTGTCCTACCAATTGTGCCGCGACCTCGGGCTGAACGTGCAGCAGGTGAGTGCGGATTGGGGGACGGTGCTGGCCCGGGTCAACAACAGCAAGCCGGTGGCGCAGGGCGGCTGGAACATGTTCGCCACCTTCTCCAGCGGCATCGATTTCTCCACGCCGGCAGCCCACAACGCGTTGCGCGGCGACGGGCTGAAGGCCTGGGCCGGCTGGCCCACCAACCCCCGGATCGAGGCGCTGCGAGACCAATGGCTGGTGACGGAGCCCCTGGCCGAGCAGCAGGCGATCTGCCGCGAGTTGCAGACCGAGGCGCTTCAGTCAGTGCCCTACGTGCCGCTGGGCCTGTTCCGGCAGCCGACCGTTTATCGAAGCGATCTGCATGGGATGCTGGTGGGGCAGCCCTTGTTTACGAATGTCCGGCGGATGTGACGGGTAGCCCGCACCAGAAGATGCAGGCTACGCCCGGCCCCTACTCGGCCGCTTCCGCCTGCTGCACGAAGAACGACGCCCCCTTCGGCTTCTGCGGTAGCCGTAGCGTGAACGGCACCGTCCGCACGGTCCCGGTCGCCTCGCCGTGCACGATCAGCCCCTCGTTGCGGCTCGGCACCGGGTTCGCGGCGAGCGGGATCGCATCCTCCGCCGAATAGACCACGATGTAGAGCGTGCGCGCCCGGTCCGACCGGTTTGGCGCCGAACCGTGCAGCAACCGGGTGTGCATCAGGCAGACCGCGCCGGCCTTGCCCGTGCACAGCACCGCCTCCGCCTGGCAGCGCCGGGTGGTCGCCGGGTCAACCGCGCCAGTGAAGCGGCCATCATGCCATAGGCTCTCGATCGGGCCCTTATGGCTGCCGGGCAGCACCTCCAGCGGGCCGTTGTCCTCCGTCACCTCGTCGATCATCAGCAGGGCAGTGACGAGGTCGTCATTGCTATGCGGGGTGAACGGGAAGTCCTGGTGCCATTCCACCTTGGTCGGCGTGTTCGGCAGCTTCGAGTTGATCTTGGTGTGGTGCAGCTTGACGTTGGGGCCGATCAGGTCCGCCACCGCCTCGACCATGCGCGACCCGCTCATCGCCTCGTAGAACGCGTCCGAAATCTCGGCGGGCGAAGATACCCGCCGCAGACCCGGCACATCCGCGCTGTGACCCGGCTCCAGGTCGAAGCGCGCCCGGCCGTCGAGCATCTCACCGTAGGAGGCATCCTTGCCGCGGCTGTCCTCGACCCAGCCGTTGAAATCGGCACGCAGCCGGGTCAGCAGCTCCGGCGTGACCACGTCGTCCACCACGAGGTAGCCGTTCGTCTCGAAGAACCGCACTTGCTCTGCCGTCAGCATGGCCACCCTCCCGCTATCGCCGCGGATGCTGCCAGCACAACCGCCTTTGCGGAAGCGCTATCGGCTGGCATGCCGCGTGCTATCAATGCCCGAACGTTCCGAGGTGACGATGAGGGCTCAGCCGCTGTGACATACGACGTCATCGTCATCGGCGTGGGCGGCATGGGCAGTGCCACGTGCTGGCAACTCGCGCGCCGCGGCCAGCGCGTGCTGGGGCTGGAGCGCTTCGACATCCCGCATTCCATGGGCTCGTCCCACGGCCTGACCCGTATCATCCGGCTGCCCTATTACGAGGACCCGGCCTACGTCCCGCTGCTGCACCGGGCCTACCAGCTTTGGCACGAGGCCGAGCGGGAAACCGGGCAAACCCTGCTCGTCACCACAGGCTCCATCGATGGTGGGCCGGAGGACGATCCGCTGTTCAACGGCGCACTGGCCTCCGCCCGGTTGCATGGGTTGGCGCACGAGGTGCTGACCGATGCCCAGGTGAACGACCGCTTCCCGGGCTACCGTCTGCCCGCCGGGTCACGCGCGGTGTTCCAGCCCCAGGGCGGGCTGATTGCCAGTGAGCGGGCGATCGTGGCCCACGTCTTCGCGGCCCAGGCGGCCGGGGCGGTGATCCAGGCGCGCGAGCTGGTGCTGGGCTGGGAGGCGAGGGCAGGCGGCGAGGGTGTCGTCGTTCGCACCACGCGCGGGCGCTACGAAGCTGCGCGGCTGGTGATCACGGCCGGGGCATGGATGGGCGACCTGGCCGCCCCGCTCGCAGGGCGCGCCGTGGCTGAGCGCCAGGTTCTGGCCTGGCTGCAGCCGCAACGGCCGGAGCTGTTCAGTGTGGACCGCTTTCCGGTGTTCAACCTGCAAGTGGAGGAAGGCCGTTATTACGGCTTCCCGGTCTATGAGGTGCCTGGCTTCAAGTTTGGCCGCTACCATCACCTGAGTGAGACGATGGCGGCCGATGACATGCGGCGGGACGTGGACGAGGTGGACGAGGCGTTGCTGCGCCAATTCGCCGGGCGATACTTCCCGGACGGCAGCGGCCCGACGATGGCCCTGCGTGCCTGCATGTTCACCAACACGCCCGATGAACACTTCGTTCTCGATCATCATCCGGACTACCGGCAAGTCGTGCTCGCCTCGCCCTGCTCGGGCCACGGTTACAAATTCTGCAGCGTCATTGGGGAGATCCTGGCCGATCTTGCCACCCGCGACGGGCGCACCCGGCACGACATCGGCTTCCTGCGCCTGCAACGCCCGGGAATGACGCCGCACCCTGGCACGTAGCTTGCTTCACAACGCGCAACGACTGGCTGTGCAACAGTCCATCGTGCCGACAAGAAGGAGCATCGATTGGATACCACGATGAGTCTCGACCGCGCTGCGGAGACTCACCCGGCCGCGTCCAGCACCTTCGTCGAGTTCGTGGCTCTGCAAAAGAGCTACGACGGGCTGAACCTCGTTGTCAGCGACCTCAACCTCAAAATCCACCGGGGCGAGTTCCTCACACTGCTGGGGCCGTCCGGTTCGGGCAAGACCACGACCCTGATGATGCTCGCCGGGTTCGAGGCGCCGACCGACGGCCGCATCTACCTAGATGGCAAGTCCATTGAGGGTTTGCCGCCGCACAAGCGCGACATCGGCATGGTGTTCCAGAACTACGCGCTGTTCCCGCACATGACGGTGCGGCAGAACGTAGCCTTCCCGTTATCGGTGCGCCGCCGTCCGGCGGGCGAAATCCGCGACAGGGTCGATCAGGCGCTCAAGACGGTGCGGCTGTCCGGCTACGAGGATCGCCGGCCTGCGCAGCTTTCCGGCGGCCAGCAGCAGCGTGTCGCCCTGGCGCGCGCGCTGGTGTTCGAGCCGAAGCTGATCCTGATGGACGAGCCGCTTGGCGCGCTGGACAAGCAATTGCGGGAGCAGTTGCAGATCGAGATCAAGCACCTGCACGAACGCCTGGGCGTCACGATGGTGTACGTCACGCACGACCAGGGAGAGGCGATGACGATGTCGGACCGCATCGCCGTGTTCAACGAGGGCCGCATCCAGCAACTCGATACCGCAGTGGGCCTATACGAGCGTCCGGGCACGTCCTTCGTGGCGCAGTTCATCGGCGAGAACAACCGGCTGCCCGGCGCAGTGGTCGCGCGCAGCGGAACGAGCCTGCGGGTGCGGCTGGATGATGGCACCGAAGTCACGGCGCTGGCGGTCAACCCCGGTGCCGAGCGGACCATGCTGTCGATCCGCCCGGAGCGCGCCGTGATCGATCCGCCCGATGCCGCGGGCGACAACCGTTTTCCCGCCCGCGTGGAGGAGATGATCTACCTCGGCGACCACCGCCGTGTCAGATTATCGTTGGCAGGCCGGGACGACTTCATAGTCAAGGTGCCGGCCAGCGATGAGCGCGGCACCCTGGCGCCGGGTGCCGCCGTGACGGTGGGTTGGGCCTGGACGGACTGCCGGGCCTTGGATGCATGAGACTTCCCTGCAACGAAAAGGATATACCTATGCGTAGACTAGCTTATATGGCGGGTGTCGCGAGCGTTGCGTTGTTGTTCGGCAGCGCCGCAATGGCAGAGTCGCTGACGGTCGTGTCCTGGGGTGGCGCGTATCAGCGCAGCCAGGACGAGGCATATTTCAAGCCGTTCGAAAAGACGACCGGCACCAAGATCCAGACCGAAGAGTATAATGGTGAGATCGCCAAGATTCGCGCCATGGTCGAAAGCGGCGCCGTGTCCTGGAACGTGATCGACGTCGATACGCAGACCGCGCTGCAGGGCTGCGAGGACGGCCTGTTCCTCAAGCTGGACTGGTCGAAGATCGGCGACGAGAAGAAGTTCCTCGAGGGCACGACGACGGATTGCGCCGTCGGCACCATCGTTTACTCCACCGTGCTGGCGTATGATGCCGACAAGCTGAAGTCCGGCCCGACGACGATTGCCGACCTGTTCGACCTGCAAAAGTTCCCCGGCAAGCGCGCCCTGCAAAAGAGCCCGTTCGTCAATCTGGAATTTGCCTTGATGGCGGACGGCGTTCCGCGTGATCAGGTCTATGCGATGCTGAAGACGCCAGCCGGCGTGGATCGCGCGTTCAAGAAGCTCGACACCATCAAGAAGGATGTCGTCTGGTGGGAAGCCGGTGCGCAGCCGCCGCAACTGCTGGCCAGCGGTGAGGTGGTGATGACGACCGCCTGGAACGGCCGCATCTACGACGCCGCCAAGAAGGACGGCAAGAACTTCAAGATCGTCTGGGACGGCCAGGTGCCCGACTACGATTTCTGGGTGATCCCGAAGGGCACCAAGGACGTGGACGGCGCCTACAAGTTCATCAAGTTCGCCAGCGACCCGGTGAACATGTCGGAGCAGTCCAAATACATTTCCTACGGCCCGACCAACGTGGACGCGATCCCCAAGATCACGCCCGCCGTGCTCGCCGACCTGCCGACCGCACCCGCAAACACTAAGACCGAACTGGTGCAAGACTACTTCTTCTGGGGCGACCACGGCGAAGAACTGCGCAAGCGCTTCAACACCTGGCTCGCGCAATAGCACAGCACGGCGCCTCGATAGCCCTAACCCTCTCCCTCTGGGAGAGGGCAAGGTGAGGGGCCCGGAGACACAACTGTGAGCAGCTACGTCAGCACTGCAAGCCCGCACCCCGGCCCTCTCCCGCGAAGCGCGGGAGGGGGAGTGGTGTCGCCGCTTCGGACTCGCCTAAGGCGCGCCGAGCGAGCCAAGCGTCTGTCCGCCCTGATGCTGGTGGCGCCCTTGCTGCTTTACATCCTCGTCATCTTCATCGTGCCGATCGGGACGATGCTCTATCGCGCCGTCTACGACCCCGACGTCGCCAGACTCGCCCCGCAGACTGTCGCCGCGCTGGCGGGTTGGGACGGTAAGGACGTGCCGGACGAAGCGGTGTTCGCCGCCATGGCAGCCGACCTCAAGGCCGCGCAGGCGGCGCAGCAGGCCGGCACCATCGGCAAGCGCATCAACTACGAAATGCCCGGCGCCCGCAGCGCCGTCGTCGCCACGGCACGGGCGATGTCGCGAGTTCGCAGCGGCCCCTACCGCGCCGCCATGATCGCCGCCGACCCGATCTGGGGCGGGCGCGAGGTGTGGTCGGTGCTCGCCCGCGCCGCCCGGCCGGTCACCCCATTCTACCTGCTGCAGACCATGGACATGCATATCGACGCCGATGGGCAGTTGGTGCGCGTGGCCAGCAACGACGCCGTGTTCGTCACCGTGTTCGGCCGCACGCTGTATATTTCCACCCTGGTGACATTTGCGACCTTGCTGCTCGGCTACCCGGTGGCGCTGCTGCTGTCGTCCTTACCGCCGAAGCTGCGTAACCCGCTGATGATCGTCGTGCTGCTGCCGTTCTTCACCTCGCTGCTGGTGCGCACCACCGCCTGGGTCGTCCTGCTGCAAAGCCACGGTGTGATCAACGACACGCTGCTGGCGCTCGGGCTGATCCACGAACGGCTGCAACTCATCTTTCATCGCACCGGCACGCTGGTCGCGATGATCCACATCCAATTGCCGTTCACCCTGTTGCCCATCTACAGCGTGATGAGCGGCATCGCCCCGGGCCTGACGCGCGCCGCCCGTTCGCTGGGCGCCACGCCGTTCACCGCGTTCCGCCGGGTGTACATGCCGCTGACCCTGCCCGGCGTCGGCGCAGGCTGCCTACTGACCTTCATCCTCTCGCTAGGATACTACATCACCCCGGCGCTGGTCGGCGGGCCGGAGGACCAGATGGTCAGCGGCTTCGTCGCGCAATACATGAACCGGGAGCTGAACTGGGGCATGGCGTCCGCGCTCGGCGCCATGCTGTTGGCCATCACGCTGGTGATCTACATCATCTACACCCGTGTGCTCGGGGTCGAGCGCGTGCGGTTCGGCTGATGGCAATGCCGGCCTACGCGACCCCGAGCGAGCGCATCGCCCGCTTTGCGTTGTGGGTATTCTCCATCGCCGTGCTGGTGTTCCTGATCGCGCCGATCCTTGTGGTGATCCCGCTTTCGTTCAATTCGCAGCCGTTCTTCACCTTCCCGCTGGCCGGCTTTTCCTGGCGCTGGTATGCGGAGTTCTTCGAGAACCCGCGCTGGACCGGCGCCATCTGGAACAGCCTGGTGGTTGGCGTGGCCACCACGATGCTGGCCACGATCCTCGGCACCTTGGCCGCGCACGGGCTGTCCCGGCGCGAGACGCCGATGCGCGGGTTGATGACGGGGCTGCTGATCTCCCCCATGATCGTGCCCGTCGTGATCACCGCCGTCGGCATGTATTTCTTCTTCGGCAATCTCGGTATCCTGAACACCTTGACGGGGCTGATCCTGGCGGACACGGCGTTGGCCGTCCCGTTCGTCGTCATCACCGTCACCGCGACGCTCAGCACCTACGACATGAACCTCAACCGCGCCGCCGCCAGCCTGGGCGCCGCGCCGTTGCACACCTTCCGAACCGTCACCTTGCCGCTGATCCTGCCGGGCATCATCTCCGGCGCGCTGTTCGCCTTCGTAACCTCGTTCGATGAGACGGTGCTGGTGCAGTTCCTGGCCGGCCCGGACCAGCGCACATTGCCCAAGCAGATGTTCACCGGCATACGGGAGGAGGTTTCGCCAACCATCCTCGCCGCCGCGACCATCCTGATCCTGCTCGCGACGACGCTGCTGATGATGATCGAGCTGATGCGCCGCCGGTCCGAACGCCTGCGCGGCTGACGGGGACCACTGCGATGGATGACCGCCTGACGGACCTTCTGCGCAACCGGCGCCCGTGGCACAGCCTGGCGGCGCCGTTCTATACCGACGACGCCATTTACCGCGCCGACATGGCGACGATCTTCCACCGGCACTGGATCTTCGTAGCGCAGGAGCCGGATGTAGCCGAACCCGGCGATGTGCTGGCGCTGCACATCGGCGAGGCGCCGATCATGATCCTGCGCGACCGGGACCGGCAGGTCAGGGCGTTCCACAACGTCTGCCGTCACCGTGGCGCTCAGCTGGTGCCTGAAGGCCGGCAAAAAGCCGGCAATCTGGTGTGCCGCTATCATAGCTGGACCTATGCGTTGGACGGCGCTTTGCTCTTCGCTGATCACATGGGGGACGGCTTCGATCCGTCCTGCCGCGGGCTGCACCCGATCGCGCTGCGCTCCATCGCCGGGTTGCTGTTCGTGTGCCTGTCCAGCGACCCTCCGCCCGACATCGACGACATGGCGGCCATCATGGAGCCGTACCTGCGGCCGCACGGCCTCGCCAAGGCGCGCATCGCCCGCCAGGTGGACATTATCGAGCAGGGCAATTGGAAGCTCGTGATCGAGAACAATCGCGAGTGCTACCATTGCAGCGCGAACCATCCGGAGCTGACCACCGCCCTGTTCGCATACGGCTTCGGCTTTGCCCCGGACTCTCTGGACGACGCTGAGCGCGAGCAGGCGGCGCAATACGATGCGACCGTCGCCGGGTCGCACGCCGCGTGGGAAGCCGCGGGGCTGCCATCGCGCCGGGTGGAACTGCTGACCGGGCGCGCCACCGGGTTTCGCACCGAACGCCTGCCGCTCGACCGCGCGGGCGAGAGCCACACGCTGGACACGCGCGCCGCCTGCCGGGTCCCGCTCGGCGGCGTGGACGATAGCCGCGTGGGCGCGCTGAGCTTCTGGACGCAGCCCAATTCATGGCACCACTTTATGGGCGACCACGCCGTCACCTTCTGTGCCCTGCCGCTCGGCCCGGACCGGACGCTGGTGCGCACCACTTGGCTGGTGCACCGGGACGCCGTCGAAGGCGTGGACTACGACCTGGCAAATCTCACCGCGGTGTGGGACGCGACCAACCGGCAGGACGCGGCGCTGGTCGAGATGACGCAGGCCGGCGTGCAAAGCCCGGCCTACACGCCCGGCCCATACTCGCCACATACGGAAGGACTGGTCGAGCAGTTCTGCCATTGGTACGTCGAACGCATGACCGCCGGGCTGGGCCTGCCGCCGCCTGCGGTGCACGAAGCGCCGCCCGCGCCGCAAACGCCAAGAATGGTGCCCGACGATACGCCAGCCGCGGATGCCGCCGGGTTCACTGTCACCTTCTCCCGGCAGGGCCGCAGCGTTGTCTGCCCGCCGGGTAAGCCGGTGCTGCAGATGGCGCGCAGGGCCGGCGTGAAGCTGGCGGCGAAATGCGGGAAGGGCGTCTGCGGCACCTGCAAGGTCCGGCTGGTTTCCGGCAAGGTGGACATGCGCCATGATGGTGGCATCCTGCCGGACGAGATCGACGCCGGCATGGCGCTGTTATGTTGTTCCTACGCGCTCAGCGACCTTGTGGTGGACCAGTGAACGCCATCAGCCGCGACCCGCTGCTGCAGCCGTTCCAACTGCGCCACCTGACGTTGCGAAACCGCCTGATGAGCACCTCGCACGAGCCGTCCTACTCCGAGGACGGCATGCCGAAGGATCGCTACCGGCTTTATCATGTCGAAAAGGCGCGCGGCGGCATCGCGCTGACCATGACCGCCGGGTCCGCCGTGGTGTCGCCCGACAGCCCGCCGGTGTTCGGCAACCTGCTGGCCTACAAGGACGAGATCGTGCCCTGGCTGCGCCGCCTGGCCGATGACTGCCACGAGCACGGCTCGGCGGTGATGATCCAGCTCACTCATCTCGGCCGGCGCACGGCGTGGAACAAGGCCGATTGGCTGCCCATCCTGGCGCCGTCCCGCGTGCGGGAGGCTGCGCATCGCGGCTTCCCGAAGCAGGCCGAGGCCTGGGATATCGAGCGCGTCATCCGGGACTACGCGGCGGCCGCGCAACGCATCCAGGCGGCCGGATTGGACGGGTTCGAGATCGACGCCTACGGCCATTTTCCGGATCAATTCTGGTCTCCGGCGACCAACCAGCGCAGCGACGAATACGGCGGCAGCCTCGACAACCGCATGCGTTTCTCCGTGCGCGTGCTGGAGGCGATGCGGGCCGCCACCGGCCCGGATTTCCTGATCGGCGTTCGCATGGTTGCCGACGAGGACTGGGATATCGGGCTGACCCGCGAAGACGGGATGGAGATCGCCCGCCGTTTCGCCGCCGGCGGCACGGTCGATTTCCTCAACATCGTGCGCGGCCACATGGACACCGACAACGCGCTGTCCGACGTGATCCCGATTCACGGCACGCCGTCCGCCCCGCATCTGGACTTCGCCGGCGACGTGCGCGCGGCGACGCGCTTCCCGGTGTTCCACGCCGCCCGCATCAACGATGTCGCCACTGCGCGCCATGCGGTCGCGTCCGGCAAGCTGGACATGGTGGGCATGACACGCGCCCACATCGCGGAGCCGCACATCGCGCGCAAGATCGCTGCCGGGCAGGAAGAGCGCATACGCCCCTGCGTAGGCGCCACCTATTGCCTGGATCGTATTTATGAAGGCAACGAAGCGCTCTGTGTGCACAACGCGGCCACCGGCCGCGAGGCGACGATGCCGCACGTCATTCCGCGCGGCACGGGGCCCGCGCGGCACGTCGTGGTGGTGGGCGCGGGACCTGCCGGGCTGGAAGCGGCGCGGGTGGCCGCGGAGCGTGGCCACCGCGTCACGGTGCTGGAAGCGACTTCGCGCGCCGGCGGGCAGATCCTGCTCGCCACCCGCACCCCGCGCCGCCGCGAACTGATCGGCATCGTGGACTGGCGCCTGTCCGAACTCGCCCGGTTGGGCGCCGAACTGCGCTACGACACCTACGCCGACACCTCAGGCGTGCACGCGCTGGAGCCGGACGTCGTCGTGATCGCCACCGGCGGCATGCCGGATACCGAGGTGCTGCGGCAGGGCAGCGATCTGGTCGTGTCGAGCTGGGATGTGTTGGGCGGCTCGGCTGCCGTGTCCGGCCGCGTGCTGGTGTTCGACGACAACGGCAACCATCCCGGCATGCAGGCCGCCGAAATGCTGGCGGAGGCGGGCGCGGAGGTCGAACTCGTCACGCCCGAACGCATGCTTGCGCCGGAGATCGGCGGCCTGAACCACGCCGCCTACGCACGCGTGTTCAATCGCAAGCGCGTGCGCGTGACGGTCAATACCAGGCTGGTCTCCGTGCGCCGCGAGGGCAACGGCCTGGTTGCGGTGCTGGGCAGCGACTATGGCGCCGGGCAGGAGGAACGCCGCGTGGACCACGTCGTTGTGGAACACGGCACGATCCCATCGGACGAGTTGTACGAGGCGTTGAAGCCCGGCTCGTCCAACGGCGGCGAGGTCGATCACGCCGCCTTGCTGGCCGGCCGGCCGCAGCGGGTCGTCTGCAATCCAGAAGGCGACTATCAGCTTTTCCGGATCGGAGACGCGGTGGCGAGCCGTAACATCCATGCCGCGGTGTTCGACGCGCTGCGGTTGGTGAAGGATCTTTAGGGGCGCGTGAAGTCCGCCCAACGCGTTGTTGAGTTGTGAGCGGGTTGGCCCTGTGTTGACTGGGCCGATGGGGAAAAAGCAAAGCATCGATCCTGACGCACGCGCGGACGCGCTAATCGCCGAACGCAACCGCAAGATGGCCGCATCCGCCCACGCTTTCGTCCGCGGCAGCACGGTGCAGTTCTACCAATGGCTGGAGGGATCGGATCGCCGGGCCCTTCCGGAGGGTCCGCCTGTCTGGATCTGCGGCGACTGCCACGTCGGCAACCTCGGTCCGGTTGCAAGCACCGATGGCGCGCTGGCCATCCAGATCCGGGACCTCGATCAAACCGTGATCGGCAATCCGGCGCACGACATGGTGCGCCTGGCGCTATCGCTGGCGATGGCGGCCCGCGGGTCCGATCTGCCCGGCGTCACCACGGCCCACATGCTGGAACGCATGGTCGACGGCTATGAGTCGGCCTTTGCCGAAGCGCAGGATGAGACGGTGGACGCGAAGGATTCGATGCCGAAGACAGTCCGCCAGGTCATGCGCGCTGCGGCCGGCCGGTCCTGGAAGCATTTGGCGGATGAACGCATCGAAGGCGTCGAGCCTGTCATTCCCCTGGGCAAGCGGTTCTGGCCGCTGACCACGCCGGAACGGCAAGCCGTGGACGCCTTGTTTGCCGAGGACACGGTCAAGCGGCTCGTCACCTCGTTGCGGTCACGCGAGGATGACGCCGACGTCTCGGTGCAGGACGCTGCTTATTGGCGAAAGGGTTGCAGCTCGCTGGG
Organism: uncultured Burkholderiaceae bacterium; assembly: GCA_964657445.1. Lineage (GTDB taxonomy): Bacteria > Pseudomonadota > Alphaproteobacteria > Acetobacterales > Acetobacteraceae > LMUY01. The sequence continues at coordinate 1,442 of CAZZVB010000124.1, read as the reverse complement.
CCGCCTGCGCATCGCGGTTCTTGTAGCGATCGGCAACGGGCGTTCGCAGCGCCACTGCCTGATGGACGTGAAGGAGGGTGTCACGGCCGCAGCACCGCGCAGCCTCGATGCGGACATGCCGCGTGACAATGCCGAACGCGTCGTCACGGGCGCGAGCGCCCTGTCGCCTTTCCTCGGCGGCCGCATGCTTGCCGGCCGGCTACTCGACAAGGCCGTGTTCGTGCGCGAACTGCTGCCGCAGGACCTCAAGCTGGAGATCGAGGACCTATCGCAAGACGAGGCGATGCGCGTCGCCGAGTTCCTGGCGCATGTCGTGGGCCGGGGCCATGCGCGGCAGATGAGCGACGACGATCGCCAGCGATGGTTGTCCGAGCTGCAGCGAAACCGCTCGAAGTCGTTGGATGCGCCGTCCTGGCTATGGAACAGCGTCGTCGATCTCGTGTCCTTGCACGAGGGGGCGTATTTGCAGCACTGCCGGCGATATGCGCTGGCGGTGGATAGTTCCGCTTCATAGGTTTCCGACCGTCGTTGCGAGCCGCCGCGCGCACCGGACTGCCTGGCTGCTTCCGCCGCCGTGCACGTCCGCTGCCGCAGGGTCTCGCCAGACACGAAGCCACGTGGCTGAGATTTTTTCGCTAGCCACCGCCGCGGATCGCTGTCATGTTCATAGTATGTTCTTTCGGCGGAGTCGGTGTCCGCCACGCGCGCAAGGGGCGGCCATGGCTCGGATCAGTAGGGCGGACCACCAGAGCATCTTGAATGCGATCGATGTCGAGCATCGGAAGGTCGCCGACGTCGCGGCCGAGTATGGCTGCACGCCCGCGGCGATCTATGCCTTGCTAGGCAAGCTGCGCCGTGCGGACGCAAAGGCTGCGGTAGCCCTGCCAGTGACGAAACCGGCCGAAGCGGCACCGAAGCCAGACCTGTTCGCAGCAGCCGCTTCGCCAGAGCCGGAGCCAGCGCCCGCCCAGCCAAACCCGCCGCCACGTGTTGAGCCAGCGCCGTCAACGGTTTCAGCGAACGTCACCCAACTGCTACGGCCAGCGCCGCCCGCTGGCCGTAGCGGCTTGGGCGCCAAGCTGGCGAAGCCCGGGTATGGTCTGGTGATGCGCGCGTCCGAGGGCGAGGACAGCATGACGCCGTTCCGCTCGCTCGACGATCTGCTGTCCGTGATCAAGCCCATCCTGCGATCGGCCGCCCGTAATCCAGACCCGGTGTGGTTCTCGATCCAGCAGGTCGATCTGGCGACGCTCGACAGCGACGCTGCGTAGCGGGCGGACGATGCTTCAGCTACTGGACTGAGCCTCATTCCCGTCATCGCCGCCGCTGGATCCGCCGTCGGACCCGCCGCTGGTGCCGCCGGAGCTGTCGCCGCCACTGGTGCCGCCATCGCTGCCGTCTGAACCGTCGCCGCCGCTGGTGCCGCCATCGCTGCCGTCTGA
>CAZZVB010000123.1:0-13604 GCA_964657445.1 uncultured Burkholderiaceae bacterium | reverse complement strand
GTGCAGTTCATGATCGTGCGGCAGGCGTAGAGCTTGAACGGATCCTCGAGCGCGTCGAGCCGCTGCCCGGTGTATTCGTCCCGGCTGTCGGCGATCCAGCGGTATGCGGCCAGCAGCGTCGCCGGGCCGAGATAGCGGTCGCCGTTCCACCAGTAAGACGGGCAGGAGGTCGTGCAGCAGAAGCACAGGATGCATTCCCACATCCCATCCAGCTTGTGCCGCTCCTCAACGCTCTGGCGGCGCTCAGCGTCGGGCGGCGGGGCGGTGTCGGACTTCAGCCACGGCTCCACCGAACGGAGTTGCGCATAGGCCATCGACAGGTCGGGGACGAGGTCCTTCACCACGGCCATGTGCGGCAGCGGGTAGATCTTGACCGCACCGTTCACGTCCTCGATCGGCTTCAGGCAAGCTAGCGTGTTGCCGCCGTCGATGTTCATCGAGCAGGAGCCGCAAATGCCTTCCCGGCAGGACCGGCGGAAGGTCAGCGTCGGGTCGATGTCGTTCTTGATATGGATCAGCGCGTCAAGCACCATCGGGCCGATCTTGGACAGATCGACCTCGTAAGTATCCAGCCGTGGGTTGTCGCCATCGTCGGGGTTCCAGCGATAGATCTTGAACTCGCGCACCGTCTTGGCGCCGGCCGCCGCCTTCCAGGTGCGGCCCTGGCTGACGCGGCTGTTCTTCGGGAGGGTTAGTTCAACCATTCGAGTATCCGATGCTTGAGCGGCTATGGTCGCTTCGAGAGCAAAGCCGGCATGAGGTCATTGTTGTCTTCGATCCGAAGCATGCGGATGTCGCGCACCGCTGCCGAGAACCAGACGTAGGTTCCCGATAACTCTTGAACGGCGAGTACGCAGCGGACTGCGTCCACCGTGTCATCACCGAAGTAGACGCTACCCTGCTGGCGCGTGAAGCCGTGCTCGCCGAGGACCCGTCCAATGTCGTTGTATGCGTTTTGCCACGATGCGTTGTGGTAGCTCGCCTGCAGGACCGAGGTGTCCATGTCGAAGCTGATTGCAAACATAGAGGGCGAACGGCTCCGACCCGAGTTATGACCGGCGACAGCCCGGCCAGGCCGGGAGAGTGATTTCGTAGCCGATTGTTGCCCGGTTAACAGGTCAAGAACCCCTAATACACGCGCTTCTTCGGCGGGAACACGCTGACCTCATTGGTCAGCGTCTGCATGCGCACTGGGCGGTAGCTCAGCGCCACTTCGCCGCGGTCGTCCATGTGGGCCACCGTGTGCTTCATCCACTCGGCGTCGTCGCGCTCCGGGAAGTCGTCATGCGCGTGCGCGCCGCGGCTTTCGTGGCGGTTCTCCGCGCTGACCATCGTGGTCATCGCGTTGGCGACCAGGTTATCCAGCTCCAGCGCCTCGGCCAGGTCGGTGTTCCAGATCAGGGAGCGGTCAGTCACGCCGATGTCGTCCTGCCCGGCGTAGATCGACTTCATCTTGCTCACGCCCTGCTTCAGGCTTTCGCTGGTGCGGAACACCGCCGCGTGGGCCTGCATCGCGCGCTGCATCTGCTCACGCACCTGGCCGGCCTTCGACGTGCCATGGTTGTGGCGCTTGCGGTCCAGGCGATCGAGTCCGTTCTCGCCGGCGCGCGCCGGTAAAGGCGCCTGGGACGCGCCGGGCTTCAGGATTTCGGCGGCCCGGTGCGCAGCGGCGCGGCCGAACACGACCAGGTCGAGCAGCGAGTTGGTACCGAGCCGGTTGGCGCCGTGCACCGACACGCAAGCGGCTTCGCCCACGGCCATCAGACCTGGAACCACCGCGTCGGGATCCTGCGCGGTCGGGCGCAGAACTTCGGTGCGGTAGTTGGTCGGGATGCCGCCCATGTTGTAATGCACTGTCGGCAGCACGGGAATCGGATCCTTGGTGACGTCAACGCCGGCGAACACCTTGGCCGTCTCGGAGATGCCGGGCAGCCGCTCGTTCAGCAACTCGGCGCCTAGATGCTCGATGTGCAGGTTGATGTGGTCCTTGTTCGGTCCCACGCCGCGGCCTTCGTTGATCTCGATCGTCATGGACCGGCTCACCACGTCGCGGCTGGCCAGGTCCTTCGCGGTCGGCGCGTAACGCTCCATGAAGCGTTCGCCATTGCCGTTGGTGAGGTAGCCGCCCTCGCCGCGAACGCCCTCGGTGATCAGGCAACCGGCCGGGAAGATGCCGGTCGGGTGGAACTGCACGAACTCCATGTCCTGCACCGGCAGGCCGGCGCGGATCACCATCCCGCCGCCATCGCCTGTGCACGTATGCGCGGAGGTGCAGGACAGATAGGCGCGGCCGTAGCCGCCCGTCGCCAGCACCGTGGACTGGGCGCGGAAGCGATGGATGCTGCCATCCTCGAGGCACCAGGCGATCACGCCGCGGCAGGCGCCTTCCTCGTCCATGATCAGGTCGAGCGCAAAATACTCGACGAAGAACTCGACCTCATGCTTCAGCGACTGCTGATACAGCGTGTGCAGGATGGCATGGCCGGTGCGGTCTGCCGCAGCGCAGGCGCGGTTCGCCGGAGTCTTGCCATATTCCTGCATGTGGCCGCCGAACGGGCGCTGGTAGATTCGGCCATCCTCGGTGCGGGAGAATGGCACGCCGAAATGCTCCAGCTCATAGATCGCCGGCACCGCCTCGCGGCACATGTATTCGATGCTATCCTGGTCACCCAGCCAGTCCGACCCTTTCACCGTGTCGTACATGTGCCAACGCCAGTCATCCTCGCCCATGTTGCCCAGGGCTGCGCCGATGCCGCCTTGGGCCGCCACGGTGTGTGACCGGGTCGGGAACACCTTGGTGATACAGGCCGTCTTCAGCCCGGCCGCGCCCATGCCCAGCGTCGCGCGCAGCCCGGCGCCGCCTGCGCCCACCACCACGACGTCATACGTGTGATCGACGATGTTGTAGGCGCCATTCGAAGGCTTCGAGATCGCGTTCATGGTTCGCTTTTGTCCGTAACTAGAGTCAGCCCGTGAAGGCCATCCGCAGGATGGACACGGCGCATAACAGCCCAAGCACGACAGCGACCGCCTTGTTCAATAGGACGGACGACATCTGCCATTTCTTGTCGTGAATGTAGTCCTCGATCACGACCTGCAAACCCAGTTGCATGTGGTGAAACGTCATCGCTACCAATGCCAGCAGCAGCACGGTGTTGACCGGGCTCGCCACAAAGCTGTGCACCGCCTGTTGCGAAGCGCCGAGCAGCCGCAGCACGGCATAGATGAACCAGATCGTCAGCGGGATCAGGGCGATCGCGGTGACGCGCTCCACCCACCAATGGTGCACGCCCGACTTGGCCGGGCCGATGCCGCGCGCGCGCCCGAGTAGGGAGCGCATCACATCCACCTTGGGGTGCACGCCCGACGAGGTTTTTGCGTCCGACATCAGAGCCACACCACCAATGCTATGATCCAGACCAGCACCGTGCCGATCGCCGTGGCGGCCACGACCGCCCAACCACTGGCATAAACCTGCGGCAGGTCGAAGCCATACCCGGCGTCCCACGCCAAGTGCCGTAGTCCGCCAACAAAATGATACATCAGCGCAACAGTCCAGCCAAAGAGCAGGATGATGCCAACAAACGACCCCATAAAGCTTTGCATCGCAGCAAAGCCAGCGGGTGAACCGGCGGACGCCACAAGCCACCAAACCAGCATCAAGGTACCAACCGAGGTCGCGATGCCCGAAAGCCGGTTCATGATCGAAAGAACCGAGGTCAACTGCGGACGATAGACTTGCAGATGGGGCGATAGCGGGCGGCGGACGGTCGTGCCATCGGTGCGTTGCCCAATCATCAAGGCGTCGCGAGCATCCTTCATAAACAGCTCCGGAGGGCAGCGCGAATGTGCGCCGCAATGCACAAAAGTGCTTAGCGCCGTAGGTGGGGAGGGTCAACGCGACGGCAATGCGCGAGATGGTGTTCAGGACCCCAGCCGCAGCCCAGCCACCCCCGCCAGGATTAAGCCAACGCAGGCAATCCGCAGCAGCCCCGCCGGTTCGCCCTCGACCGTGATGCCCCAAGCCAATCCACCGGCCGCACCAATGCCGGTCCACACGGCATAGACCGTGCCCATCGGCAGCACGCGGAGCGCCTGAGACATCGCACCGAAGCTGCACGCCATCGCGGCCACGGTCGCGCCGCTCCAGAAAAGGCGTGTGAAGCCGTCCGACTGCTTCAGCAACACCACCCAGGCCACCTCGAACACGCCGGCAATGGCAAGCCAAAGCCAGGCGTTCACCGTCAGGCGGCCTTGGCGAGCAACCTCCGGGACACCAGCACCTCGGCGATCTGGACGGCATTCAGCGCTGCGCCCTTACGCAGGTTGTCCGCCACGCACCAGAACGCCAAGCCATTCGGGACCGTCGGGTCGCGCCGGATGCGGCTCACGTACACCTCGTCCTCGCCGGCGCAGTCGAGCGGCGTGGCATAGCCGCCGTCATCGCGGCTATCGACGACATGAATGCCCGGCGCCGAACGGAAGATCGCGCGGGCTTCGGCGGGCGTCACCGGACGTTCAAACTCGACATTCACCGCTTCGGAGTGGCTGACGAAGACGGGCACGCGGACGCAGGTGGCGTGCAGCTTGATGTCCGGGTCGAGGATCTTGCGAGTCTCGACCACCATCTTCCACTCCTCCTTGGTCGATCCGTCATCCATGAAGCGGTCGATGTGGGGAATGACATTGAAGGCGATCGGCTTGGTGAATTCCTGCGCTGTCGGCGCATCGTTCACGAACGTCCCGCGGCTTTGCACCCATAGCTCGTCCATGCCGTCCTTGCCGGCGCCGGATACGGACTGGTAGGTCGCCACGACGACGCGGTTGATCTTGAATTTGTCGTGGAGCGGCTTCAGCGCCACGACGAGCTGGATGGTCGAGCAGTTCGGGTTGGCGATGATACCGCGGCGGATGCGGTTCAGCGCGTCGGGATTGACCTCCGGCACGACCAGCGGAACGTCCGGATCCATCCGGAAGTGGCTGGTATTGTCGATGACGATGCAGCCGGCCTCGGCCGCACGCGGGGCGTGGATGGCCGACACGGCGGCACCGGGGCTGAACAGCCCGATATCCCAGCCCTTGAAGTCGAACTTGTCGAGGGACTGCACCTTGAGCACGCGCTTGTCGCCGAACGAGACGTCCTTCCCGGCCGAACGGCCTGACGCGAGGGCCGCGATGTCATCGACTGGAAAATTACGCTCGGCCAAGATCTTGAGGATCTCACGACCCACCGCTCCCGTGGCGCCGACAACCGCTACCCGGTACCCCATCACAACCCTTCCTTTCGCGCCCCGTCACAGTCAGGGCACGGCGACATCCGTATGGTCCCAATCTGAACCCGCAACAGTGGGACCTAGCGCCGGGGACGGCCGGTTACAAGCCTGCGCTCAACCTGCGTGGTCGAGCCGCCTGGGGTGGTCGCGATAGATGGCGGTGCTCCCGGCGCCCGAGGCGTCGATGCTGCCGCGATACATTCCACGCGAGTTGAACGGCATGGCGACGTTGCCGCCGGCGTCGATGGCGATCAACCCGCCCGACCCGCCGCGGGCGCCCAGCTCGCCGATCAACCCGCTGCTGGCATCGTGCACCGAGAGGCCGGCGTGCCGGATGCGGGCGCAGACTTCGTGGGCCGCGCCTGCGCGGATGAAGTGCTCGCCATCGCCTGTCGCGGAGACGGCGCAGGTTTCGGACGCCCAGGTCCCGGCGCCAATGATGGGACTGTCGCCGACCCGGCCCGGCATCTTCGCGGTCACGCCGCCGGTCGATGTCGCGGCAGCCAGGCCGCCAAAGGCGTCGAGCGCTACGGCGCCAACCGTTCCGTGCCGGTCGGCGTCATCGAGCGGAGCCAGCTTGCCGGTGCGTTCGCATGCCAATTTGTCCTGCAGCGCCCGCCAGCGCCGTTCGGTCTGGAAAAACTCCTCGGGTTCAAACGCCAGGCCCTGTTGGCGCAGGAAGCCGTGCGCTCCTTCGCCCACGAGCATCACATGAGGCGAGTGGAGCATCACGGCCTGCGCGGCCTGCACCGGATGGCGTGGCCCGCAAATACCCGCAACCGCTCCGGATGCACGGGTTTGGCCATCCATTATGGCCGCATCCATCTCGATCCGGCCCGCGGCGTTGAATACCGCCCCGACCCCGGCGTTGAACTGAGGGTCATCCTCCAGAACGCTGACGGAAGCGACGACGGCATCCGCCGCCCGGCCACCGGCCTCCAGCACGCTGTAGCCGGCTTTGAGCGCGTTTCTCAGCCCCGAGTGGATCGCCCGTTCCAGCCCGGTCGTCATGACCTCAGGCGAGAGCGTCCCAGCCCCACCGTGGATTGCGAGAACAAATCGGCCGGCCATGTCCCCGCACCTCCGTCGCTCCTCCGGCCTCTGGCGATGGAGGGCGTTTGTAAAATGCGGACAGGCGGAAAATTAGAGAAGGGATCGAAACGTACTACTTTGTCACAAAATCGAGAGCAATGCCTCGCTTGGGGTGATGATCAGCGGCTTGCGATGGTGCGCTGGAGGTCTGCCAGTTCGACCGCGCCGGAGATCATGCGGTGACCGACAATCAAGGCCGGAGTGCCATCGACATGGAGTTGAGTGGCTAGGCGAAGATTTTTGGCCAGTTTCGCCTCGATCGCCGGATCGGCCATGTCGTGTTCGAAGCGCGCGCCGTCGAGGCCTTGCCGCTCGGCCTCGGCCCGCAAGGATGCAGCCGTGGGCGTGGCGGAACTGTTCATGATGGCGCTTTGCAGCCGCATGTAACCGCCCTGCCGCTGTGCGGCCAGCAACGCGCGCGATTCCAGCACCGAGGCTGGCCCGAGGATCGGAATGTCTTTGAAGACGACGCGGACGTTCGGATCGGACTGCACCAGCGCTGCAATGACCGGCAGCATTTGCCGGCAGTAGGGGCAGCGCGGGTCGTAGAACTCGACCACCGTGATCGCACCCGCCGGGTTGCCGGTCACCTGGTCCGCAGCGTCGCTGAACAACTCGGCATGTTGCGCCTGGATTGCGTCGGCCGACGCCGTTTCCTGCCGGCGCGTGTCGTCCACCTGCAGGGCGGCTAACGCGTCACGCAGGATCGACGGATCGTCCTTCAATGCCTGGCGCAGCGTTTCGACGACCTCGGCGCGCTGTGTTGGCGTCAGTGCCGCGGCGGTAACGCCCGGCATGGCCGCCATCAGCAACGCGCCGGCCATTATCGTCAGCCTGATCATCGCAATCCCTCATCCGTATGTCCCGCGGCGGACGCGTCAGACCGCCCGCTGCCATGAACAGCGTTGCCGCTCACGTCGAAGCCGGTTATGGCACGCGTCGTAGCCGGCCCGAAACCGGGCTGACGGAGGACGCAAAGCGGCGATGCCTGCCAGAAAACGGATGCGCATTCTGAATGCGCTGGCTCTGTGCCTTGCCCTTAACGCCTGTCAAGCGATCAGCAGCGTCGGTGACACCTTCTTCGGCGGCGGCGTGGCCGGACCCGGATCGTCTCCGAGGCGGATCGGCGGGTTCATCGGCGGCGTCACCGCGGATGAACCAAATGCAGCCGTTGCAGGCCGCGAAGTCCTTGCCTTGGGCGGCAACGCCGCCGATGCCGCGGTGGCCATCGGCTTCACCCTCGCTGTCACCTATCCCTCCCGCGCCAGTCTCGGCGGTGGCGGGGCCTGTCTCGCCTACAGTCCGGGCAAGACCAGCGCGGGCGGTGGCGTGCCGGAGGCGATCCTGTTCCTCCCGGTGGCCCCGGCAGCGGTGGGCGCGCAGACCGATCGGCCGGCCGCCGTTCCGACGCTGGCGCGCGGCCTGTTTGCGCTGCATGCACGCTATGGCCGCCGCCCGTTCGAGACGCTGGTGTCCCCTGCCGAACAGCTCGCCCGTTTCGGCGTCGCCGCGTCCCGCTCGCTTGTCCGCGACCTGCAGGCGGTGTCCGGCCCGTTGCTCGCCGATCCGGGCGCCCGCGCCGTGTTTGCGCCGGGCGGCAGTCTGCTGACGGAAGGCACCCAGTTGGTGCAGGCCGATCTGGGCGCGACCTTGGCGCAACTCCGCATCGAGGGGGTCGGTGACCTCTACCAAGGCGGGCTTGCGCAGCGGTTCCAGAACGCGGCCCAAATTGCTGGCGGCGGCGTCAGCCTGAACGACCTTCGCGGGGCGTTGCCCAAGACCGTGGCCCCGATCATCGTCACGTCGTTGCGGGATCGCGTGGCGTTCCTGCCGCCCCCCGCCGATGGCGGGTTGGCCGCCGCGGCCGCTTACCGCGTGTTGCTGGCGGACCCATCCGACCTCAATGGCGCGAACGCCCGCGCGATCGCGGTGGCGGCGCGCTGGCGCTCGGGTGGCGTGGATGCCGAGCAAGCGATGGCGACCACGACTACCGGCGGCTCGCTGCAGCCGTTGCCGGCCTCCACGACCTTCGCCACGCTCGACCGCGACGGCAATGCCGTCGTCTGCGCCGTGACGATGAACAATCTCTTCGGGACCGGGCGAATCGCGCCGGGGACCGGCATCGTAATGGCGGCTTCGCCGGGCAGCGTGCCGCAACCTTTGCTGGCGGCCGCGATCGCCTGGAACCCCAACCTGCGCGCCTTCCACGCGGAGGTTGGCGGGAGCGGGCAGGAGGGCGCTCCACTCGCCGTCGCCGCCGGGATGTCCAACGCCCTTCGATCGTCTACTGCCATTCCGGTGCCCGTGCCTGACCCAGGCCGCGAAAATGCCATCCTATGCTCGCGGTATTTGCCCGACTCAGACGGAAGCTGCACATGGGCGACAGATAGCCGGGGGAGCGGCCTCGCGGCAGGGAGCAACTAATGCTTGGGATGACGTGTAAACGCCGTTTCACATATGTGCTCGCAACCCTTGTCGCCATGGTTGCCCTAACGATCACCGCCAGCGCCCGGCCGGCGACCATCTTCGTGAGCAGTCCGCATACCCCGTCCGTCGTGTACGGTCCGGCCGACATGCTTTGTGACTTGCACAAATGCCGCTTGTTCAACTTGCCACCCGCCGATGGGCTAGCGCCTGATGCCATCGTCGAGTTCGGCTTGCCGGAACTGAATGGCCAGAGCCGCGTGGACCTGCGGCGATGCTTCGAGGTTTGCCGCGCGAGCGTGCTGGGGTATCCCTCCGACCCGACGTCTCCGCCGGAGCATTCGAAGCCGACCGTTTTCATCACGCCTATCGAACTGCGCCTCGAGTGACAAGCAGAACGGGATCCACAATGCTGACACGTTTGCCGAAATGCCTGCTCCTTGCCCCGTTCCTGCTGATGGCGGCTGATTTGCCCCCGGTCACGATCAAGCTTGGGACGCCGCATGACGGATCGACGACCTATGGTCCGGCGGACATGCTGTGCGACCTCGACAAGTGCCACATGTTCAAGGTGCCGGGCATGCCGCCGAACGGCACCGTCGATTTCCAGATGCCGTTCCTGAAGGGACAGGAGAGGACTGACCTGCGCCGCTGCTTCTCGCTCTGCCGCGCGTCGGTCGTTGGCTATCCCTCCGACCCGGCGCATCGCACGCCGGACCAACGCAACCCGTCCATCAGCATCGCCGCGACGGAGATGCGGCTGGAGTAGTCCGGCAGTCCGGGCCGTCTGATGCTGAAGATCGGGCGGCATGCCGTAATACCGCCGTTCCGCGTTATGGACGTGATTGCCGCGGCCAATGCGCAGCAGGCGGCACTTCCGCCCGGCGCACCGCACATCATCCGCATGGAGGTGGGTCAGCCTGGGACCGGCGCCCCTGCCGGATCGGTGCTGGCCGCCGAACGTGCGCTGTCGAGCGGCGCTTCACTGGGCTACACGGAGGCGTTCGGGCGCCCATCGCTGCGGGCCCGGATCGCCGCGCACGGCCAGGAGTGGTACGGTTACGCCCCGGACATACGCCGGATCGCTATCACGATGGGCGCTTCGGCCGCCTTTCCGCTGGTTTTTCTGGCGGCCTTCGATCCGGGCGACCGGATTGCAATGGCAGCGCCGTACTATCCACCTTACCGCAACATCGCCGCAGCCCTCGGGCTAGACCCGGTGGTGATCGAAGCGCCGGCGGAGACGCGCTACCAACCCACCATTGCAGCCCTGGAGCGCCTCGATCCCCGACCCGCCGGGTTGATCGTCGCATCGCCCTGCAATCCCGCCGGCACCATGCTGCACCCGGATGAGTTGGCGGCGATCGCGTTGTGGTGCCACGAGCACGGCGTCCGGCTGATCAGCGACGAGATCTACCATGGGCTGCAATACGGCCAGGGTATCGCGACCGCGGCGGCGTTCAGCCCAAGCGCCGTCGTGATCAACAGCTTCTCGAAATACTTTTCGATGACCGGCTGGCGCATCGGCTGGACCGTGCTGCCCGACGATTTGGTAAGGCCCGTCGAGTGCCTGGCGCAAAACCTCTTCATCTCGGCCCCGCACATATCGCAGATCGCTGCTGAGGCTGCTTTCGAGTGCCATGACGAACTCGCCGCCAATGTCGCACGCTATCGCCGGTCCCGGGACTTGCTGCTGGCGGGGCTGCCCGGCGCTGGCTTCGACCGGCTGTCCCCGGCAGAAGGCGCCTTCTACCTCTATGCCGACATCGGCGCACGGACCAACGACAGCGCCGCTTTCTGCGCCCGCATGCTGGCGGAGATTGGCGTCGCCGCCGCAGCCGGGGTAGATTTCGACGCGGAGCGCGGCCACCGGACGGTCCGGTTTAGCTATTGTGGCCCTGAAGCCGATATGGCCGAAGCAGTCACCCGCCTGGGCCGCTTCCGCTAACCGAGTCAAAACCCTCTGCCTTTGGGAGAGGGCAGGGTGAGGGGCCACAGCGCTTGTCCATCGCTGAAGTAGCCGGACCCACGTCTCGCCCCGGCGCAGAGGAAACCGCCGCTGGGGTGGACGTCGCGGTCGTGGTCCCGACCTTCAACGAAGCGGGCAATATTCTCGTTCTGCTTGGCCGACTGCATGCCGTCCTCGACGGGCAGCGGCGCTGGGAGATGATCGTCGTCGATGACGATTCGCGCGATGGCACCGCGGGTATTGTTGACCGCGCTGCTCAGAGCGGTGAACCGGTCCGCTGCCTGCGGCGGATCGGGCGGCGCGGCCTTTCGACCGCCGTCATCGAAGGCTGCCTCGCTACATCCGCGCCCAAGATCGTGGTCATGGATGCCGACCTGCAGCATGACGAGGAGGCTATCCCGGCCATGCTCGACCGTCTGGCCGATCCGGGCTGCGACTTGGTGGTCGCGACGCGCTACGCCGCCGGCGGCAGCACCGGCGATTGGACCCGGGGGCGGGAAGTGACCAGCCGGGTCGCCACATGGCTTGCACGGCTGGCGACGCCGACCGTGATCAGCGACCCGATGAGCGGCTTCTTCGCCATCCGCCGCTCGGTGTTCCTTGAAGCGGCGCCGCGCCTTTCAGGCGCCGGGTTCAAGGTGCTGCTCGACATTGCCGCATCGTCGCCGCGCCCGCTCCGCGTTGCTGAAGTGCCCTACGTCTTTCGCCAGCGGACCTCCGGCGCGAGCAAGCTCAACGCGACCGTTGTGTTCGATTATCTCGGGATGATCGCCGAGAAACGCAGCCTGGGCTGGATTCCGGCCCGCTTCGCCCTCTTCGGGGCGACGGGAACGCTTGGCGTGTTCGTGCACATGGCGGCGCTGTACCTGCTGGACCGGGTCGCGGGCGTGGATTTCGGCCGGTCCTTGATGGGCGCAGTTCTGGTGGCGATGACGTTCAATTTCGTTCTCAACAACGAAATTACGTATGGCGACCGCCGTCTGCGCGGCTGGGCCGCTGCAGGCGGGCTGCTGCGGTTCTACCTCGTTTGCGGCACCGGCGCGCTGTCCAACATCGGTGTCGCAGGCTTCATCTTTGCCCACGGCTCAGGCTGGTTCGTGTCCGGCCTGGCGGGCGCCTTCGTGGCGGCCGTGTTCAATTTCACCATGTCGAGCCGCTACGTCTGGCACGGACGCAGCCCTTCGTAGGGCGGGTTGCACCCGCCCCACGCAGGCGCTGTCAGGGACCGACGCTGGGTTGTTCGCCCATGCCGGGCAACACGGGAGGCGGCTTGGCCCGCCCCTGCATATCGCGGTCATGAACGGTTGCGGCGTTCTGCTCCAGCGCCTGCAGCGCCTCGCGCATGGTGGCGAATCGGCCGATATCGACGCCATGCCCGCACTCCCACAGCACGATGCGGCCATCCTCCCGGGCGAGGCCCCAACGCGCCCACGGCGTTTGCGGCCCGTAGATCAGCACCAGGTCGCCGCCGCGCACCTCGCCGGTGGTGCTGCTTTCATAGATCACGACCCGGCTGATCTCGGGGTCGTCACAAATCGTCTCCCACAGGCAGAGGTCGATCTTGTCGCGGGTGAGAAGGCGGGTGCCGGAAGGGGCGCGATTGGAGAAGGCGATAATGTTGTCCATGGTCCGGTGGATCTCCTGTCCACACGGTCTTAGGCCGGCTGCATTAAATGCATCTGTGACCTACGTCACAGAGGCGTTAACAACTCATCATTCCTGCTCGTAGCCGTACACCTCCGGAAGGATGAAGATCGCCGCCAGCAGACCGCACAGCGGGAAGATGGCGACGAACAGCGTGGCGCTCGCCTGCCCGATCGCGGTGAATAGCGAGGGGAACAGGAAGATGGCCAGGAACGACGGAAGCTTGACAAACATGTAGGCGAAACCGCTGGCCGTGCCGCGATATTGCGCTCTGGCGACCATGGTCGGAATCGTCATGCAGTTCGACGCGTCCCAGTAATGGCCCCACAACATCGCCGCCGCGGCGAAGGGGAGGATGATCGTATTGCCCGTGTAGAGCGCACCGGCCGCAACCAGCAGAGACACCAATACGATGCCGAATCCGGCAATCCCGATGCCGCGATGGCCGATCTTCGGCAGCAATAGCGGGCCTACCCAGCCGGAGATCGCCGCCAGGACGTACAGCGCCATCGTCACGAGGTTCGTGCCGAGGATGGACGACACGCCAACCAGCACGAACAGCACGGGCAAATAGAAGCCGAACGTCGAGAATTCGCTGCCCTGGGCGAAGCAGGCGATCCAGCCATAGAGCGTGGCGCGCCAGCGGATCGGGTCCTTGCGGATATCGGCCAGGAAGGCCGAGGCGCGCGGGTGCGGAACGGTCACGTCCTCGCCCGGCAGCATCGGCAGATCGTCGCCGTACATGCTTTGGGCGACCGCCTTGGCCTCGCGGAACCGGCCGCGCCGCACCAGCCACACCGCTGTCTCCGGCAGGTCGTGGCGCAGCAACAGGATCACCAGCGCCGGCACTGCGCCCAACCCCAGGGTCAAGCGCCAGATCAGCTCCGGCTGCAAGTCGACGACGATGAATGCCGCAATGACGGCAAGCGTGGCGACCTCGCCAACCGCGAACATGAATTGCCAGCGGTTGCCCATCACCTCCCGTGCGCCCTTGGGCATCGATTCCATGATGTAGGTGTAACCGTTGGAGATATCGCTCCCGAGCGGGATGCCGAGGACAAACCGGACGACCACCAGCCATCCCACGCTCGGCACGAAGGCCTGCAGGATGGCGAAGATGATGAACATGATCATCGTGGACAGGAACATCACCCGGCGGCCGATCCTGTCCGATAGCCAGCCCCCGATCAGAGCCCCGATCA
>CAZZVB010000122.1:0-13761 GCA_964657445.1 uncultured Burkholderiaceae bacterium | reverse complement strand
CTAACGCACGGCCTCGCTCACCGCTGCGAGCGTGTCCGCCACATCCCGCTCATCATGCGCAAGCGAAACGTACATCTTGTTGTCGCTCTTGAACACGCCGTGGGCGCGGACGCGGTCGTTGAAGCGGCGGCTCATTGCCTTGTCCACCTGCAACGTGCCGCGATAGTCGGTGATGCTGGTCCGGTCGGTGAACACGGCGTCGAACATCGCCGGCTCGCCCAGGATCAGGGCGGGGATGCCGGCGTCGCGGAAGCGCTGCTCCATGCCGGACCAGATCGCGCGCCCCGTGGCGAAGATGCGTTCGTACGCGCCGGGCCGCTTCAGGATCCGCAGCGTCGCCAACCCGGCCACCGCCGCCACCGGATTGCCGCTGAGCGTGCCGATTTGCGGCATGAAGGCTGGCGCGTCCACCTGGGCGCGGTCGAAATGGGCCATGATGTCCGCCCGCCCCGCGATTGCCGATAGCGGGAAGCCGCCGCCGATCACCTTGCCCAAGGTGCAGATATCGGGTGTCACGCCGTAATAGGTCTGTCCGCCGCCATAGGCGAGGCGGAACCCCGTCACAACCTCATCGAAGATCAGCGGGATGCCGTATTCGGCGGTGATGTCGCGCAACCCCTGCAGGAACCCCGGCGCCGGCGGCAGCAGGCGCTGCATCGGCTCCACGATCACGCCGCCGATCTCGTCATGGTGCGCGTGGATGATCTCCTGCGCGGCGGCCAGGTCGTTGAACGGCGCCACCAGCATCTCGCCCTGCACCGACTCCGGGATGCCCGCTGTATCCGGCACGGCGCGGGCAGAGTTGCCGGGCTGCGACGGCCACAGGCTCATCAGCCCGTAATCGCTCATGCCGTGATAGCCGCCTTCGAACTTCAGGATCTTGCTGCGCTTGCGGAACGCGCGGGCCAGCCGCATCGCGTAGGCATCCGCCTCCGTGCCGCTGCTGGCGAAGCGCACCTGTTCGGCGCAGGGCACCGCGTCCACGATCTCCGCCGCGAGCAGGATCGCATGCTCATTGTTGGCGAAGAACGTCGAGCCGCGCTGCAATTGCTCAGAGACAGCGGCGTTCACCTCGGGATGGGCGTGGCCCACCAGCATCGGCCCGGAGCCGAGCAGGAAATCCACGTACTCGTTCCCGCTGACATCCCATACGCGGCCGCCGCGGCCCTCGCGGATGATCGTTTCGGACGCCATGTTGCCAAGGCTGCCGCCGGGCAGCACGCGATGCGCCGTTTCGGTCAGCATCCGCTCCTCGTCCCCGACCAGGCCGATCATGCTTGTTCCCCTTGCCACGATGCCGGCGCTTGCCGGAGATTGCGCATCGAACGGCATCGCAAGAATGCTGCCAAGGAGAAAGACCCGATGCCCGCACGGATTTGGCTCGGTTTGCTCGCCGCAATGATCGCCGCCGCGTCGCCCGCGCTGGCCCAGGCGCCCGAGCGCACCATCGACGAGATCCGCACCGAGGCCCAGGCCCGGGCAGAGCGCGGCAACTACCCGATGATCGGCCTCGACCCGGCGGACGTGCAGGCCGCGCTGTCGGGCATCAAGACTCGCGACCCCGACGAATGGGCGGCGAATTGGAGCCGCGTCGCCGACGGTTACATGGCCGCGGCCGACGCGGCGACCGACCCGCGAATAAAAGCGGCTGACTACGTGCGGGCCTGGCGGCTCTACTACTTCGGCCAGTGGCCAGTGCCGTCTTCGCCGGGCAAGCAGGCAGCCGCCCAGAAGGCGCTCGCCGCCTATGCCGATCGCGCCCGCCTGCTCGACCCGCCGCTCGAGATCGTCCACATCCCGTTCGAAGGGGCGGAGATCGTCGGCTATCTGCGCCTGCCGCAGGCGCCGCGCCCGGCCCCGCTGATCCTGGCGATCAGCGGCCTCGACAGCCGGAAGGAGACGGTGTCCGAAACCTACGGCGCGATCCTGCCGCAGGGCGTCGGCTACTTCGCCGTGGACAGCCCCGGCACCGGCCAAGCCCCGATCCGCGTCAGCCCAACTGCGGACCGCATGTTTTCCGCCGTGCTCGACTACCTGAACACACGGCCGGAGATCGACCACGGCCGCATCGTGGCCCACGGCGTGAGCTTCGGCGGCTATTGGGCGGCCAAGCTCGCGATCAAGGAGCATGGCCGCCTGCTCGGCGTGGTGGCGCAGTCGCCGCCGATCGATGCGTCGTTCCAGCCTGGCTTTCTGCGCAGCAACCTGCTCGGCAATCGCGAATACCTGTTCGACGTCGTGCCGGCCTTCCTCAACGTGGTGCAGGGCGTGAAGGACGTGGACGACCTCGCGCGCGAATTCCCCAAGCTCTCGCTGGCGCAGCAGGGTCTGCTCGGTCAGCCGACCGGGCCGATGCTGGTGGTGGGCGGCGCCAAGGACACGCAGGTGCCGATCAGCGACATCGACCTTCTGCTCCATACCGGCGACGTGCCCAAGGACGCCTGGATCAACCCGCAGGGCGGGCATCTCGGGCGGGAGGCGAAGGGCTGGACTGATCCGGTGATCTTCCGCCGGGTCATCATGCCGTGGGAACTGCGGCTGATCCGCGGGAAGGAGTAAGGCCGGCCTAGGTCGCCTGGCCGAGCAGTCGCTTAATGTTCGTGCCCCACCCGGACATTAACGTGCGAGCCAGGCAAGATTTTAGCGTAGTCTCTAAAAAGGTGTCGGATGGCCAGGCTCTCCGGGCGATTTTCACTGGATCGGGCAGGTGTGACCTCGATCGAGTATGCGTTGATCGCGGGCCTTATCGCCGCGGTGATCGTGACTGCGGTCGGCTCGGTCGCGACACCGGTCGTCCAGATGTACGCCGCGGCAGCCAATGCGCTTTAAGCTATCATCTTCTTGAATGCGTCCCGCTTGCGCTAATTGGTGAAGCCTCGGAAGCTGTGACGGGAGGCCTCAAATGCGTCCAGATATTCATATCCTGCTGAGTGGCTGCCTGACGTTCGGCCTTCCGCTTCTGTTCGCAATTCGTGAACTGCTGATCCTGCGGCGCGATGACAATGGCGACGGACCGCAGCGCCGGCCCGATCCCGAGGTTCCGCCGAAGCCGCTGCCGCCCTGCCTCCTGGTGGCCTTCCAGCCGCGGCCGGTTCCGCAGCGACCAGAAGTGCGGCAGCCGGAACTGGTCTAAACCGGCAGCTCTGCGACGAGGCCGGCGAGCAACGCCAGGTAAGCGGTTGCAGCACCGATGAACGCCAGTTTGCTTGCCGAGCGGCCCAAGCCTGCCAAGTGCTGCGGCAGCCCGCTATTGCGCATGTCCGCTGCGGCGCGTGCGCCAAGCCCTGGCAGGCCCGGCGGCCAAACATCGACAACGGTGCAGCCGTAGGGGCTGCCGAACTTGCTGTTACACGAGAAGCAACGGCAGACATCCATTGTTATTGGTCCGGTCCGGGGCGCGGCGCCACGGCGCGCCAGTCACTCGACATTGCGGACCAAGCTTTGACAGTTCGTTAAGCGGCCTCGTCGGTTCGGCTCAAGACCGCGTCAGCCGAAGCGCAACCCCGAGCCAGTCGAAGACATCCAGCAGTCGCGCGACGTAGTGGTCCCGCACCGTGAACCCGGCGGCGTCACCGTCGAGCATCTGACGTTCCAGCGCATCGAGCATGCGGTGCAGGCGGCGCTGATGCAGCCCAAGGCGCCTCTGGATCGGGTCGGTGATGACGCCGGCAAAGGCGGCGAACACGGTGGCCCCGAGCATCAGCCCGCCGGTCAGGCCGAACACCATCGCGCCGGTCGGCGCCGCGGGAAACACGCCATACCAAACGCCGCCGAGGCCGCTGCCGAGCGGGAAGGACGCGATGGCCGCTTGCTGCGCCAGCAATGCGGCGAGGCTCGGCCCCAGCGTCGCGATGCCCGGCGTCAGTTTGTTCACCGTCAGCGCCCCGGCGCCGAGCGTCACCAGCCCGGTCGCAATCTCCGACGCGGCGGCGCGGGTGCCGGCGTATTCGGTCAATGCCTCCGTCAGCCGGTCGCGGAAGGCGGGGCTGTCACGCTCCCGCCCGATCGCGCTCAGCGCGTCCTGCAGCGGTTCGGCGACGCGCGGGTCGGCCAGGATGGTGTCGGTCAGCACGTCGCGGGTGGACGTGCGTTCGCCTTGCTGGAACGGCAGCTCCAGCAGCCCGGTGATCACCAGCCACTCCAATTCGGCAACGACCCGGGTGCGTAGCAGGATCTGCCGGGTCTGCAGCGCATGCGCTGCCCTGGTTGCACCGATCTTGCGGGCGGCGGCGGCCGCGGCCTTCAATCCTGCTTGCGGCAGCGCCAGCGTCAGATTGACGGGCGCTTTCGCAATGTCCCAGCCGATCGCCGCCTGGTGGATGCGCAGGGTGCCGCGCAGCGAGAAATGCTCGTCCACGAAAGACTGCACGCGATCATGGCGGCTGACGAAATAGGCGCGGATGCCATCATCGACGATGGGCTTCAGCGCCTCCTTTTCCGGCATCACCGCGGTTTCGGTTTCGCCATCCATAGCACCTCCCCGCCCGTTGTTTGTCCAACGGGTGGAGAGGGTGTGCGTTGCTACTCAGGCGTTGCCGCGGTCCTCGCGCCAGAGGCCGAGCGCTTCCTGCACCGGCCGGTCGGAGTAGGAGAACATCACCGTCTCCTCGTCCGCCTCATGCTCCACGCGGTGCCAGCTCGGCACCACGAAGATGTCGCGCGGGCCCCACTCGAACGTCTCGCCGGCGATCGTGCTGCGGCCCTTGCCCTCCATCGCCACGAAGATCGTGGCGTCGGTGGACCGGTATCCGTGCGTCTTGAACCCGGCCGGCAGCAACTGCATGAACGTGCCCATGGTCGCCAGAGCGTGGCCGCCCGTCTCGGGGTTGGTGTAGCGCATCTTCAGGCCGTGGCACTCGTCCCACTCGTTGGCGCGCTTCATCCGGTCCAGCGCCTCCCGCGTGCGGGCGTAGGGGTAGTTGAAGATCGGCGAGGAACTGCCGCGCCGCGTGCTGTTGACCGGCAGCATGTTGGCGCCGTAGCGGGCATGGCTGTCGCCGACCGGGCGAAGGATCGGCTGCTCGTCGCCGTCATGGTGCTCGCTGAACGAGGCATCGAGGAACTGCACGAGCGGGATATCCAGCCCGTCCATCCAGAACATGGGTGCGTCGCTCTCGTTGCCATGGTCGTGCCACATCATCGGCGGCGTGGTGACGAAGTCGCCCTCCTGCATAATGGTCTTCTCGCCCTCGACCACGGTATGGGCGCCGTGTCCCTCGAGCACGAAACGCAGCGCGCTCTGGGTGTGGCGATGCGCGGGCGCGACCTCACCGGGCAGCACAAGCTGCACGCCGCAATACAGGTCGGTGGTGATCTTGGATTGCCCGCGCAGGCCCGGGTTTTCCAGGATCAGCACCCGGCGCTCGGCTTCCTTGGCGCTGATCAGCTTGCCGGCTTCCATCATGGACGCGCGGATGTCGCTGAACTTCCAGCTTGCCGGGCGGCACGGGCTGCGCGGCTCCGGCGTCACCAGGTTGGCGAGCGACTTCCACAGCGGCGCCAGGTTCTTGCCGTCAACCCGGTTGTAGAAGGCTTCGCGTTCCGGCGTTTCGATCGTCGCGGACATCGGCGTTCCCCTTTTTGCTTGAATTGACAGTATGCTGTCCATCTGCCTACGGTCAACATCGTTCCGGGCGCAAGACCTGGACCCGGAGGCACAGTCCCGTGAAGCTACATGGCTATTACCGCAGCAATGCCGCATGGCGCGTCCGCATCGCCCTGGCGCTCAAGGGGCTGACGGCGACCAACGTGTTCCACCACCTTCGCCGTGGTGAGCAGCGTGCGCCGGAATACCTGGCGATCAACCCGCAAGGCCTGGTGCCGGCGCTGGAAACCGACGATGGCGCCGTCCTGACGCAGTCGCTTGCCATCATCGAGTGGCTCGACGAGACGCATCCCGAGCCGGCCTTGCTCCCGTCCGATCCGCTGCAGCGGGCGCATGTGCGCGCCTTCGCACTGGCGCTGGCCGCCGACACCCACCCGGTGCAGAACCTGCGCGTGCTGAACGCGCTGCGCGAGGCGGGCTTGCCGGAAGCAGCGGTCAACACCTGGGCTGCGGACACCAATGCAGCCGGGCTCGCCGCGTGCGAGAAGCTGCTGCTGCCAGGCGCGGGGCCGTTCTGCTTCGGCACCACGCCGGGTCTGGCCGACATCTGCCTGGTGCCGCAGCTCGGCAACGCGCGGCGGTTCGGCGCCGATGTGTCGCGCTTTCCCCGGCTATTGCAGAAAGAAGCCGCGTGCAAGGCGCTGTCCGCTTTCACCGGCGCGGAGCCGTCATGTCAGCCGGACGCGGAGTAGCCCCATGCGAGCCGCCCCACTATCCTTCCGGCGAGAGCGACTTTCATGCGATGCCCGGCCACTTGATCCGGCGGGCGCACCAGGTTTCGACAGCCCTGTTCGCCGCCGAATGCGGCAAGTTCGATCTGACGGCGGTGCAGTTTGCCGCGCTGTCGGCGATCCAAAAAACGCCGGGCCTGGACGCCACCCGCCTGGCGGCGGCGATCGCGTTCGACCGCTCCACCATGGGCGACGTGCTGGAACGGCTGGAGGCGAAAGGCTGGGTGCTGAGGCAAGCCAGCCCGCACGATCGCCGGGTCAAGAAGCTGTCGCTGACGGAGGCAGGCGCCGCGCTGCTGCAGCAAGTGCAGCCGGCCGTCGCGCGGGTGCAGCAACGGCTGCTGGACTCGTTTCCCGAAGCGGAGCACCCCGGCGTGCTGGACGTGCTGCGGCGGCTCGCCTCCGCCTGAGGACGCCGTCATGACCGCACCCATCCTGATCGCTGGCGGCGGCATCGGCGGCCTCGCGGCGGCACTCGGCCTGGCGCAGAAGGGTCACCGGATCACGGTGCTGGAGAAGGCGTCCAAGCTGGGCGAAATCGGCGCCGGCATCCAGCTTGGCCCCAACGCGTTCCACTCCTTCGACTATCTCGGCGTCGGCGACGCCGCCCGCGCGATGGCGATCTATGTCGATGGCCTGCGCCTGATGGATGCGATCGGCGGCGAGGAGATCTGCCGCATCCCGCTCGACGAGCCGTTCCGCAAGCGCTTCGGCAATCCCTACGCCGTGGTGCATCGCGGCGACCTGCATGGCGTGTTCCTGCGCGCATGCCAGGACAGTGACCGCATCGAGCTTCGCACCAGCAGTGAGGTTGCCGGCTACGACCAGGACGGCAGCAGCGTCACCGCACGGCTCGCCAACGGAGCGACCGTCGAAGGCTCGGCCCTGATCGGCGCGGACGGGCTATGGTCCAACATCCGCAAGCAGGTGGTGGGCGACGGGCCGCCGCGTGTCTCCGGCCACACCACCTATCGCTCGGTGATCCCGACCGACCGCATGCCCGAGGATTTGCGCTGGAACGCGGCGACGCTTTGGGCGGGTCCTAAATGCCACATCGTCCACTACCCGCTCTCCGGCTGGAAGGTGTTCAACCTCGTCGTCACCTTCCACAACGATGCCCCTGAACCGGTGGCCGGCTTGCCGGTCGAGGAGGAGGAAGTGCACCGCGGGTTCGAGCATGTGCACGAGCGGGCACGCCAATTGATCCGCATCGGCAGCAACTGGAAGCTTTGGGTGCTGTGTGACCGCGACCCGGTCGAGAACTGGGTGGACGGCCGGGTGGCGCTGCTGGGGGACGCGGCCCATCCGACGCTACAGTATCTCGCCCAGGGCGCCTGCATGGCGATGGAAGATGCGGTCTGCCTCGCGCACAGCGTGGCGGCGCGGCCGGACGACATGGGCAAGGCGCTGGAGGACTATCGCAGGCTGCGGGTGCTGCGTACGGCCCGTGTTCAGCTGCAATCGCGCGCGATCGGTGACCACATCTACCACCCGGCCGGCGCGCATGCGGCGCTGCGCAACGCCATCCTGTCGGCCAAGACGCCGGACCAATTCTACGACGATCTCGCCTGGCTGTATGGCGGCCACGGGTTGGACGCGACCGCACCCATTTAGGAAAAAGCTCATGACCCTGCGCGCCGCCGCGGCCCTGTTGCTGGCCATCGCTGTTCCGGCTTTCGCCCGCGCCGAGATCCCGGGCGGCACGATCCGGATCGGCGTGCTGAACGATATGTCGGGGCCGTTTGCCGACCTGTCGGGCAAAGCCTCCGTCACCGCGGCGCAGATGGCCGCCGAGGATTTCGCCAAGGAAGCCGGCCCTGGCGCGCCGAAGGTCGAAATCCTGGGCGCCGATCACCAGAACAAGGCCGATATCGGCGCCGCCATCGCCCGCAAATGGGTTGACCAGGATGGCGTGGCCGCGGTGGTGGATGTGCCGAATTCGGCCGTGGCGCTGGCCGTCAACCAGGTGATGAAGGAGAAGGACCGCACCTTCCTCGCATCCAGCAGCGCCACCTCCGACCTGACCGGGCCGCAGTGCACGCATACCACGGTGCAGTGGACGTTCGACACCTGGGCGCTGGCCAACGGCACCGCCCGCGCCTTGGTGGGGCAGGGTGGCAAAAGCTGGGTGTTCCTGGCGTCGGACTACGCGTTTGGCGCCGCCCTGGTGCGCGACGCCGGCGCGCTGGTGAAAGGGGCGGGGGGGCAGGTCGTGGGCGACATTCGCATGCCGCTCGGGACCGCGGACATGAGTTCCTACCTGTTGCAGGCGCAGTCATCCGGCGCCCAGGTGATCGGCATCGCCCAGGCCGGCGACGACGTGACCAACACGGTCAAGCAGGCGGCGGAGTTCGGCATCGGCCGCGACGGCAAGCAGCAGTTGGCCGGCTTGCTGGTGTTCCTGACGGACGTGAACGCGATGGGCCTGCAGACGGCCCAGGGCCTGCTGCTGACCGAGGCATTCTACTGGGACCTGAACGACAGCACCCGCGCGTGGAGCCAGCGCTTTGCCGAACGGACTGGCGGCCGCAAGCCGACCATGAACCACGCCGGGGTCTATTCCTCGGTACTGGCCTACCTGCGCGCCGCAGCGTCCGTGCAAAGCGTGTCGGGCGCCGCTGTCGTCGCCAAGATGGAGGCGGCGCCGATCGAAGACGCCTTGTTCGGCCCGACCACGATCCGGCCGGACGGGCGCGCCGTGCACGCGATGTATCTGTTCCGGGTCAAGACGCCCGCCCAGTCGAAAGCCCCTTGGGACTACTACAACGTGGTCGCGACGATCCCGGCGGAGCAGGCATTCCGCCCGATCACTGAGGGCGGATGCCCGCTCATCGGCAAGTCCGGCTGACAACGATGGCGCCCGGCGATCCGGGCGCCATCGTCAGGCGGTGAGCGGTTACTGAGCGGCCGGCGCCGGCGTGACGGGCTTACGGAACGGATGGCGCACCGTGTGGTGCACGTAGTGATGGGTGCGATGGAGCGTGGGCGTCGGGCTCGTGGTGGTGGTGACCGAGCCAGCCGAGTTGGGCGGCTGGGCGTTCGGCGCGCCGACGGAGGCGCCGGGCGGAAGGCCGGGCTGCGGCGCGCTGTTGGCCGGACCGCCGGCGGTCTGGGCGAAGGACGTGGTGGCGAATGCAAGGCCAAGCATGGCCGTGGTCAGCATCGCGAGCTTGCGCATCGGCGGGACTCCTTGAGAGACGATTGGGGTGGACAGCGTTTGAGTATCCCGCGCTTCCCTCAAGGGCAATCCGACTGCGATAAATAATCAACACTGTGGCGGCTCTAACACATAGAGTTGCCGTCCATCCGAACGGTGCGCAACCACTACAACAAACACGAGCATTTCGGTACGGGAGCAGAATAGTGCGGAATACAATCGTTGCAGTTCTGATATGCACTTACATGCTGCCCGCCGCGGCTGGAGATCTTGCGGCCGTGCAATCGTCAGGCGTTCTTCGCGTCGGCACGACGGGCGACTACAAGCCTTTCGCCTTCCGCGACCCCGACGGTCGCTATCGCGGCGCCGATATCGCGATGGCCCTGCAGCTCGCGGCCAATCTTGGCGTCAAGGCCGAGTTCGTTCCAACCACCTGGGCCACGCTGAACCAGGATTTCGTGGCCAACCGCTTCGACGTCGCGGTTGGCGGCGTGACCATCCTGCCGGCGCGCGAGCGCATCGCGTCGTTCTCTACCCCGACCCTGGTGGATGGCAAACGGCCCATCGTGCGCTGCGCCGACAAGGACCGGTTCAACAGTGTGGCCGCAATCGACCAGCCCGGCGTGCGTGTCGTGGTCAATCCCGGCGCCTCGAACGAGGAGTTTGCGCGCAGTCACTTCACGCACGCCCAACTGACCGTGCACGGCGACAACGTCAGCGTGTTCGACGAAATCGTCGCCGGGCGGGAGGACGTCATGGTGACGGACGGGATCGAGGTGGATCACCAGGCCATGCTGCACCCTGAACTCTGCGCAGCGGCGGTGCCGGCGCCGTTCACCCGGCTGGAGAAGGCGTTCATGCTGCCGCAAGACCCGGCGTTCGTGGCGCGCGTCGATGCCTGGTGGGCCGGCGAGGTCGCCTCCGGATCCTGGTCCCGTGCGCTCGACCGCGCGCTGCACGAACCGTGAGCGGTTGCTAAACCCTGCCGGCATCCCTCCTTAGCGGGATGAACTTCTTTCCTTGGCGCCGCACCCGCATCCCCGTCATCGAACTGCACGGCCTGATTGCCGGGCGGGACGGCGCGCTCAGCATCCGGTCCGCCGGGCCGCTGGTCGAGCGGGCCTTTTCCGGCGTGAAGGAGGGCGGGGCGGTGATCCTGGATATCGACAGCCCCGGCGGCTCGCCCGTGCAGTCGGAGCTGATCGCCGGGCTCATCCGCCGCCGCGCCGACAAAAAGAAGGCCCGCGTGCACGCCGTGATCGGCGAAGCCGGCGCGTCCGGCGGCTACTGGCTGGCCTGCGCCGCCGACGAAATCCATGCCAGCGCGATGAGCATCGTCGGCTCGATCGGCGTCGTCGGCGGCGGCTTCGGCTTCGAGGAGCTGATCGCCCGCTACGGCGTCGAACGCCGGCTCTACACCGCGGGCGAGAACAAGGCCCGGCTCGACCCATTCAAGCCGGAGCGGCCGGAGGATGTCGCCTTCGTGCAGGCGCTGATGACCGACATCCACGGCCGCTTCAAGCAGTGGGTCCGCTCCCGCCGCGGCGCACGCCTGTCCGCCGACCCGGCGGTGTTCGACGGCAGCTACTGCCTCGGGTTGCGCGGCATGGAGCTGGGCCTGGTGGACGGACTGACATCGGTGGATGAACTGGTTCGCAAGCTCGGCGGTGAGAAAGCGCGGGAGAAGCGCTACAGGCAGCGCCGCCGGTTCTCGCTCACCCGGCTGCCGCGGCTGATGGTGGAAGCCGCCTATGACGTGCTGGACGAACGACGGTTGGATTTCCGCTGACGCGCCGCCGCCCCCGCCAAATTAGCCTGGATCGCCGGCGACGAACACGGTGTCGGTCGCCCAGGAGATCCAGATGTGCCGGGTCGCCATCCAGTCCGCCCCAAGCAGCGCGCCGACGCTGCGCATGGTGCGGATCGGCGCGATCACCACGTCCATCCGGGTTGCCGGAGTGCCGCCGGCCTGTACGGTGAAGCTCTGGGTCCGCGCCGCCAGGCTGTTCGGCCCGAAGCCGCGCACCGTGCTGCCGCCGCCTGCCGCAAGGCCAAGCTGCACCATGCCGGGCAACGTCAGCACCGTGGTCTGGGCGCCACTATCCAGGATCGCTTCCACGGCTGCTTTACCGATGTGCAGCGGCACGGTCAGCACGTTGCGTACCGGCCGGCTGGCCGGGATGGCCTGATAGGCGCCGGTCCATGGCGCGGTCTGCGGCAGGAACCGCCCGGAACATCCCGACACCTCGTATAGCGTGAGCTTGCCGCCTGGTATGTCGATATCGAGGTCGAACGGCGACAGGAAATCCTCGCCCAGCAACCCGGCGATCGGGCGCCCGGCGACCTGATCCGGGATCGGGCCGATCACGACCGAGTTGTCGGCCGCCACGGTGCGGCGTCGCAACGCCAGGCCGCCGAGCGATAGCGAGGAGGGCCGCCCAAGCCGGCGCCGGTCGCGCCCGCCGGCGCCGAGGATGTCGGTGCTGACCCACTCGTCCCGCGCGATATGCAGCCGGTCCGCGGCGGCGATCCCGACGACAGTGCGCTCGGCCCCTGTGTCGAGCAGGTAGTCGGCCGCGATGCCGTTCACGGTGAGCGGCACCAGCACGAGGCCTGCGACATTTTCGATCGTCAGGCTGGCGCGCTGCTCCACCCGGCAGGCCGCGCAGGCCTGGCTCGCCGAGGCCAAAAGCGTTGCGAAGATCAGCAGACGAAGCATGGCGAGACCTCGAAAAACAAAAACGCCCCGTCCAAGTCCGGACGGGGCGCCTTTCCGACGTGACCGCGAGCCTAGACGGAGTAGTACATCTCGAACTCGACCGGGTGCGGCGTGTGTTCGAAGCGATACACCTCGGTCCACTTCAGCTCGATGTAGCTCTCGATCTGGTCCTTGGAGAACACGTCGCCGGCCAGCAGGAACTCGTGGTCCGCTGCCAGCGAGCCGAGCGCCTCGCGCAGCGACCCGCAGACCGTGGGAATGCCCTTCAGCTCCTCCGGCGGCAGGTCGTACAGGTCCTTGTCCATCGGGTCGCCGGGATGGATCTTGTTGCGGATGCCGTCGAGCCCGGCCATCAGCAGCGCCGAATACGCCAGATACGGGTTCGCCGACGGGTCGGGGAACCGCACCTCGACGCGCTTGGCCTTCGGGCTGGTGGTGTAGGGGATGCGGCAGGATGCCGAGCGGTTGCGCGCGGAGTAGGCCAGCAGCACCGGCGCCTCGAACCCGGGGATCAGCCGCTTGTAGCTGTTGGTGCTCGGGTTGGTGAAGGCGTTCAGCGCCTTGGCGTGCTTGATGATGCCGCCGATGTAATGCAGGCACATCTCCGACAGGTCCGCATAGCCGCTGCCGGCGAACAGCGGCTTGCCGTCCTTCCAGATCGACTGGTGCGTGTGCATGCCGGTGCCGTTGTCGCCATAGATCGGCTTGGGCATGAACGTGGCCGTCTTGCCGTAGCTATGGGCCACGTTGTGGACGCAGTATTTATAGATCTGCATCTGGTCGGCCATCTTGGTCAGCGTGGTGAACTTGGTGCCAAGCTCGTGCTGCGACTGCGCCACCTCGTGGTGGTGCTTCTCGATCGGCAGGCCCATCTCGCCCATGGTGGACAGCATTTCGGCGCGCAGGTCGCTCTCGCTATCCACGGGGGGCACCGGGAAGTAGCCGCCCTTGACGCTCGGGCGGTGGCCCATGTTGCCCTCCGGATACTCCTTCATGTTGGAGCCGGGGCCTTCGATGCTTTCGATGAAGTGGCTGGCGAAGTTGCCGCCGCTGCCGAAGCGCACGCTGTCGAAGATGAAGAACTCAGCCTCGGCGCCGGTCAGGATCTGGTCGCCGATCCCGGTGGACTTCAGGTAGGCCTCGGCCAGCTTGGCGGTCGCGCGCGGGTCGCGGGAGTAATACTGCCCGGTGCTCGGCTCGATGATGTCGCAGAACAGGATCAGCGACGGCTTGGCGGCGAACGGGTCCAGCACCGCGGTGGCGCAGTCCGGCAGCAGGATCATGTCGCTCTCGTTGATCGCCTTCCAGCCGGCGATGGACGAACCGTCGAACATGAAGCCGTCGGTCAGCGAGCCCTCATCCACGGTGGAGATGTGCTGCGCCGTGTGCTGCCACTTGCCGCGTGGATCGGTGAAGCGGAGATCGACGTATTCGACCGAGTGTTCCCGGATCATCTCCAGGACCTTGCTCGCCTCGCTCGCTGCCGCCGGCACCACTGCCTTCTTCGCCATACTGTCCGCTCTCCTTGATCCAAGCCGCGCGATGCGGC
>CAZZVB010000121.1:0-13867 GCA_964657445.1 uncultured Burkholderiaceae bacterium | reverse complement strand
GGTTGCAACTCGGCGAACTCACGCTTGCGTTCGCCTTGCCCGCCCTGGTCGGGCTGGAACGGGAGATGCGGCAGAAAAGCGCCGGGCTGCGGACCTACAGCCTGGTCGGCGTCTCCGCGGCGTTGTTCATGCTGGTATCCAAGTACGGCTTCATGGACGTGCTCGAGAACGGCCGCATCGTGGTCGATCCGTCCCGCGTGGCCGCCCAGGTCGTCTCCGGCATCGGCTTCATCGGCGGCGGCGTCATCTTCATGCGCCGCGACGTCGTGCGCGGCCTCACCACGGCCGCCTCGGTCTGGCTGACCGCAGCGCTCGGGATGGCCTGTGGCGCAGGGCTGCCGGTGTTGGCGATCGCGACAACGGCGGGCCACTTCCTCATCATGCTGGCGTTCCCAAGGCTCGTGGCCCGGTTCCTGCCCAAGGAGCGTAAAACGGCCACGCGGCTTCGCATCCTCTATGAAGATCGCCGCGGGCACCTGCAGAACATCCTCGTCGCGTGCACCGATCTGCGTTTCGCGATCGATCAGGTTGAAGTCGAACGGAGCCGGGCGGGCATGCCGGCCCGGGAGGCGGCCCAGGACCTCGCCGATCTCGAGGGCACGGAGGTCGAACCGCCGGATGACGGCGCGGTCACGCTGAGCATGCAGGTGAAAGGCAAGAAGCCCGTCCACGACCTCATTGCGCGATTGAGCGAGATCGGCGGCGTGCTCCGGGTCGGAACCTTGGAGGAAGACAGCCTGGACTGAACGGCCGGGTTGTCTCACGAGAGGAACAGTTATCTGCGAGAGGAGACGCCCACGTGGCGAGATTGACACTGAAACACGCTGCCATCGCAGCGTTCGGAGTGGCCGCGATCGCGAGCGCTCACGCGCAAACCCCTGCCAACATGATCGCGCTGAAGGGGCTATCCCCCGTGACCACGCTTGCAAGCACGCCAGCCGGCCAAGCCGCCTTGGCCGCCAACTATGAGGTCACAGGCTCCATCCAGTCCGGCGCGGCCACTCAGCCGCTGCTGCAATCCTTTGCCGAGCAGCAGCAGCAAGCCTTGCGGGACGCCTTCATCACGGGCGCCAACGCCTATGAACTCGCCGATGGCTTGGGCACGCGGCTTGGCGGCTCCTACCAGAGGCTGACGGCTTATACCTCCAACACGACATACGGGGTCATCTCGGACAAGGTGGCGGCCCTGTTCGCCTACACGAGCGCAGTCAGCGAGTCCGACTCGGGTTCAGGCAAATACTTCTTCGCCAATGCGACGACGGACGGAACGCAACCGGTTTCCTCCGAGGCGATCGCACTTCTCGCCGGCCGAGGCGGGGTCACGGATATCTTTGGGAAGGCGTATCGGCATGAGGCAGGCAGCGCCGAAGCCGACCCATACGGTGACTCTCGCCCGTTTCAGACCGAACCCCATTTGACCACGATCGAGGGCGAGGACTTCTTCGGCAAGCCTTCGAGCAACCTCGCCTACCTCAACGGGCCGGCGCAGGACCTCAGGAAAAGCCCTTCCTACCCCAGCGGGCACGCGACCTATGCCTATACCGAGGCATTGCTGCTGGCAGAGATGCTGCCTGAGCGCTTCCCGCAGGAGATCGCGCGCGCCGCCGAATACGCGAACAACCGGATCGTGCTGGGCGCGCATTACGCCATGGATGTGATCGGCGGGCGGACGCTGGCCTTGCACGACATGGCCCAGCTACTGGCCAATAACCCACTCTACGTCGGCCAGACGCTACGCCGCGCCGCGCCCATTGCCGACTACCGTGCGGCCATGGCCGAGGCACGGGCGGACACGGTCGCCGCGCTGCAGGCGGCGTGCGGCACCCCGATCGCGGAATGCGCAGCAGCCGACACAAGCCGGTTCAGCGACCTCGCGGCCGACCAAGCGCTATACGAGGCAACACAGACCTATGGACTGCCGGTCGTCCATCCGGAGACGGCCGGCACAGCCGAGGACGTGGCGAGGATCGCTCCCGAAGCCGGCTACCTGCTCGTTGTGGCCTTCCCGTACCTGACCTTGACCCAGGCCGATGACATCCTGACCGAAACGGAAGGCCCCGGGGGTGGCTTTCTGGATGATGGGTCCGCATTCGGGATCTATTCGCGGCTCGATCTGTTCGCAGCCGGCCGCAGAGCCATGGCCCAGAAACCTGAAGGCCAGAAGCCCGAAGGGCTGAAATGATCGATCTCCAGAGCATCATCCGATCATCTTGTTAACGAACCAGTGACGTCACGGTTCGTCACACGCTTTAATTGGCCGGTATGTTACCGGAAGCGGGATGGATACCACCGCAGCACATGCGCTGATCCGGTTCGGCCTGGGACGGCGCGGGGCGGAGGCGCCGCCCGGCGACCCGCATGCCTGGCTGACCGAGCAGCTTGACGGGCCGGATCGGGCGACCTTCCCCGCCACCCTGCCGAACACGTCCGACGGCCTGATCCTGCTGCGCGAGCAGAACCGGTTGCAGCTTCCCGGCAACGCCCTGATCCAGCCGGTGCTGCAGCAGGAATACCGCGTCCACACCAACGAGCTGCTGACCTCGGCGGCGCCGTTCCGCGAACGCCTGGTCTGGTTCTGGGCCAACCATTTCACCGTCAGCCTGCGCGCCGGCGGCGGCATCACCGCCACGATCGGGCCATACCTGCGCGAGGCCATCCGCCCCAACGTCACCCAGCCGTTCGCCGCCATGCTGCTCGCCGTGATGCGGCACCCGGCCATGCTGATGTATCTGGACCAGACCACCTCGGTCGGGCCGAACAGCGTGAACGGCCTACGCAGCCACCGCGGGCTGAACGAGAACCTGGCGCGCGAGTGCATGGAACTGCACACGCTCAGCCCCGCCTCCGGCTACAGCCAGGCGGACGTGACGGCCTTCGCCGCGGTGCTGACGGGGTGG
Source organism: uncultured Burkholderiaceae bacterium (assembly GCA_964657445.1). Classification (GTDB taxonomy): domain Bacteria; phylum Pseudomonadota; class Alphaproteobacteria; order Acetobacterales; family Acetobacteraceae; genus LMUY01. Next base: position 10,970 of record CAZZVB010000121.1, on the reverse strand, counting down.
ACGGTGGAGACGTCCGGGACGGTGCAGGGCTTCGTGTTCCGGCCCGGCGACCACGAACCCGGCGACAAGACGATCATGGGGCGCACGTTTCCGCCCGGCGAGATCGGCGGGCTGATGGCGCTGGAATTCCTCGCCAGCCACCCGGCAACGCACAAGCACCTTGCCACCCGACTGGTCCGCCACTTCGTCGCCGACGACCCGCCGCCCGACGCCGTCCGTACGATCGAGGGCGTGCTGCGCGACACCAACGGCCATCTGGGTGCGGCCGCCCGCGCGCTCGTGACCCTGCCTGCGGCGTGGCAGCCGCTGACCAAGTTCCGCTCCCCCCAGGATTACGCCGTGGCTGCGCTGCGCCTGCTGGACTTGCCCGAGGACAAGCGCCCGCCGTTGCAGAACGTGCTGGGCACGCTGGGCCAGCCGATGTGGAACGCCCCCCTTCCGAACGGCTGGGGCGACCAGGCCAGCGAATGGTCCGGCCCCGAAACCGCGATGCGCCGGGTGGACTGGGCGTTCGAGATGTCCGCCCGCGCGGGTGGCGCGGACCCGGCGGCCTTGGCCGAAGCGGCGTTGGGCCCGCTGGTGCGGCCGGGTACGCTAGACGCGCTGCGAGGCGCCGGGTCGCGGCGGGATGGGGTGACGATGCTGCTGGCGTCGCCGGAGTTTTCCCGGCGGTAGGTCAGTTTGTTGAAGAGCCGAGCCGATCAAGTCCGGCTTCGACCGCCGTCGCCATTTGAGGCAGGTCCTGGGTCACTATCTCCCAAATCCGTGACGGCTCGACCTGATCGTAGGCGTGACGAAGAACGTTCCCGAGCGCTCGAACCGCCCTCCAAGGTGGACCCGGCGCGAGTATGTCAGCCTGATCGCCAAGCTTTGTGGCCGCCTCGCTCAGCCGTTCAAGGCAGCGCTCGACGGCGTCCCTCGTGCGACGGTCCGCGTTGAAAGCGGCGGCATCCATTTCGACCACGTAAGACTGGATCAGCCGAATGTTTTCTAAAATGTCCAGAAGCCTGATGACGGGCCGATCAGAAGGCACGCACGCCTTCCCGCTGAATGATCTCTCGCATGCGAGGGCGCATAGCGGCCTCTTCAACCAGATCGACATTGCGGCCGAGCAGCTTCACCAGACGCTCGCGGAGTGCCTCTAGCCGGCCGAAATGGTCGAACCCGCCATTTGAAAACCCATGGCCAGCACGGATCACGAGGTCCACATCGGACGCGCCCACCGCATCTCCCCGGGCTACGGAGCCGAACAAGGTGATTGCCTCGACGCCTTCCGCGCGCAACTCAGCTTGGTGGGCCTGTAGTAGCGCCAGCAAGTCCGAGCGGGAGGGTACGTCACCGGTCATGGTCTTTACACTACCTGAAAGTCGCGCCCCGGCCTATCCGGGCCGATGCAGCACTGGCCGCGCGCGGGTGAACGTCATGCGCCCGGCCTTCATGCCCCAGAGCGGCTGGGCCAGTTCGGCGACGGCGGAGGCCGGGTCGGCAGCATCCAGCAAGACCATGTCGGCCGGGGCGCCGACCCGGATGCCGTACTCCGGCACCCGCATCAGCCGCGCGGCATCGGACGTCACCATGTCCAGGCACCCCGCCAGATCGGCCGGACGCGCCACGTGGCAGACGTTGGCGTAGAGGTTGGCCATGCGCAGCAAGTTCGCATCCCCATAGGGCGTGAACGGGTTCAGCACGTTGTTGGTCGCGACCGAGCAGGTCACGCCGGCAGCGCGCAGCGGCTCCGCCACCACGACGCCGCGGGGCACGGCGTGGTCGTGGCTGCGGCCCATCAAGTACAAGTCGGTGGCCGGCAGCACCGTCACGGCGACCCCTGCCCCGGCCAAGGTCGCCGCGATCTGCGCGAAACGGGCCGGCGGCACCAGGGACATCTGCGTCACATGGCCGACCGCGACGCGGCCGCCCCAGCCATACTCCTCGGTCTTGCGGCAGACGTATTCGACCTGCATGCCATCCGGCGTGTCGCCCATGTCCAGGTGCATGTCGATATCCACATCCCACTCGCGCGCGATCTGGAAGATGCGGTCGATCTGGCCGCGCGGGTCGGTGTCGATATAGGGCACGGCGCCGATGACGCGCGCGCCGCGGCGCAAGCCCTCGATCAGCAGTTCGTCGGTGCCGGGGTTGTTCAGCAGGCCCTCCTGCGGGAACACGCACAGCTCGATGTCCATACCCCACGCGTAGTCGCGCGCCAGTTGCTGCACGCCCTCGAACCCGCGCAGGCCGATGCCGGGATCGACCTCCACGTGGGTGCGCATGCGCGTGGTGCCCCAGCCGATCGCGCGTTCCAGGGTGCGGCGGCCGCGGGCGTACACGTCCTCCGGCGTGAAGCTGGCCTTGGCGGCGGAGGTGAGGCGCACGGCTTCGGCCACCGACCCTTCGGCAGCCTGGCAGCGGTCCATGATGCAGGTCTTGTCCAAGTGGACATGGGTTTCGACCAGGCCGGGGATCAGCAGGCACCCGGCGGCGGCGATGATCGGCGCGTCGCCGGGCAGATTGGCAGCGATTGCGGCGATGCGGCCGGCTGAAATGCCGACGTCCATGACGGAGCCATCGGTGAAGCGGGCGGCCTGGATCACGAGGTCTAACGTCATGGTCCGCGTAGAATGCAAGCGATGCGCCGCCATTGACCAGCCGTTTGCCTCGTCGTTTCGTAGCGGCACGCCAAGGAGTGCCGCGCCATGGACCTGCCGTTCTCCGAAACCGGGATCATCGAAGGTCTGTGCCGCTGGGCGGCGTGTGAAAGCCCGACCTGGGACGCCGCCGCCGTCAACCGCATGATGGACATCGCCGGGCGCGAGCTGGCGATGATGGGCGCGGTGACCGAGCGCATCCCGGGCCGCATGGGTCTAGGTGATTGCGTGCGCGCCCGCTTCCCGCACGCCTCGCCGCCGGGCACGCCGGGTGTGCTGATCCTGGCCCATCTGGACACGGTGCATCCGGTCGGAACGCTGGCCCACTTGCCAATCCGCCGCGAAGGCGACCGGGTGTATGGGCCCGGCATCTGCGACATGAAGGGCGGCACCTACCTGGCGTTCGAGGCGATCCGCCAGTTGCAGCGCGCCCATCTGGCGACCCCATTGCCCATCACCGTGCTGCTGACCAGCGACGAGGAGATCGGCACCCCCTCCGCCCGCGACCTGATCGAGGCGGAGGCCGCCCGCAACGCCATCGTCCTGGTGCCGGAGCCGGCGCGTCCGGATGGCGGCGTGGTCACCGGGCGCTACGCCATTGCCCGCTTCAACTTGCGCAGCACGGGCCGCCCCAGCCACGCCGGCGCCCGGCTCGGCGAAGGCCGCAGCGCGATCCGTGAGATGTGCAAGCAGGTCGTCGCGATCGAGGCGATGACGACGGAGGACTGCACCTTCTCCGTCGGCGTGATCCACGGCGGCCAATGGGTGAACTGCGTCGCCACGCATTGCGACGCGGAGGCGCTGACCATGGCCAAGCGCCAGCCGGACCTGGATGCCGGGGTGGAGCGCATGCTGTCACTGCAGGCAACGGCGCCCGACGTGTCGATCGCGGTGGCCCGTGGCGTGACCCGGCCAGTGTGGGAGCCGGACGACCGCAGCATGGCGCTGTTCCAGTTGGCGCGCAGCATCGCCAACGGCATCGGCTTCGACATCACGGCCCAAAGCGCCGGCGGCGGTTCGGACGGCAACTTCACCGGGGCGATGGGCATCCCCACCCTCGACGGCCTCGGCATCGGCGGCGCGCTGATGCACACGCTGGAGGAACACATTCTGGTCCAGAGCATCCTGCCACGGGCGAGATTGCTGGCGGGGCTGCTGGTGGAATGCCGCCCGATGTAGAGTTATTTGCCGCCGGCCTGCGCCGGGTTACAAAGGCGGAAAATAATGCGGGGAGAACGGACATGGCTATCGCCGTCACGGGTAACGCCATCCCAGACGCCTACAGCGTGCCGTTGGACGACATCGACGTCGGCAATCCAAAACTAGTCCAGCAAGACGCGATCTGGCCGTATTTCGAACGGTTGCGCAAAGAAGCACCGGTGCATTATTGCCGGCAAAGCGCGTTTGGGCCGTACTGGTCGATCACCCGCTACAAGGATATCTTGCAGGTCGAGAACGACCCGGAGACGTTTTCATCGGACGTCAAATACGGCGGCATCACGCTGCGGGATCAGTTCGCCGATTTCACCATGCCGATGTTCATCGCCATGGACCCGCCCAAACATGACGGCCAGCGCGCCGCGGTGGCGCCGATGTTCTCGGCCGCCAACCTCGCCGGTCTGGAAGACAGCATCCGCCACCGCGCAGCCAGCGTGCTGGACGCGCTGCCGATCGGTGAGACGTTCGACTGGGTTGACCGCGTCTCGATCGAACTCACCACCCAGATGCTGGCGATCCTGTTCGACTTTCCGTGGGAGGAGCGGCGCAAGCTGACGCGTTGGTCCGACGTCGCAACGGCGCATCCCGATTCCGGCATCATCGAATCCGAGGACGCGCGCCGCGCCGAACTGCTGCAATGCCTGCAGGCGTTTACTGTGCTGTGGAACCAGCGTGTCAACGCGCCGCTACGGCCCGACCTGATCTCCATCATGGCGCACGCCGAGGCGACGCGGCAGATGCAGCCGATGGAGTATTTGGGCAACATCATCCTGCTCATCGTTGGCGGAAACGACACCACCCGCAATTCGATGACGGGCGGCCTGCTGGCGCTGCACGAGAACCCGGATCAATACGCCAAGCTGTGCGCCGACCCGGCGTTGATTGCGTCCATGGTGCCTGAGATCATCCGCTGGCAGACGCCGCTGGCCCACATGCGCCGCACCGCCACGCGCGATGTGGAGTTCGGCGGCAAGCTGATCCGCAAAGGCGACAGGGTCGTCATGTGGTACGTCTCCGGCAACCGCGACGAAGATGCGATCGAGGACGCCAACCGCTTCATCATCGACCGGCCCCGCCCCAAGAAACACCTCTCCTTCGGCTTCGGCCTGCATCGCTGCATTGGTGAACGGCTGGCGGAACTGCAGCTTCGCGTCGTCTGGGAGGAGATCCTGGCACGGTTCTCGACGATCGAGGTGATGGGCGAACCACGCCGGGTCTATTCGCCCTTCGTCAAGGGCTACGAGTCTCTTCCGGTCAGGATCACCGGCCGCGCTTAACCGTACGGTCAAACTCTCGAACTGGGCTTGTAGAACGGCTGGTGGTCGGCCGGGTCGTAGTAGCCGCGGTAGAACTCACGCACATGGGGCAGCAACGCCTTGGACAGGTGGCGGCGTTCCACCTCGTCATCCGCCAGCGCGCGGGACAGGTCGGCGTGCAGGGAACGAAGGGCGCCGTCCTTGTCCACGCGGGTGAAGCGGCCGTTGTCGTAGATCACGTCGCCCGCGCATAGGACGGTCCTCACGCCGCCCGACTTGGCGCGCTGCACGATGGCGTCCACCAAGGGGGTTTCGAAATCCAGGTATGGATAGCTGATCTGCTCCCAATCCAGCAGCACCATGTCCGCCGCTGTCCCCACCTCCAACGTGCCGAGCTGGTCGCCGTAGGACGTCGTGCGGGCGCCGCCCGTGGTGGCCATGCGGAAGACCTGCGCCGTTGTCGGCACATCATCGTCCATACCAGGCACGCGATGGGCGCGCAGCACCATGCGCATCTCCTGCAGCATGTCGCGGTCGTCGTTGATGCCAGCTTCGTCGAGCCCGATGGCGGTGTTCACGCCGCAGGCCTCGAACCGGTTCAGCGCCGCGACGCCGGACCGCAGGCGGAAATTGCTGCTGCAATTATGGCAGATGCACGTGCCGGTTTCGGCGACGCGCGCGATATCGCTGTCGTTCAACCACACGCCGTGGCCGAGCGTCATGCGCTTGTTCATCAGACCGAACCGGTCGAGGTATTCCACCGCCGTGCCGCCGCCGCGCCGCCGGGCATATTCCTTCTGGTAAGCGGTTTCGACCAGGTGCATGTGCAGCGGCACGTCGTAGCGCTCGGATGTGTCGGCCATCGCTTTCAGCGCCGCGTCGGAGCACCAGTGCAAATTTGCCGGGGCGAGCTGGATGCGCACCCGCTCCTTCCCCGCATGCGCGCCGTGCAGGCTTTGGAACAAATCCATGCAGCCTTCCAGGCCCACCTGGAAGCGATCGAACCAACGCTGCATCGGGCCGCGCAGCTCGGGCGGCAACCCGGCGACGAACGCGGCGTCATCCTGGTACACCAGCCGGTTCTGGTCGCGCACCGCATAGCAGTAGGACACGCGCATCCCCACGTCGTCGTAGGCGCGAATCACATCGTTTGCCACCGCCTCGACCTCCGCCTGCGTGCCGGGCAGCCAGCCATGGATGTGCTGCACGGTCGTGATGCCGGAGCCGATCATCTCGAACGCCGAATACAGCGTGTCGAGATAGTAGTTCAGGTTGCGCGACACCATGCGGGTGATGAACCACAGCTCGAGCGGCATGTCCGGCGAGCCGAGTTGCAGCGGCGTCAGCCCGACATGGTGGTGCCCGTTGACGAAGGCGGGGACCAGGATATCCCGGCCGCTGCCGATAACCGGCGCATCCGGATAGCGCCGGGCAAGATCGTCGTACGCCCCGGTGGCGACGATCACGCCGTCCTCCTGCAACACGGCGCCGTCCGGCACCTCCTCGACGGTGGTGCGGCCGGTGACGCGCGTGATCATGGCGCGGCTTCGGATCAGCGTGGCGGGCATGGCAACCTCCCCAAACCTATCAGGCGAGCGCTTCCTGCTCGGCAAAGGCGCGATCGACCTCGTCCTGCAGCAGCCCGGTCAACTGACGGCGCAACTGCACGCATTCGGGGCTGAACGGGTCGCGCGGACGCGGCAGGTCGATCGGCACGATCGTCTTGATGCGCCCCGGCCGCGACGTGAACACGACGACCCGGTCGGCGAGCGCCACCGCCTCGTCGATGCCGTGAGTGACGAACAGCACCGACGCGCCGGAGCTTTGCCACACGTCGAGCAGGAAGTGCTGCATTTTGGCCCGCGTCTGCACGTCCAGCGCGGCGAAGGGCTCATCCATCAGCAGCACGCGCGGCCGCATCGCCAAGGCGCGCGCAACGGCCACGCGCTGGCGCATGCCGCCCGATAGTTCGTCCGGGCGCTTGTCCATCGCTTCGGCCAATCCTACGCGTGCCAGGGCTTGACGCGCCGCCTCCCGGCGATGATCGAGCTTGTCGCCACGGATGGACAGGCCGAACGACACGTTCTGCCAGACCGACAACCACGGAAACAGCGAGGTCTCCTGGAAGATCAGGCTGCGTTCCGGCGAGGGTGCAGTGACGGGTTCGCCGAACGACCATAGCTCGCCATCTGTGCGGTCCTCCAGCCCGGCGATCAGGTAGAGCAGCGTGCTCTTGCCGCAGCCGGAGGGGCCGAGCAGCACAGTGAACTCGCCGGCTGGGACGTCGAGGGTGATGTCGCGCAGCGCTTCGTGGGCGCGCGGCGTGCCGTGCGCCCAGGTTTTGCCTACGTTGCGGCAGGTGACGGCGGCGTCATGCGCGCTATAGGCCACGGAGCGCCTCGGCACCTTTCGGCATCCAATACAGCACCCGGTGCTGCACCAGCTTCAGCGCGTAGTCGAACAGGAAGCCGAGCACGCCGATCACCGCGATGGTGAAGAACACCAGCGACGGGTTGAACGTGTTGCGCGCCAGCATGATCACCTGCCCCAGCCCGTAGCCGACGCCCGTGGTCTCGGCGATCAGCACCACCATCCACGCGGCAAACAGGTTCATTCGCAGCACCACGAGCAAGCCCGGCAGGATCGCCGGGATGATCACCCGCGCGTAGATCTGCCGCTTGCTGGCGCCCACCGTGCGCGCCACGTTGATGAGGTTGCGGCTGACCCCGTCGATCTGGTTGATGGTGGACAGCGTCATGTGGAACAGCAGCGCCACCACCACCATGAACACCGCCGGCTTGTTGCCGATGCCGAACAGGAAGATCGCCACCGGCAGCCAGGCGATCGGCGACACCGGGGCCAGCAGCGTGATGGTCGGCAGGGTCAACCGTTCGAACAGGCGGAAATAGCGGATCGTCACGCCGAGCGTGACCGACAGCACGGACGCGATCACCAACCCGGCCAGCACCCGTCCCGTGGTGGAGGCGGCGGTATAGACCACGGCCAAGGCGGGCGGCGGCCCGGCGCTCATGCCAACACCGACTTGCCAGCGGCTGACCGTGTTGAAGAACTTGGCCTGGTCCGCGATGCCGCCCATGAACACATGCGGCGGCGGCAGCAACCGCGCGTCCGACCAGCCCATCGCCCAGCAGACTTCCCAGATCGCCGCGAACAGCCCGACCGAGAGGCATCCCCAACCGAGCTGCAGCAGCCAGTTCGGGACCACCAGCCGCTTGGGCTGGCCTACCCGGGCGGTGACCGTGCGGGACGGTGCGACTGCCTCGCTCGGCATCAGGCCGACTTGTATTTCAACTTGCTGTAGATATCCGGGTTTTCGGCGATCACCTGCTCCAGCAAGGTCCAATCGATCGCGTCACGGCCGGGCTTCTTCTTGATGTAGCCCATCTCCATGATGCTCTCGACGCGGTCCAGGATGAACTGCGTCTGGTTGCGCGCATCCACCACCGACGGCTGCTTGTGCATGGCGATCTGCGCGTTTTCCATGCTGGTCTTGTAATAACGGCCGACCAGTGTCTTGAGCGTGCCGTCCGGATCGCTTTCCGCCATGTATTGGGCCTTCATCATGCCCTTGATCAGCGACTTCAGGGCCGCCGGGTTCTGCGTGATCAGGTCTGACCGCACGGCCAGCACGCAGTCGGTATAGCCGGGGCCGTAGATGTCCAGCCCGTCCGACAGCTTGACCGAACCCTTGACGTCGTTCAGCAGCGCCGTGCCGTACGGCTCGATCGTGCAGATCATGTCCAGCGCGCCGGCGCGGAACGCCTCCACCGCTTCCGGCGTGTTGCCCATGTAGCGGACGGTGACGTCCTTGTAGGAGACGCCGTGCTTCTTGAACCAGTCGTACGGCAGCACCTCCAGCGTATCGAGCTGGAAGGTGCCGAGCGTCTTGCCCTTCAGTTTCTCGGGGCTGTCCAGGCCGGGCTGGGCCAGCAGCACGCAGCCCTCGATGCCGCCGCCGGCGATGATCTTCACCGGCGCGCCCGCGTCATACAGGGCGATGAAGCTGGTGTAGGGCATCAGCCCGGCATCGACCTGCCCGGCGCCGAGGAAGGTCACCTGCTCGGCGAAGGTGGGGCTCGGCACGAAATCCAGGATCAGCCCATCGGTCTGCGCCGTCTGCAGCGCGTTGGTGAGATAGAAATTCAGGTTGCAGAAGCCGTTGCCGTAGGTGCTGTGGATATGCGTTTCGGCCGCCTTGGCGCCGCCGCCAAGGCCGTGCAGGCCCATCAGGGTGAGCACGCTGGCGCCGCTCGCCTGCAGCACGCTGCGCCGCTTCAGGCCGCCGCGGACGATCTCGCCGGCAGCGTGGTCGTGCTCGAGCCGTTGGCACATGGGTGGCCTCCCCGAATTGGTTGCGCCCCAACCGGCTTGCACACGCCATGCCATGTCACGGGCGTGGAACGTATCCTTCGCGCACGTTGCGCAGCCCGACGCGGGCGTTGGCATCCAGCAGATAGGGAATTGCGGCTTCACGCCCGGCGGCGCGCGCCCGGTAGTCGCTCACGAAGCCGGGCATCACGGACGCGGCTTCCGCGCGCAGGGCGGTTTCGTCGATCGTGGTGAGCCGCCCCGCCTCCATCGCCACCCGGCCGCCGATGAGAACGGTGTGCACGCCGCGGCCGGCCTCCGTATAGACCAGTTGCCGGACGGCGCTGTTGAACGGGACATAGGCGATGTCCGCCAGGTCGTACAACACGATGTCCGCCCGCAGACCCGGCGCGATCGCACCGACCTGCCCGTCCAGCCCGACGGCCTTGGCCCCGCCCAGCGTGGCGGCGTGCAGGGCGGTCACGGCATGAACGCCGGTCGGGTTGGGATCGCTGACGGCGGCCAGCAGGCACAGCATCTTCATCGCCTGGAACATGCTCTGGCTGTCGCCGCAACTGCAGTTGTCGCAGCCCAGCGCCACGTTCACCCCGGCGTCGATCACACGGCGCATCGGGGCGACGCCGCTCTTGAGCTTCATGTTGCTGACCGGGTTGTGCGCCAGCCCTGCCCCGGCCGCTGCCAGCAACGCCACCTCCTCGTCCTGCAGCCAGACGCCATGGGCGATGGTCAGCGCCGGGCCGAGCAGCCCCACCTCGTCCAGCCAGCGGATCATCGACCCGCCTTGCGCACCGTATAGTTCGCGAGCCTTGGCCGCTTGCGCGCGGGTTTCGTACACATGCGTCAGCACCGGCAGGCCGTAGCGGCGGGACAGCCCCGCCACACCTTCCAGCAGCGCGCGGGAGGATCGTTGCGGGCCGGACGGGCTCAGCGCCCAGCTCAGCCAGTCCGGCAGCGGCTGCAGGCGGCGGATTTGCGCTTCAACGAAGTCCAGTTGCGCCTGCGGATCGGCCGGCGCGCCATCCACCAGCGCCTGCACCTCGGGCGGCAGGTCCAGCGCCATGAACGGCGCGATGTCGAGCGCCGCCACATCGCGCAGCGCGATCGAGAACACCACGCGCAGCCCGGACTCGCCATAGGCAGCCAGGATGGCGTCGAGCGTCGGCTCGTCCATCGGCACCAGCGTGTTCATGTCCTGCACGGTGGTGATGCCGTGGCGGATACAGTCGGCCGCGCCGATCAGCGTGCGCAACCGCAACTCCCGCGCACTCCGCGGCCCCATGAACGCAGGCTGGGAATGCAGCGCCCACACGTCGAACGGCATGTCCTCGAGCAGGCCTTTGGCGAGCACGTCGTACGAGTGATAGTGCGCGTTGACGAAGCCCGGCATGACCAGCTTGCCCGCCGCATCGATCACCCGGCCGGACTGACGGATGGCCTGCTTGGCTGCCGCGTCCTCGTCGGGCGCGGTCACGCTGGCGATCCGCCCGTCCTCGATCAGCAC
>CAZZVB010000120.1:0-13885 GCA_964657445.1 uncultured Burkholderiaceae bacterium | reverse complement strand
TGATACAAACATGTCAAGGCCACCACGAACCGCAGGAAGAACTGCTGTTCCACCAGGTTCTGCGCTTTTTGCCGGCGGACGCCACAATGATCGAGCTCGGCGGCTACTGGTCGTTCTACAGCCTGTGGTTCCTGAACGGCTTCCCGCAGCGCCGCGCTTTCGTGCTGGAGCCTGATCCAGAGCATCTTACCATTGGCAGGCGCAACGCTGAGCTTAATGGGCTCAGTCCGATATTCATGGAGGGCTATGCCGGGCCGGCGCCGTTGCCACCCGCTCCGTTCCGCACGGAAGTGTCCGGAGTGATCGATTTACCGTGCTTGTCCGTGCCACAGATCATGCAGAATCATGGGCTGGACCGGTTGACGGTCCTGCACTGCGATGCGCAAGGCGCTGAACTTGGAGTGGTGGAAAGCTGCGAGCACCTGTTCCGCGCGGGCCGGATACAGTGGTTGATCGTGTCCACCCACGCCTACGACATCACGGGCGATCCGCTTACACACCAGCGCTGTCTGGCGGCGCTCCACCGTTTCGGGGCGGTGGTGGAAGCCGAGCACGACGTTCATGAAAGCTTCAGCGGAGACGGGCTGATCGTGGCTCGGTTCGGGCCGCCGCCGCCTGGATGGATGCCAGTGAGCATTAGCCGCAATCGCTATAGCGAGAGCCTGTTTCGCAATCCGCTCTACGATTTGGCAGAGCGCATGCAGAGGCCGCCTGATTCGGTGCACCTGGAACTGACGATCAAGAGCATTTTCGCAGCCATTTTGATGCGGCCCCCGCAACTCAACGAGATTGCATTTTTTTGTGAGCGAATCGCTTCGGGCGCTACGCTGACAGACATTGTGAAGATGATTTTTTCCACCGTGGAATTCGCGGCAATTCGACATGACTTCATCCCGCCGGCTGCTGTGCGCATCCCTCCGCCGGAGCACTGACAGCGTCGTCAATTTCGTCCGCCGACAATGACCTAGTTTCCGGTTTCTGGCTGGGGCGCTGCACGCCAGACGCACGAGCTACTGGCTAGTCTCGACAGTTCCTGCGCCAATTGACAGGCAAGGCAGCGATGTGGCCATACAAGCGGGGATGATAGAAGGCCCATGATCAACAAGCGCACCTTCAGCATCGTTGTCGATTTGCGTTGCTTGCAGGACCCGGGTTTTGCGACGCGGGGTATCGGACGCCATGCGCTAAGCCTGCTTCGCCAAGTGCCGAAGGACCAGATACGTCTGATCGGCCTCGTCGACGAGACGTTACCGCCGCTATTGCCCGAGGCGCGCGCGGTCGTCCATGAGGTGCGTAGCAACGCCTATGCTGCCGGCCACGACAGCAGCGCCTTCGTAACGCTGTCACCGATGACGCATGATCCCATCTTCGTCGGCCGGCTGTTGTCAAATCCGGCTTTGCTGCGCGCTGCCGTGGTGTATGACTTCATTCCCCACCGCTGGCCGGACCGCTACCTGCCGAAGCCCGCCGACCGCTTGGCTTACGCGGTTGCGCTTCGGTGGCTTGCCCGCTGCGATTTATTCTTGCCGATTTCGCGCAGCACTGCCGATGATCTCGTGACACTGCTGTCGATACGGCAATCTTCGATTGCCATCACTGGCTGCGCAATTGACCCCGGCTTTGATGCGTCGACAGACGAGAAGCCGCTCCGCCACATACTGGTTGTCGGTGGCGGCGATACGCGCAAAAACCCTGAGGTGGTCATCCGCGCCCATGCGCAAACCCCGTCGCTGCAAGGCGGCGCCGGCATCCCGCTGGTGATTGGCGGCAATTACGGCGCGGCGGATGCCGCATCGCTCCGGAACATAGCCCGTGCGGCCGGTGGCCGGCCAGACCTCGTGGAGGTCCCGGGCCACGTCTCCGATGCTGAGTTGATCGATCTTTATCACCGCGCCTTCGTCCTTGTTGCACCGTCGCGCGACGAAGGATTTTCCATACCGGTCATCGAAGGCATGGCCGTCGGCGTGCCTTGCCTGACCTCCGCGATTCCTGCCCATGCCGAGCTGGTGGCCGATACTGGCTGCCAGTTCGAACCCGACGATGACGCGGCGCTTGGCCCGATGCTCGCACGGGCGGTCAGCGATCCCGTGTGGCGTGCTGCTACGCTGGCGCAACAAGCGAAGGTCTGGCCGAACTTTCACATCGATGCCGTAGGAGCGCGCTTTTGGGACGCGATACTGGCCCGGCTTGACGCCCGGCCTGCTCAATATCCGCGACCGTTCGTACTGCGCGGCCATAAACCTCGCGTTGCAATATTGTCACCGATGCCGCCCGAACATACTGGCGTTGCCGACTACACTGCCGCTACGTGCGACGAGTTGGGCAAGCTGGTCGATCTACACGTATTCACTGAGACTCCGCAGCCCGCACCATTGCGCAACGTCGCCAGCATCCGCCCGCTCGATGTCCTGCCGCACGTGAGCGCTGGCTTTGACCGCGTCATCAGCGTCGTTGGCAACTCCCATCTTCATCTTCGGATCTTGGAGTTGCTGCGCCGATATGGCGGTGCCTGCATCGCCCACGATGCCCGCATGCTCGGGTTCTACCGCATTCTGCTCGGCCAGGATAAGGCGCTGGACGTTGCAAGCCGTGAACTCGGCCGGGTGGTCACAGAGGCGGAGCTGAACCTCTGGCTCAGCGACGAAGGCAAGTTAGAAGCGCTCTTCCTAGGTGAGATCGCCGAAAGCGCGGCGCCCCTCATCGTCCATTCGTCGATGACCGCGCGTCTCGTGCGCGAGCGCTACGGCGTGGATGCAGTCCACCTGCCGTTCACCACTCAACGGCCATGGACGGCGGCGGACCTCGCTCCGGCCCGGCGTGCGGCCGTACGACAGCGCATTGGTATAGCGACAAGCGAAGTGCTGGTGGTGACGTTTGGCTTTGTACACGGCACTAAGGCGCCAGAAGAGTGTCTGTGGGCTTTAGAGCTCCTGCGCGGCTGGGGCATACCGGCGCAGCTGCACTTCGTAGGCGATCTCGCAGCCTATCAGGAAGCGCCGCGACTGCGGGCATTGGCAGCGGCCCTCGGCCTGACCGACTACGTGCACTTCTTCGAAGGGTACGTGTCCGAGCAGACCTTCCGGAATTATCTCCTCGCTGCGGATGTAGGGGTGCAGCTGCGAACCTATGGGTTCGGCAGCATGTCTGGCGCGCTCATGGACAGCGCGACAGCTGGGCTGCCCACCGTCACCAACAAGTCGCTGTTCGAAGCGATGGACCTGCCCGCCGAATATGTGCGGGCGGTTCCGGATGAGATCGGTGCGTTGCTGGTGGCGGAGGCGCTGGCGGACCTTCTAGGCGCAAGGCTGGGCACGGTCCGGTCTGAGGCGGCTCGCCAGGCATTTTGCAAGCGGCGCAGTATCGCGAACTACGTCGCGGACCTGACCCGTGCGCTACACCTCGAGGTTGGAGCGGCGTTGCCCGCGATCGCGGCCGCTTAGTGGCAAGCCCCGACATCCATTTGGATCTTTCGGAGATCGTCGCCAAGCCGATACGGTCCGGCATCCAGCGAGTGGAGCGTGAAGCGATCCGTCACTGGCCGGGTCCGGCCCGGCTTCGGCCCTGCTGCATCGACGAGACCGGACAGCTTCTATTGCTGCCCGACGCCGTTCTGGACGTTTTATGCAGCACTGGCGATGCGGGCACAGCCGCATCGCGAAACGCTGAACAGGATGCGATGACGGCATTCAGGGCGGCCGCCGTTGCCGTTCCGCCCCACGAACTTCGGCACGTGCTGAACCTTGAACTGTTCTTTTCGGCTACGCGAGCTGAGGCCTATCTGCGCATGGCACAGTCAGGAGTCCGCGTCTCCTGGTATATCTATGACTTTCTGCCGTTCCTTCGTCCGGATCTCTTTCCACCGGGTGGAACGCGGTATTGCAACTATTTCCTGCGCGGCCTTCGTAGCGCAGGGCATTTGGCGTTCCTAAGCGAACAAACTCGACGCGACTACGTCGAACGCATCGCTCGCACCTCACTCACCGATGAGTTGGGGCCAGTGATCCATCCCGGAGCCGACGGGCTTCGACTTGAACGACAGGTATTCTCGCCGCAGCGACGCGACTTCGTTTCAATCGGAACGATCGAGCCGCGGAAGAATACTGCAGCGCTGCTTCAAGCTTTTGAGGCAATTTGGCAGAGCGGTCACAACGTGCGCCTGATCGTCGGGGGTCAGCTCTCGCCCGACGCGACGTACGCGGCCGCTTTCTTCGAAAGGCATGCCAGCGATCCCCGCCTAAGCTTCTTCAAGCACCCTTCAGACGAAACCATCCGACAAGCGCTTCGTGGCGCGCGCGCTTATCATGCCAAGCGAAGCGGAGGGCTTCGGTCTTCCGCCTTATGAAGCCTTGAATGCTGGCATCCCTTCAATCGCAAGCGCTCGGTTGCCAAGTGCCGGCTCAATGTCGCGGGGAGCGTTACTGCTAGACCGGATGGATCCACAATCCATTGCGGCCGCAGTCGAGTCGCTGCTCAGCGACGATCGGGCAGCCAAGCTTTGGCAGGACGCCTCGCGAGTTCAATTGCCCAGCTGGGCAGACTTTGGCCACAGGCTCGGTGAATGGGTGCAGACGCATTAAGAGGATCGCGCGTTTGCCGGCTTGGCGCTCGAACGGCGCTACGAACCGATATCCAAACTGAGTTCTTCGAGCCGAGCCACTCGCAGGCAACGCAGGCCGCCACCACCTAGATTGAAGCAGCGGAACTGAAACCCGAACTGGAGCGCCGGCACTGTAAACGCAAGTTCAACCGTTTTGCGCTCCGGCCCAATAACAAGTTCCTCCGAGTTCATCGCATCGCCGCGCTCGCCCCAAACCACGTCGCAGAGGACCCGCGTCGCCGGGTCGCCGCCTTGCATGTCGAATGTGCAGCGATAGCGGCCCGCCCGCAGCGGCATGTAGGGTCCATAGATCAACGGGCCGGTCGTGCCAGGCGGGCAAATCACCCACTCGCCCTCAGCGTCGGTTTCGACTCTGCCCACGCCGACGCTGCTGCGCGTGATCCGCTCGGGCCAAGCTTTCTGAAATATGGCGGTCAGGTAGTCTCGCAACGCAGCTTGGTCGGGTGCCCGGCTCGCTCGCCGCGCTTCTATCCACCACAGGAACGCGCGTTCGGGCTGTGCGACCCCTCCAATCAGGCGCTCTTCGAGGGAAACTGTACCCTCGTTGTTGTGCTGGAATGGTAGCACTAAACCCGTGTCCGGGTCCCGGCAGAGCCAAATACCCTTCACGGCAACGACATCGAAGCCAGCCATTTCAGTCGCTGCAACAGCCTCGGCGGTGGTCAATTCGACAGTATGCTCGGGATGGCTCCAGTCGCGCAGCGCCTCGGTGATGCTGCGGTTCGGACTGTCAATGACGAGCAATCCGCCAGGGCGCGTGACGCGTGCAGCCTCCAAGAAAAAGCCAATCGCCTCGTCGGTCCAAAGATGCTCGAGATTTTGGCCGGAGAAAACGAGATCGCAGGATTGGTCTGCAACGCCCGACATGTCGGAGCATGTGTTTTCGATCCACTCGACGTTGGCCGGCAGCGCGTCGGGACGGGGCGTGTAATACTCGAGCCCGATATGGCGCGGAATGTCGCCATAGCATTGCTGCACCCAATCGAAGAACCAGCCTCCCGAACATCCGGCGCTGAGGAAAACATTCGCGCCCTTGGGAACCTCGCGTAGGAAAGCCGTGCGTCCCCGGTGCAGCAACATGTTCATATCGACCAGCGGTGGTTGCAGTGACGGCGCCGCTTGTGGATCGGCCGGCCGCGACGCCGCCACTTGGAGCGTGGCCAACTGCTGCGAGAGATCGCCAACATCGCCGGCCAGCTTGCCCAAATCCCGGGACACGCCGCCGAGCTCCGTCGTGAGCTTTTCCAGGGATCGAGACTGTGTGGCGTGGTCGATTTCGAGCGGAGCGACCATGTAGGATCGCAACAGGCTCAGCGCTGGCTTGATCGGGCGAGACGCATATCTGATCCAGGCAGTCATATTTGCTCCGATACCGCCGCAGCAGACGAATGCTGAAGCCGATCTAAAGAAAGTGGCTGAGCGTCGTCGCGCAGCGAATTGCCAGATAGTCCCGGCTCTGGGCTAGCCTTCTGGGCTGGTAATGCCGCCGAATACATCTGCTCGGATGTGCGTTCCAGCGCCAGCGTCAAAAGCACACGCTCCATCTCGCCAGCGAGCCGTCGCATCTCGCCTGCAGCGACGTCATCTTGGATCTGCACGGCGGCCGGCGGATTGTTGGCAGGCGGCTCTATGATTGGCCGCAATTGCAGAGTTGTACCAAGCGCGTCGATCCGCTGACTCAAATGCGAGATATGCCCCATGAGGCCGCCCGTCATGAAAGTCCGCAAACGCCACAGCGGCGGGCGGACGAAGGGGCGCATCAGCCCGTAGGCCAACAAGGCGCCGCGGCGGGCAAGCGACGCGCGGGCCTGAGGTGGTGCGGCGATGTCCCCCGCAGAAACTGACGGCGGCGGCGCATTCTGGGCTGCCAGCGTGTGCACCATCCCGGTGAGTCTCGTCACCTCCGCTCTCAACTCTGTCGCCTCCGCGCACTTACCTTCGAATTCCGAAAGTGCAGCGCTAAGGTCGGCTTCAAGCCGGGCTGCGTGGGCGCACGTCTCATCAAGTCTTACGCGCGTCTCATCCCTTTCAGCGCTGAGCCGCTCTGTTTCGGCGCGCTGGCTCTCGTACGTTGCGCTCAGCCGGGCCACCTTGGCCTGCTCGCCCAGGAGACTCGACTGCAACGTGGTAAGTTCGGCGGCTAGGCGGCTAGCTTCGGTAGCTTTTTCATCCAGCGCCTTGCGCATGGAGTCACGTTCCGTTGCTGCCTGTGCCGTTAAGTGCGCCACTTCGGCCTGCCGCGTCTGCAAGGTTTCCCGCACGACGACGACATCGTGCGGCTCCGCGCGATCAAGGACGTTCACCGGCGTCTGAAAGTGGCGCGCCAATGTGACCGCCTCCTCCTCGGGAACGTAGAAACAGTTTACGCCGTCGAAATACACGCGGACGAAGCCTTGTTGCAGTAGAGCCGGTTCCCAATCCTGGTTGGATAGCATACTGCTCCAGGGCCGCGTCGCCTCCAGCAGCATCACGCGCGGCCGCAGTACCCGCCAGTCCGTGCCGTGCACGATCGCAGTTTCGGCGCCTTCCGCGTCGACTTTGATGAAGTCCACGGGGCGCCCGCGTGAATGCCGGTCGACGATGGCCTGCAGCGTGTCGCACGGCACCATGCGCGCAGGCTGCCCGCCGGCTTCGTTCATGACGATATGCGACATGCCGCGATCGCCGTCGTCCTCCACAAAGGCGATTTCGCCCTCTCGGTCGAACACCGCCATCTGAAGATTGATGTCGCGCGGCCGTGCCTTTGCGAGCTCGGTGAACACCGAACCTGGCTCGACATTGATGCCGCTCCAGCCCCGGTCATAGAACGACTTGGTCACCGAGCCGATAACCGGGTGGAATGCCCCTACATCGACGTAAAACCCGGTTTCCTGGCCTCCGAACACCCGGTGCAGCAGGACATCCTCTAGATTCGGAGCATAGGAAACAAACGACATGTACAAGCCTTCCGGCGGTTGCCTGATTCAATCCGGGGACGGCAGACGCAGTGAGCGGAGTCTTCCAAACCGCAGTGCGCCGCGGAACGCCAATGACATCGGTCCATCGGGTAACGCAGTATAATGCAAAGCGTCAATCATGCGGACCTTCGTCGGCTTCGGGACAAAAGAGGCGAGCATGCCCAAAATCTTGGGACGTCTCGTGCGAAGGTCAGAGCTCTTCCAGGCTGAACGACTCGAGATAGAAGCCAAGTGGCCGCGTGTCATCCGTAATCGTGATATCCCGCGGGCGCGTTGGGTTGGCGATATGCAGCGTGATATCGAGAACTCCCGAAACGTCCTGTCCAGCCGGCAAGTCGGCCTGGTAGGTTAATGGGCGATCCGTCTCCACGCTCCAGGTCGCGATCAGCGTTCCGTTAGCCGTTACGGTCACCTTTTGCGTGCTGTCCCTCGGCGCGATGCCATGTCCGACCATTCTCAGGCGCAACGGCCGCGACGTCTTGGCCGTGGTTTCGATCAGCATCGCGTCGGTGCCTATGGTCCAGGCGCCCGCTTGGCCGCCTATCTCCCACCCCGGCCCCTTCAGCGCCTGGCCTTGCGCGCTGCCGAGCGACACTGCCTCGCCGAACGGGACCGGCGCGACCTCGACAGCGGGCAACGATGTCATCGCCGGGTCATCCGAGCACCCCACCAGCCCGGCCGGAAGATGATGACACTCGCGGCGCCAGTCTGGTAGCAGCGTGACGAGGTTGGCTCCGGTGCCGGGCAGCAGCACGCGAAGCTCACCCGGCCGCAACACAGGCTGGGTGATTGCATCCGTGCGGCAAGCATCATCGGCGGTGTTGCGGGCAACCGGGATGGTGTTGACCGGCAACGCGCGTTCGGACGCCAGCAACAGCATGTCCGAATAGGGCGGATTGTTCACCTGCGAATGGTCGCACGCGTAGGTTGGCCACAGCGTAAGGCTCTGGTGACGGGCCAAGATCGGCCGCATGACGGAGGCATCGACCGTCCAGGCCTGGGCAGCCCTGATCTGCCCGCGCACTTGACGGCGCAAAGACCCTGCATCGGCGAATTGCAACAACGCACAGGCGGCGAGCACGCCATAAAGCCAGGCAGGGCGCAGGCAGCGGCACAGCACGAGCGTGGCGCCGATCAGCAGGACATAGAGGTCCACCCAAACGAACCGGCCGCTGGCACGGAACTGCTTCAGCACGGCCGGGATCAGGCCGTCATGCGCGATGAGGTGGGTGCCAACATAGACCTTGTCCGACGCGGCGAACACGACGGCGCCTAAGGCGACCAGCAGCAGCGCCCCGTGCTGCTGCAGGTCGCGCAAGGTCGCCTTGCGGATGATGGTCAGCGCGGCCAAAGCGGCAAGCGCCGCCAAACCGAGGCCGAGATAGCTAAACCCCTCGTATTGGCCCCCGGTGACGTCGATCATCGGAAACGCAAAGAAGGCCGATCCCGTGGGGAGGAACGGCGACAGTAGATTGAGCGAGTACAGGCCGAAGCCGCTCGCGACGTCGGCGCCGAGGTAGCCGCCAGCCCACGCGCATGCCCCCACCACAACGCCGGCGCCCGCCAGTTCCAGGATCGCCCATAACGCCGGCCGGAACTGCAGCCGCAAGATCAGCGCGGCTGGGACCGCCAGCAGAATGCCCGTTGTCATCGCGAGGAAATACGGATGGACCAGCAGGCTGAGGACGGGAATTACCGTGAACCAGGCAGCATTGCGCCACAGGCGGCCATTGGGTTGGCGGACTGCGCGAAAATACACGCCAATCGCAGCCAGGATGAGGAAGTGGCCGCAAAGTGCCGCGTGGTTGAAGCGGAAGATGAAGGCGGGCAGGCTGATCGCAATGACGCCGGCGGCAAGGGCCGGCACAAGCCGGCGTTCACCCGCGCTGCGTAGCGCGAAAACTGCGGCGGCCGGTTGCAGCACGTAGCTGATGAACACCCAAAGATAGACGAAGTGACCACCGGACGGCAGCAAGCCAAACCACGGTTTGCCCAGCAGCGCCATGAGCGGAACGCTGTCGGTGAGGGCAATATTCACACCCTCGGGCGGTTCAATGAGACCCGTGCTTAGCGGCGGCCAGCGCCACCGGTCAGCCAGGAAGTAGCGCTGCCCCACAATGTGCTGCGCCGTATCCCCGTGCACCGCATCCGTCAGGCTAATAGTTCCGTTCAGCGCCGCCAGTGGAAAGATCCGCAAAGCGACAAAAAGCCCGAACAAGATTGTCAAACCATAAGGTAATACGGAGGAGAACCATACGAGCCAGGCAGATTTACTCGCTTGTTCGACCCTCGGACTGCTAAGTGTTGGCAAGGCAGGCCAATCGCAATTAGCCGGCAAAAGCGCGCGGCCGCCCCTGGTGCCAGCTTATACTGGTCATGTCAAAATCAGGGTGACCATTTCTCGGCCGTGTAGGTCTGATAGTCCTCCTTGCCGGTGGCATCATAACCATGCAGCCATGCGGGGACGATATCCGGGTCCTCACGGAAATAGAGCGGCAATTCCGGCAACTGCGTGGTGTAGATGCGCTGCATCGTCAGCCAGTCGGTTTTCTGCTTCACCGGGTCCAGCTCCACCTCCGCGTCGGCCAGGGCCTTGTTCATCGCCGGGTCGTCGAAGCCGGACCAGTTGCGGCCGTTCCAGTTGTTGGCGGCGTTTGGGATGGCAGTCCCGCCATACACCGGCCCAGGCGGCAGACCGATCCGCGTGCTGTCGGCGTACTCCGCAAGCCCCGTATAGCTGCGCTTTCGCATCGTCTCGCCAAAGAAGGTGCGGGCCGGTTCGTTCTTGATCGTCACCTCGACACACACCGCCTTCCACCAGCTCTGCATGACCTGCTGCGCCAACTCACGGACGCGGTTGCCCGAGGTGGTGGAGAACTCGAAGCTCAGCCGGTCGCCCGCCGGGCTGCGGCAGATGCCGTCCGGCCCCGGCTTGAACCCAGCCTCCGCCAGCAAGGCCCGCGCCCTCGCCGGGTCGAAGCCGTAGCCTGGCACGTCCGGCGTGAAGTTCGGCTCGAGCGGGTTGATCCAGCTTGCCGCCATCGTGGCGTGATTGGTGAACAGGCGGGCGATCAGTGTCTTGCGGTCGATCGCCAGCAGCAGGGCCTGGCGCACCCGCACGTCCGACAGCAGCGGGTTGTCCTTTTGCAGGTCGATCCGCTCGTACGACAGCCCCGGGCGGTAGAAGAATTGGAACTGGCCGGGATGGTCTCGCTCCAGCGCCACTGCCTGATCGGTGGTGATGCCGATGCCGGACGGCGTCATGTCCACATCGCCGGACAGCAGGTTGGCGACCAGCGCCGCGGTGTTGTCCACCAGCCGAACGACGACGCGTTGGATCGCCGGAGCCTGACCGTGCCAGTGCGGATTGGGCGCAAGCTCGATCAGGTTGCCCGACTCGTAGCGGCTGATCACGTACGGCCCGTTCCAAAGACCCGGCGTCGTTGGCGCTGCGTTATAGAGCGTGTGGTTGATGTAATCGATCGGGCCGCCGCCCTGGGCCAGGATCGGCGCCTCCATGTGCTCCGGCAGCAGGTAGTCCCACATCTGGTAGGTCACCAATGTGCGCGGCAGGTGTAGGATGGCGGTGTGATCGTCCACCACCTCGACGCTGTTCGCGCGCGACCAGACGTAGTTGTTGCTGAAGCCGGAGGCCGGGTTGCTGCCGAGCTTCCAGGTGAACGCAATATCCTTGGCGGTGACCGGGGCGCCGTCACTCCACTCGAGGTCCGGCTTCAGCTTGATCGTCACCGCCAGGCCCTTGCTGCCGTCCGGTTGATCCTCGATCCGCGCGAGCCCGTTCTCCAGGCTCGGCAACTCGCTGCACAGCAGGCAAACCGGCTTGCCTTCCGGCGAGAACGCTGTGACCGGGCGCTGGGCGAAGCCGAGCGTGTAGAACTGCACGGTCTGGGAGCTGATGTAGGGGTGCAGACTCGCTGGGAACTGCGCCACCCCGATGACAAGGCTATCTTTCGCCGCTGCAACGTTCGTGACGGCGAGCACCGCCAGTAATCCGGCCCAGAACCGTGTAGAACGCATGCTTGCCCCGCGCTTCCTGCATAGCGACCCTGCCGTGTGTTAGGTGGTCCGGTCAATGGACGCGGTGGGATGACGCGCCAGCAAGCGTTTGCTACAGCCATCCCGTAGCCGGGGAGAGGCGCCGTTGGGCCGGACGCAGCAGATCGCGACCTTCAGCATCGTGCTGGGGGTCGGCGTGCTCGCGCTCAAGACGGGCGCTTGGTGGCTGACCACGAGTGCGGCGCTGTTCTCCGACGCGCTCGAAAGCACGGTGAACGTGGCGGCGTCTCTGATCGCCTGGGGCGCGCTACGCTTCTCCGAACGCCCGGCGGACGCCAACCATCCCTACGGGCATCAAAAGGCAGAATTCTTCGCCGCGGTGATCGAGGGCGTGCTGATCATCGTCGCCAGCCTGGCAATCCTGCAGCACGCTTGGGAGACGTGGCGTGATCCGCAGCCGCTGCTGGTGCCGTGGCAGGGGCTGGCGCTGAACGGTCTGGCGACGGTACTGAATGCAGGGTGGGGCACGGTCCTGCTGCGCGCGGGCAAGGCCAACCGGTCCATGACGCTCACGGCAGACGGGCGTCACCTCTGGACCGACGTGGTCACGTCGGGCGCCATTCTGGTGGGCATTGGGCTGGCGGTGACGACGAGCCTGCCATTGCTCGACCCGGTGCTGGCGGCAGGCATCGCGGTGTACGTGCTGTGGTCCGGCACCAGCCTGATCAGCGAGTCGGTCGGTGGATTGATGGATGCCGCTCCCTCGCCCGAAGTGGTGGACCGCATCCGCCGCTTGGTCGGTGACCATGCAGAGGGGGCGCTGGAGGTGCACGATCTGCGGACACGGCATGCCGGGCGCCTGACTTACCTGGAATTTCACCTCGTCGTGCCGGGAGACCTGAGCGTTTCGGCGGCGCATGACATATGTGACCGGATCGAAACCGCCCTGCGCGAGGACATGAAGCAGTTGATCATCACCATCCACGTCGAGCCCGAGGGCAAGGCGAAGCACCACGGCGTTCTGGTGCTATGACGATCCGCATCGACCGGGTCGTGACCCGCGGCGGCGACAAAGGCGAGACGTCGCTGGGCGACGGCACGCGCGTGCCCAAGGATGCATTGCGAGTCGACGCCTACGGTACGGTAGACGAGGCGAACGCCGCGATCGGCCTGCTGCGGCTGCACGCCTCCGCCGAGGCGGACGCCATGCTCGCGCGCATCCAAAACGACCTGTTCGACGTCGGATCCGACCTGTGCGTGCCAGGTGCGGCCGGTGACCGGCTGCGGCTGACCGACGCGCCATCAGCCCGGCTGGAGGCCGAAGTGACGGCAATGAACGCCGCCCTGCCCCCGCTCGACAGTTTTATTCTGCCCGGCGGCACACCAGCCGCAGCCCACGCCCATTTGGCCCGCACGATCGTGCGTCGGGCGGAGCGGCTCACGGTTGGCCTAGCGCGACAATCGGACGTCAACCCGGCGGTGATCCGGTTTCTGAACCGGCTATCGGACCACTTGTTCGTGCTCGGCCGCGTGCTGAACGATGGCGCGGCGCGGGACGTGAAATGGGTGCCGGGGGCGAACCGGTAGGACGCGTGCCGCCCTCACCTTGCCCTCTCCCGCGTGCGGGAGAGGGCCACCGCCTAGCCCAACCGCACCCTCAGCGCCTCGTTCACCAGCGCCGGGTTACCCTTGCCGCCCATCGCCTTCATTACCTGGCCGACGAAGAAGCCGAATAGTTTGTCCTTGCCGGAGCGATACTGCTCCACCTTGTCCATGTTGGCGGCGATCACCGCGTCGATCGCTGCATCGATGGCGCCGGTGTCGGTGACCTGTCGTAGGCCGCGCTGCTCAACGATCGTGCCGGGGGAGTCGCCGGTTTCGACCATAGCCTCGAACACGTCCTTGGCGATGCGGCCGTTGATCGTGCCGTCGGCCATCAGGTCCAGCATCTCGCCCAGCGACCCGGCGGATACTGGCGAGTCCTCGATCGTCCGGCCGGTGCGGTTCAGCGCGCCGAACAAATCGCCCATCACCCAGTTGGCCGCAGCCTTGGCGTCACGCCCGTGCGCCACCGCCTCGTAAAACGCCGCGGTGTTCTGCTCCGCCACCAGCACGGCCGCGTCATACGGCGACAAGCCATATTGCGACACGAACCGCGCGCGCTTCGCGTCCGGCAGTTCCGGCAGGTGGGTGCGCAGTTCCGCCACCCAGGATTCATCTAGCACCAAGGGCAGCAGGTCCGGATCGGGGAAATAGCGGTAGTCGTGCGCGTCTTCCTTGGAGCGCATGGACC
>CAZZVB010000119.1:0-13910 GCA_964657445.1 uncultured Burkholderiaceae bacterium | reverse complement strand
GCTCCACTCTCGTAATCCGCCATTGCCGGCGTCATCGCCTCGATGACGAAATCCACGAAGGCGGCCGGGGCATCGAGGTAGAACTCCGTCTCGGAATAGCGGCCCACCGTCGCCTCCAACCCGCGCGCCTTTGCCCACTCCGCCAGCCTCAGCAAGTCAGCCTCGGGCGTGTCGCTCAGGAACGAGACCTGGGAGCGCAGCTTGTCCGCGTCGCGGTTGGCGGTGTCGCTGCGGCTGAATTGCAGGTCCACGGTGGCGCCGGGCTGACGCAACCAGATCGAGCGCCCGGTGCGGCGCAGCTCCACGAAGCCCAGCTGGGTCGTCAGCATCTCGACCACTGTCTCGAAATGCCCGGGCGTCAGGCGGTTGGCGACGTGGTTCAGGCGCATCAGGCGAAGGTGCGCCGATACATCTCCGCCAGGTGGTCGGACACGGTGGTGGGCTGGTAGCGCGGCGCTTCGTTGGCCGGGACGCAGCCGGGCAGCACGGAAACCGGGTGGCCGGGGCTGCCCTCGAAGAAGAACGGCATGGAGTAGCGGTCGCGGCCGGAGACGTTGATCACGCGGTGCAGGGTCGAGCGGTAGCGGTCGTTGGTCCAGCGGGCGAACATGTCGCCGATGTTGAAGACGAAGGTGCCGGGGATCGGCGGCGCGTCGATCCACTCGCCGCCGCTCTGCACCTGCAGGCCGCCCGCCGGGTCTTGCCATAGCAGGGTCAGGCAGCCCCAGTCGGTGTGCGCGCCGCAGCCTTTCTCGCCGGGTTGCGGGTTGGGCGGCTGCGGCGGGTAGTGCAGCAGGCGCAGCACGGACATCGGTTCGTCGCAGAACGCGGCGAAATGGTCCGGCGGCAGGCCGAGCGAACGGGCCATCGCGCGCATCATCCGCGTCGCCAGGCCGGTCAGGGCGGCGAAATACGCCTCCATGACCGGGCGGAAGCTCGGCAAGGTGTGCGGCCATTGGTTCGGGCCCTGGTTGAAATAGCCGGCGCGGACGTACGGGTGGGCGTCGTCCAGCTCGTTGCCGATGTAAAAACCTTCCTTCAGGTCGGGTGGCGCGCCTGCCTCAAGCCGTTGCGCCTGCATCGGTTCGTAGCCGTGATGACAGGTGGAGTTGCTGAGGGCGATCGCCATCCGGTCGGCCAGCGGCAGCGCGAAGAACAGCTTGGTCTGTTCGTACGCCGACTGGATCAGCGCGCCGGGGATGCCGTGCTCCGCCACGTAGAAGAACCCGGTGCCGGTGCAGGCCCGGTGCAGCGTGTCGATCGCTTCGCCGCGGTCCAGCGCCGCTACGTTCAGGACAGGTAGTTCCATGATTGCTCCTGCTACAGCATCGCCCAGCCGCCATCCACCGGCAGGTCCACGCCGGTGATCTGGCGCGAGACGTCCGATGCAAGAAACAGGCAGGCGTTGGCGACGTCCTCGTCCTGGGTGATGCGGCGCAGTGCGTAGTCAGCGGCATGCGTCTGCACCGCATCCTCCGGCGAGATGCCGAGCCGCGCCGCCATCTCCGGCACCACCTTGCCGCGGAACCGGGCGCCATCGACCATGCCGGGTGCGACGCAGTTGATGTTGACGTTGAACGGCCCCGCTTCCAGCGCCATCGACTTGGTGATGCCGCGCAGGCCCCATTTCGACGCCGAATAGGCCATGCGCCCGGCGCGGCCGCGCATGCCGAAGGTGCCGCCTACGTTGACGATCTTGCCGTCGCGGCGGGCGACCATGCCCGGCAGCACCGCCCGCATGGTGTTGAAACAGCCGGCCATGTTGAGCGTGACGATCTCGTCGAACTCGGCGCGCGTGGTCTCCCACCCGGTCTTGCCGATCGGGCCGGAGCCGCCGGCCACGTTCACCAGCACATCGACGCGGCCGAACGCCGCCTCCGCCGCATGCACCGCGGCGTCGCAGGCCTCGGTATTGGTCAGGTCGCAGGCGAGCACGATCGTTTCGGCGCCCATCCCGCGCGCCTCGGCCGCCACCGGCTCGATCGCTGCCAGGTCCCGCCCGGCGAGCGCCAGCCGGGCGCCTTCACGCGCGAAGGCCAGGGTGATGGCGGCGCCCATGCCCTTGGCGGGACCGGTGATCATGACGGCGCGGCCGGTCAGCTTCAGGTCCAAGTCGGTTTCCTTATTAGCAACTATATTACTTCCGCCCGGTGAATCCAGGCCGCAAGGTGCCGTGCATGTCTCAGGCCATCCCCACCACCCTCATCAGGCCGAGCGCCGGGCAGCTCGCATCCATGCGGCGCCGGGCCATCCTGTCCTGCGCGATCGGCGCAGCCTTCCTGATGCGCCCCGTCGGCGCCGTGGTCCTCGGCGCTTATGGCGACCGGATGGGCCGGCGCGCCGCGCTGGTGGTCACGATCGGGCTGATGGCGGTGGCGACCGGGCTCACCGGGCTGATCCCGACCTATCAATCCATCGTTGTCTGGGCGTCGATCCTGCTGGTGATCTGCCGGCTGGCGCAGGGCTTCTCCACCGCGGAACTGCGAGCCTGGCTGGGCTTGCATCGCGGTTGGCTGCAATGGCTGGACGCAGACGGCGTGTGCGTCCTGGATGCGGATCCTACGGCCTTTACCTCACCTCTCGCGCGTGTCGGCTGATGGCGGGTCTGCTGGGCCGGCTCTCCGCACGGTGGCTCGGCGGGCGTGGCCTCGTCGTCCTGTATCGCGGGCAGCGCGAGGCGACCCCGAGGATCCTAAGCCCGCTCGCCCGGCGTGATCCGGCCGCCTCGGCGGCGCTGGTCGAGCGCATGCGCAAAGCTGGGCTTGGCGACGCCGAGATCGCCGGATATGCGGCGCGCTGGCACGACCATCCCGTGCCGCCCGTCGCGGCCCCGCCGGGCTTGGCCGGTCTGTCGCTAGGCGCGGTCGGGATCGCAACTTCGCGGATCGTGGGCATGGCAGCCCATTTCGGCGCAGGCGGCGTGCTGCATGTTCTCCGATTGCCGGCGACGCTGGCGCTGCGTCCGCTCGGATGGCCGTGCCTGGAGATGGAGGCCGAGCACGTCGTGCTGAACGAGATCCCCATGGACGCCGTGGCGCGGACGATCCCGGCCGACAGCGTGCCAGCGCTGAAAGTAAACGAGCGCGACCAAGTCGCGCTTGGAGGATAGCCCGCGTGGACCGCTTTGCTTTGTTCGAGCCGCTCGGGCTCCGGCGCAACCTGCTGCTCGACTGTCTCGGCGGTCACACCCCGCAGGCACCGGGATATCTCGAACCCGACCCCCGCATTCCCATTCTTGTCGCGTTCCAAAACCATGTGGAGGAACTGGCGCGGCAACCGGCCTTCGCGTCGGACCCGGTGACGGCGCTGCTGCTCACCGCCTGCCGGCTCCTCACCGGAGATCTATCGGCGGCTTACCGTATTCTCGAAAACCTGCCTGCAGAGCCGAATCGAAGCCACTTTGGGCAGCGCTACTGCCCGATGATGCCGTTCCGCACCCTGAGCGCAGCCCTGCCGCTTCCCAACGACCTTGCTGACCCGGACCGTTGGCAGGCCGGCTCGGCGAAGCAGGTGGCGCTTCGCGAGTGGCTGACCGAACAATATGACCGCCTGCGCTGGTTGGCGGCCGAAGGCGAATATAGGCTCGACGACTCAGTTCGAAGAAAATAGGTGGGTCCGTTCCGGGCAGTGCGTCTGATTTGTACGGTCTACTGCATAAGGAATTTTCGGAGGTCTTACGAACGCATTGGAAGGTTGCCGAGACTGACTCGGATCGCGATCCATCATGGGCCGAAGTGATGGGTCGCGCTGCGCTTGCCCATCCTACGCTTGTGGGGTGAGGAAGTCCTTGATCCAGCCGCGGTAGTCGGCGTCGCGGGTGACCTGCTTCATCAGCGCTTCGGAGGCGATGCCGCCGATCTCCGAAGGCTTCACGCCGTCGCGCAACGCCTTCAGCGTGGTGTGCAGCGCCTGGACGGTCGCGGCGAACGGCAGATGGCCTTGCAGCGCGATCCGCACGCCGCGCGCCGACAGATACTCACGGTCCATCTCGGCGGCCGGGAAGCTGCCGAGCATCAGCGGCAGATCGACCGCGGCGGCGACCGCATCCAACTGCTCCCGCTTGGTGACGCCGACGAGGAACAGCGCATCGACACCGGTCGCCGCATAGGCGCGGGCGCGGGCGATGGTCTCCTCCACGCCAGCCACCTGCATGGCGCTGGTGCGCGCCGCGATCACCAGCGCCGGGTCCTGCCGGCCCGCCACCGCAGCGCGCATCTTGCCGACACCCTCGGCGATCGGGATGAGCTGCGTCTTGGTCGGCGACCCGAACGCCGCGGGCAGCAGCGTGTCCTCGATGGTCAGGCCGGAGACGCCGGCGGTTTCCAGCTCCTCCACGGTACGCTTGACGTTCAGCGCGTTGCCGTAGCCATGGTCGGCATCCACCATCAGCGGCAAGCCCGTCACCGCCCGGTTGATGCGCAGGGCCTGCTGGGCGAACTCGGTCAGGGTCAGTACGATCAGGTCGGGCGCGCCGAGCACGGATAGCGACCCGGTGGACCCGGCGAACATGCCCACTTCGAAACCCAAATCCTCCGCGATGCGGGCGGATACCGGGTCATGCGTCGA
This sequence comes from uncultured Burkholderiaceae bacterium, assembly GCA_964657445.1. GTDB lineage: Bacteria > Pseudomonadota > Alphaproteobacteria > Acetobacterales > Acetobacteraceae > LMUY01. The sequence goes on along the minus strand of CAZZVB010000119.1, from coordinate 9,344 downwards.
TCCGGGATGCACGCAGACCGGGCCGCTCAGCACCTCGCGGAACCGGGCGCGGCGGGCGGACCAGTTCATCGCACGCCCTCCGGCGAGAAGCCGCGCAGCGGGAAGGCGCTGTGCACGTTCGGCATGACGACCGGCTGTGCTGCTTCCATGCAATTGGCGTCCAGCATGTCGAGCCGCGGCACGCCCAGCAGCCCGAGCGCGATCGTCACCTCCTCGCCCAGCAGCGCCAGCATCTGCTGCACGCCGGGTGCGCCGGCGGCGGCGAGCGCGTAGCAATACAGCCGGCCGACGCAGACCAGGTCGGCCCCCGCCGCGATGCCCTTCACGATGTCGGTGCCGCGGCAGAAGCCGCCATCGACCACGATCTTCGCCCTGCCCCGCACGGCGCTGACCACCTCCGGCAGCACCGCGAACGACCCGCGGCCGTGGTCGAGCTGGCGGCCGCCATGGTTGGACACGTAAACGAATTCCACGCCGGTCGCACAGGCGATCTCAGCATCTTCGGCTGTGCCGATGCCCTTCAGCATGAGCGGAATGCGGTGCTTGTCCTTGAAGCGCTTGATGTCGTCCCAATTCAGCGCGGCCTGGAAGTTCATGCCGCTCGCGCGCACCCGCCAAGGCTTGACGAAGCGGTTGGCGATGTCGCGTTCGCGGCGGGAGTAGTGCGCCGTATCGACGGTGATGCAGAACGCGTCATACCCGGCGTCGATGGCGCGCCGGGCATGGTCGTCCACGAAGTCCTCGCCGCCGCGGACATAAAGCTGGAACACCTTCGGCCCGCTCGCGGCCGCAGCCGTGGCTTCGAGGCCTGGTTGCGTGACGGAGCTGACGATGATCGGCACGCCGGCCGCAGCCGCGCCGCGGGCGGCTTCGGCGGCCCCTTCCGGGTGGAAGCTTTCGAGGGACCCGACGGGCGCGAGAGCCACAGGGATCGCGAGGCGGTGCCCGAGGAACGGCGTGCTGGTGTCCACGGCGGAGACGTTGCGCAGCACCCGCGGGCGGAACGCGACGCTGTCCAGGGCCTGGCGGTTGCGGGCGACCGTCGTCTCGGTCTCGGTCGCGCCGATCAGGTAGCCCCAGGCGTTGCGGTCCAGCCGCTCCTGCGCGTCTTCGACGAATTCGTGCAGAGCCTGGTAGCGCTGGCCGATGTCGTTCGGGGTGTCCACCCTGCGATCCTCCCGCTGTTGCAGGTCAGGCAACAGCGGGATGGTGATGGCGTCAACCTGAGGCAGGCGCGTTTAGACGAGCAGCAGTATGGCCATGGACACGATCGCGGCCACTGCGACAATCGTCGGCAGCACCGGGATGCCGTTGGGGGCGCCGTGGTCGGCCACGCCGGTGTTCATGCGGTAAGACATCTCCTGTTCCAGGCGCTGGCGCGCGGCCAGTGCCGCTGGATCGAGAGTGTCGGCCGTCTGCTTGAAGTAACCCCGAATATTCATGGTTTCGTCCTCGTTCCGATAGGCGTGTTGTCCTGGAACTAAGACGAATGGGCTAGTACGGACGATTACTTAGGGTGGCATGCCCGGCCGCAACTAAGGCCGCCAGTCCTCTGCCCAGTAGGTCTGCTGCACTTCTTTTCCGGTGGCGACGTAGTCCTTCAACCACGGCGGCAGCACGTCGGGATCGGTCCGGAAATAGAGCGGCAATCCGAGCAGCTTTTCCGAATAGATACGCTGCATCGCGGTCCATTGCGCCTGCTGCTTGACCGGGTCGAGTTCGTATTGCGAGGCGGTCAGCAAAGCATCGAGCTCGCTGTCGCTGATGCCGCTGTAATTCTGCCCGCCCCAATTATTGGCTTCGGACGGAATGAACGCCGAGCCCAATCGCGTAATGGGCGACAGGTTCACTTCGAGGGTGGAGGCGAACTCGACCATGCCGGTGAACTCGCGCTTCTTCAGCAATTGGCCGAAAAAGCTGCGCGACGGCTGGTTCTTGATGGCGACCTCGATGCCGATGGCCTTCCACTGGCTTTGCATCACCTGCTGCGTCAGTTCCCGCACCCGATTGCCGGACGTGGTGGCGAACTCGAAGCTCAGCCGCTCACCTTTGTCATCGCGGCGGACCCCGTCCGGCCCGGGATGCCAGCCCGCATCGTCGAGCAGGGAGCGCGCGCGTTCGGGATTATAGGCGTAGGTTGGCAGATCCTTGATGAAATGCGGATCGATGGCGTTGATGAAGGTGATGGCGGGATCGCCGTATTCGCCGAACAACTTCGCCACGATCCCCCGCACGTCGATGCCATACAGCAGCGCCTGCCGGACTCGGAGGTCGCGCAGGAACGGGTTGGCGAATTGCAGGTCGATGTGTTCGTAGCTGAGCGCCGGCCGGTAGTTGAACCGGAAGCGGCCGGGATACTGCTTTTGCAACGCGATGGCCTGGTCGATGGAGAGGCCGATGCCGGACGGCGTCATGTCCACGTCGCCGGACAGCAGATTGGCCTGCAGCGCCGCCGTGTTCTCCAGCAAGCGGACGATGACGGTCTTGAAGCCGGGCGCCCTGCCCGCCCAATGCGGGTTCGGCGCGAATTGCACGCTGTCGTTGGAGCGGTAGGCGGCGACGATGAAAGGCCCGTTCCATAGCCCTGGGTTGAGCGGGTCCCGGTTATAGAGCGTGTGGTTGATGTAGTCCCCGGCCGCGTGCCCGGCGTCATACACCGGCCCCTCCAGATGCTGCGGCAGGATCTGGTCCCACAGCGCGAAGGACGTGATGGTCTGGTCGAGGTGCAGCACTGCGCTTTGGTCGTCCAGCACGTCCACGCGCGACGCACGCGTCCACGGGTGGACATTGGAGAAACCGGACGCCGGGTCGTTGGCGATCTTCCAGGTGAACGCCAGGTCGCGCGCCGTGAGCGGCACGCCGTCACCCCAGGCAAGGCCGGGGCGAAGCCTGATCGTCACCGCCAGTCCCTGTCCTCCGGGATGGTCCTCCCGCACGACCAGGCCGTTTTCCAGCGAGGGAACCTCGACGCACAACAGGCAGACGATCTTGCCTGTCTGGTCGTAGGTGGTGATCGGGCGCTGGGCCAGCGCGATCGTGTAGTCCTGCACCGTCTGGGAGCCGATGACCGGGCTCAGGCTGTTCGGAAACTGGGCAACGCCGATCACCAGCGAGTCCTTGGCCACGGCGCATACGGTGCCGGCGAACATCATCATGACGACCAAAACGGCCCGAAAACGCGTCGCCATGCCAAGTCACGCCTTCCGTTGCGGGAGCGCACATAGCGGCCCGCGGTCTTGCACGGTCAAGTCATTGGCGGCCCCTCGGCAGCAATGCATCACCCGTGCTAGGCCAGCCCGACCCTGATAGGGACACACGTCGAATGCGTCGCTTCCTTCTGCCAATCCTCGGAGCCCTGACCATCATCATGACAACCGCCGCATACCCCGATGGCTACGTGACCACCGCGTCCGGCCTGCAATACCACGACGAGGTCGTCGGCACCGGCCCCGAGCCGAAGCCGGGCCAGTCGGTGAACGTGCACTACACCGGGTGGCTGTTCGAACACGGCAAGGCCGGAAAGAAGTTCGACAGCTCGGTCGATCGCGGCAAGCCGTTCAGCTTCAAGATCGGCGTCCAGCAGGTGATCGCGGGCTGGGACCAGGGTGTCGCGACCATGCATGTCGGCGGCAAGCGCACGCTGGTGATCCCGTCCGACCTCGGCTACGGCAGCCGCGGCGCCGGCGGCGTCATTCCGCCCGACGCCACGCTGATGTTCGACGTCGAACTGCTGGGCGTGAACTGATTCTTTGCGCCGTTTGAGGACATCCTCCCCTTGCTCGGCCGCCTGCGTTCACTGATCGACCCCTATATCCTGCTGATGCTTTCGACGGTGGCGATCGCCTCGATCCTGCCGGCATCCGGCAGGGGAGCGGTCGCGGCGAACGGGGCGGCCGGGCTGGCGATCACCTTCCTGTTCTTCCTGTATGGCGCGCGCCTGTCGCCGCAGGCAGCGATCAACGGGCTGCGGCACTGGAAGCTGCACGTGACCGTGCTGCTGTCCACCTTCGTGCTGTTCCCGGCGCTGGGCCTGGCGGCGGGCGTGCTGGTGCCGTCGCTGCTGACGGCGCAACTCTATACCGGGTTGCTGTTCCTGTGCGTGCTGCCGTCCACCGTGCAGTCGTCGATCGCGTTCACCTCGATCGCGCGGGGCAATGTGGCGGCGGCGCTTTGCTCGGCGTCGGCCTCCAACATACTCGGCATCTTCCTGACGCCGCTGCTGGTCGGGTTGCTGCTGAACACGCAGGGCGCCGGGTTCTCGTTCGGCGTGCTGCGCGACATCCTGCTGCAATTGCTGGCGCCGTTCGTGGCCGGGCAGGTGCTGCGGCCGTGGATCGGCGGCTGGGTGCAGCGGAACCGCTCCGTGCTGGGGCTGGTGGACCGCGGTTCGATCCTGCTGGTGATCTACGCGGCGTTCTCCGAGGGCGTCACCAGCGGCATCTGGCACCAGATCGGGATCGGCGACCTGGCCTGCCTGTTTGCCGTCTCGGCGGTGCTGCTCGGGGCGGTGCTGGCCATCACCACCGTGGTGAGCCGCCGGGTCCTGGGTTTTTCCGTGGCCGACGAGATCGTAGTGGTGTTCTGCGGGTCCAAGAAGTCGCTTGCGAGCGGGCTGCCGATGGCGAGCGTGCTGTTCGCCGGGTCGCAGGTCGGCATGGTCGTGCTGCCGCTGATGCTGTTCCACCAGTTGCAACTGATGGTCTGCGCCGGGTTGGCGCGGCGCTATGCGGGGCGGAAACGTCCGGCCGGGGAAGCGGTCGCTGCCGAAGGGTCCGAGTTCTCGGCCGCGCCGCAAACGGCTTCGGTCACGCGATAGCAATGCAGCCCGTCCACCTCGAAACCGACATCCTCGTCATCGGTGCGGGCGCCGCGGGCATGATGGCGGCGATCACGGCGGCCGCGGCGGGCCGCCGGGTCATCCTGGCCGACCGCAGCCTGATCGGCCGGGGCGGTGCTACCGTCATGGCGCAGATGACCGTCGCCGCAGCGCTCGGTGATGACGGGCCCGACGATCCGCAGGCGCATTTGGCCGATACGCTCACGGCCGGGCGCGGCTTGTGTGACCCGGCGCTCGCGGCCGTGCTGTGCGAGGATGGGGTCGAGGTGATCCGCCAGATGGATTCCTGGCGGGTCGGCTGGGCCCGCACGGATGACGGGCGGATCAAGGCGGCGCACGCCCCCGGCCATGACCGGCCGCGCTGCGTCTATGTCGATTTCCTGTCCACCGGCCCGGCCGTATCCAAGACGCTGCGGGCGCAGGTGCAGCGCCAGCCGGACGTGCGGCGCATCGGCGACCTCACCATCACCGATATCGTGGTGGATGGCGGGCAAGCGATCGGCGCCGCCGGGTTCTCGGTCAGCACCGGGCAGGCTGTCACCATCGCCGCCCACGCGACGATCATCGCCACCGGCGGGCTAACCCGGCTGTACCGGCGCAACAGCGCCTCGGCGAATATGGGCGGGGACGGCTACGCGCTGGCGCTGCGGGCGGGTGCGGCGCTGGTGGACATGGAGTTCGTGCAGTTCTTCCCGATCGGCCACTTGGCGCCGCGGCTGATCGGCATGGACCCGATCATGTGGGACCCGTTCCGCTACAAACTGGGCGGCCGGTTGCTGAACAGCGAAGGCCGGGAGTTCACCGACGATTACGGCGTGGCAGAGGATGGCCGCTACGTCATCACCCGCGACCAGGCCACCTACTCGATCCTGAAGGAGGTCGCAGCCGGGCGCGGCTCCCCCAGTGGCGGCGTGTTCCTCAGCTTCCAGCATGTGCCGGACGCCACGCTGCGGGCGGCGTTCGGCCCGGTGATCGACCGGCTGGCCAAGAACGGCATCGATCTCACGCGGGATGCGATCGAGGTGTCGCCGATCGCGCACTACCACATGGGCGGCATCCGGGTCGGAGCGGACATGGCGACGGACGTGCCCGGCCTGTTCGCCGCGGGCGAGGCGGTGGGCGGGGCGAACGGCGCGAATCGCCTGTCCGGCAACGCGATCACCGAAGCGCTGGCGTTCGGACGCCGGGCCGCCCGCTCGGCGGCCAAACAGGCGGAAGGCACGCTGGCGTGGCGCGACTCTGCGGCCGCGCCGGCGATTGCGCTGGTCAGTGGCGGTGCGGCGGAAACGGGCAACACCGCCGCCATGATCGCCCGGCTACAGGCGTCGATGTCGGACGATGCAGGCCCGTTCCGCACCGATGCGGGCTTGCGGCGGGCGCTCGGCGTCATCGCGGAGCTGAAAGCCGGGATCGGGCTTTTGCCGCCGGGCGCGGCGGGCGCGTTCGACAGCGCACGGGTCGATTGGTTCGACCTGCGAAGCATGCTCGCAGTCGCCGAGGCGGTGGTTCGCGCGGCCCTGAGCAGGACGGAAAGCCGCGGAGCGCATCAGCGCGAGGACTTCATCGCTCTGGATGAGCAATGGACCGTGACGCAGACCATCCGTTCCACGGTGGACGGCGTGGCGATTTCGCCGGCCGTGGCTGGCGCATGATCGCCACGCTGCAAATCCTGCGCGGGGAGGACTGGGCGTCGTTCGAGGTTCCGTTCGAGCCGGGCCAGTCGGTGCTGGACGGGTTGCGGCATATCCGCCTGCATACCGATCCTACGCTCGCCTTCCGCTTCGCCTGCATCAACGCCAATGCCTGCAAGGAATGCATGATGCTGCTGGACGGTAAGACCGTGTACGCCTGCACCGCCCGGCTGGAGCCGCGCGAGATGCGGCTGGCGCCGCTCGCCAACAAAACGCTGGTGCGAGACCTGGTCACCGAGATCGCCCCGCCGGACGAGCGGCTGTAGGGGGCGATCGAATTGTCGGCCATGCACTGTCTCGGCCGCGCCGCAAACGGCGCAACGTGCTCACCTGCGGCATGCGCGCGCCCTCACCGGGACTCGGGAATCATCCTGCCGGGCAGCCCTGCACCGAGGGCTTGATCCGAGTGCCCATCCACCTCCGCATCTCCGCCGCGCTTACGGCGCTTGCCCTCGTCTGCCACCCTGGTCCGGCCGTATCCGCCACCTCCGCCATCGTGGACCACGATCTGCAGGCCACCGTCGCCCCTGGCATCGCGCAGTACCTTCAGCGCCTGCACCGTTCCGGCCAGGACGGCGGCCCCGCCCCTACCGTCACCATGCGCGACCTATCGCCTGCCAACCGCCCGGCCTGCCTGGACCTCGCCCGGCAAGCCCTTGCGGTCTACCCCGACCAGTTGCTCGACGCTCTCGTGCCCACCCTGGCCCTCGCCGACGAGATCGAGGTCTGGGGCACCCCGGTCGGCGGTGTGCAGGGCCCCCGGGTCATCGGCATCAACTGTCTTCCCGCCGAACGCCCCATCGTGCTCCAGGTGATCCACGGCGCGATCGCCGGCAAGGTGCTCGACCTTGCCCCCCCTGACTGGACGGAGTGGGAGAAGGCCAACCCCTCCGGCTTCACCTACGGCAACCCCGCCGCCTTCCGTGACGCCCTCGCCCGCCCGGACGCCGCCTTGACCGACCGCACTCTCAACACCGCCGGCTTCGTCTCCCGCATCGGCCTCAGCGTCCGCCAAGCCGACTTCCAGACCTACGCCGAACAGGTCTTCCTCGACGGTCCGGCCTTCGCGGCCGCCGTCCACGCCAACCCGGCCATGCGACTCAAGCTCGGTTTAACCCTCCGGTCCTACTTGTCCGTCGCCCCCAGCCTGCAGGCCTATTTCACCCGCACGGGCCTCGCTGCTGCAGCAGACGAAGCAAGGTAGGAAGCGCCGCTTTGCGGTGTGGCAATCCAGGCGGGCGCACGGATGGTGCGGCGACCCTGGGTTGCTTCGTCGCCCAGCACTCCTCGCAATGACCGGAGGGGCGTCAAAACGCTCGCGTGACAAATGCGGGGTTCCCGGACGATGCTACGTCCGAAGCCCTGCTGAGAGGGCGTGGGAGACGAACATGACATCCATCAAGACCTGGGCGGCGATCTGCGGCCTGGCGCTGGCGCCGGTGGTCGTGCTGGCCGCGGTGGAGGAAAAGCGGTTCAAGCAACTGACCGTCGAGGAACTGACCCCGGCGCAGCATGAGGTCGCGGACGAGGTGCTGAAGGTGTCCAGCCTCGGCATCCAGGGGCCCTACAACGTCCTCCTGCGCAGCCCGGTCATGGCGAAGCGCATGGTCTCGCTGCTGGACTATCTGCGGTTCAACACCTCCGTCCCGCGCCGGTTGAACGAGTTCGCGATCCTGATCCAGGCGCGGCTCTGGACATCCCAGGTGGAGTGGAAGGCGCATTATCCGCTGGCGATCAAGGCCGGCCTGCCGGAGGCGGTGACCGCCGATCTGAAAGCCGGGCAGCGGCCTGCCGGGATGCAGCCGGACGAGGCGGCGGTGTACGACCTGTGCATGGAGCTTTCGACCACCCATGCCGTCACGGATGCGACCTTCGCCCGGGCCAAGCAGGTCCTGGACGACCAGCAGATCGTCGATCTGGTGACGCTGTCCGGCACCTACGTGACCGTCGCCATGCTGCTCGCCGCAGGCCGGGAAGGCACGCCGGACGGCTCGACACCCCTGCCGCAACTGGCCGCCGCCGGGCAGTAGATCCCTGGCGCTTGAACGGGACAGGGACACCAACTACTATCTAGCCATGCAACGAGGCCCCAGCCCGGATAGTCTCCGGGCGTGCAATTGACGACCTGAGCTGCCGGCATTGCCGGACAGGGCGCCTGTGGGCGCCGCGCGTCGTCGTGCTTCCTCGACTTCAAGCAGGGTTTCATGTCTCCCAATCGGGGCCTCGCGCCCCTTCGTTACCGCCGCCTCGGCCCAGCCGAGTTCGGCGTGCTTGCCGGGATCGAACTCGATCCCATCCAACTGGAACGCTTCGTCGGCCCGATCGCCGAGATCGAAGCCGCGGTCCGGCGCGGGCCGGCGCACTCGCTGATGGCCATCGAGGCTGGTGAGGAGGTCGTCGGCTTCTTCGTCGTGCATCCCGAACCGCGGGACGCTGCGTGCTGGTGGCTCGGCTGGCTGGCGCTGGACCGGCGGCAGCAGGGCCACGGCTTCGGACGGGATGCGATGCTGGCCGTGATGCGGCAGTTGCGGCGCGTGCCGGGATGCCGCCGGGTCAGGCTGCTGGTGGCGGCGGACAATCTCTGCGCCCGCGGCCTGTACGAGAAATTCGGCTTCCGCGAGGCCGGACGATCGGACGTGACGCAGGAGTTGATCCTGGAAGCCGCACTGCCCTCGGAGGTGGACGAGAGCAACACGCTCGAGGATTTCGTGCTGTTCCTGGTGGCCGCGCGGGCAAGACGGGTGTTCCGGCACCGGCGCTTGCGGCTGACGGTGGGTCCGCACGCCGCGTGGGTCATCGGTGTCGAGCGTGGGCCG
>CAZZVB010000118.1:0-13914 GCA_964657445.1 uncultured Burkholderiaceae bacterium | reverse complement strand
CGAGCGCCGCGCGAAGTCCTTGGCGGCGTCGGCCGACACCTTGATCACCCCGTCCAGCAGATCGACGTGCAGATTGGCCGGGATGAACCCGGCGCCGATACCCTGGATCGGGTGCGGCGACGGCGACCCGCCGGAGATGACGGGCGACAGTTCCGGCTCGACCGCGAACACCTGAAGCCGGGGCCACTCCTTCTTCAGCACCTCGGCGCAACCGGTGATGTGGCCGCCGGTGCCGACGCCGGTGATCATGGCGTCCAGGCCATCCGGAAAGTCTTCCAGGATTTCCTCGGCGGTCGTGGCGACATGCACCGCGATGTTGGCCGGGTTCTCGAACTGCTGCGGGATCCACGCGCCCTCGGTCCGCGCAGCAAGCTCCTGCGCGCGGGCGATCGCGGCCTTCATGCCGCCCTCCCGCGGCGTGAGGTCGAAGCTCGCGCCGTAGGCCTGCATCAGCCGCCGCCGCTCGACCGACATCGATTCCGGCATCACCAGGATCAGCTTGTAGCCCTTCACCGCCGCGACCATCGCCAGCCCGATGCCGGTGTTGCCCGAGGTCGGCTCGATGATGACGCCGCCGGGCTTCAGGCGTCCGTCCGCTTCCGCCGCCTCCACCATCGCCAGCGCGATTCGGTCCTTGATGGAGCCGCCGGGGTTGCCGCGCTCCGACTTCACCCAGACATCGGCGTCCGGGAACAAACGGCTGAGCCGGATATGCGGCGTCCGGCCGATGGTCTGGAGAACACTTTGGGCTTTCATGGCCGTGCATCCTTGCTCTGTTGGTTCAGGCGCTTGGGCGAACGCTGCCGCCGCCGGGTCGCCTTGTCCATCACTTAGGGGCGGTCAGCGCGCCGTCCCCCGGCCGGCCTGGGCCAACTGGTTGGACCGGGCCGCCTGGGTCGTGAACATCCACCCCGGGTACTCGGCCGGCAAGACGCTTGCCTTCGCGAGCGTCTCGAGTTCGCCGTCCGTCAGTTCCACCTCGGCCGCGGCGATGTTGTCGTCCAGTTGGTCCAGCCGCTTGGCGCCGATGATGACGCTGCTGACGGCGCGCTGATGCAGCAGCCAGGCGAGCGCGATCTGTGCGACCGAAACCCCGCGCTGCGCCGCCATCGGACGCATCGCGTCGATGCAGTCGAACGCGCGCGGCCGATCCACGGGCGGGAAGTCGAACGCGGCGCGGCGGTCGCCGGCGGCAGATGCTTCGTCGCGCTTGACCTTGCCGCTCAGCAGGCCGCCGGCGAGCGGGCTCCAGACCAGCAGGCCCAGGCCCTCGCTGCGCAGCATGGGCACGATCTCCCGCTCCAGGTCGCGCCCGGCGACCGTGTAATAGGCCTGCAGGCTTTCGAACCGCGCGAGGCCCAAGCGTTCGGCGATGCCCAGCGCCTTCATGATCTGCCAAGCCGCCCAGTTCGACACGCCGGCGTAGCGGACGTGGCCATGCTGAACCAGGGTATCGAGCGCGCGCACCGTCTCCTCGATCGGGGTCGCCGGGTCGAAGCCATGCACCTGGTACAGGTCGATATGGTCCACCTGCAGCCGCTTCAGGCTGCCCTTCACCGCATCGATGAGGTGCAGGCGGGTGTTGCCGCCGGCATTGGCGCCCTCGCCCATCGCGCCGTAGCCCTTCGTGGCGAGGACGACCCGTTCGCGAGGGATGCCGAGGTTGCGCAGCGCCTGCCCGGTGATCTGCTCGGCCAGGCCGTTCGAATAGACATCTGCGGTGTCGATGAAGTTGATGCCGGACTCCAGCGCCCGGCCGATCAAGCGCTCCGCATCGGCCTGGTTCAGGCCGCCCATCTTGCTCCAGATCTCCCCGCCGCCGCCGAACGTCATGGTGCCAAGGCAAAGTTCGGAGACGAACACCCCGGTGCGGCCGAGTTTGTTCATGCGCATGGGCGTTTCTCCGTCGTTGATGTGAGTGCAGTCACAGCGCCGGGCTCGGGTCGAGGGTTCATTCCCGGTCCCATGAACGCCATCAGCGTAGCGGGCGCGGCCCTGGTGCTAACCGCCGCCGTCCTGGTCAGCTATCCCAACCCTGTCACCTCGGCCAGACACGAAGCCTGCCTATCGCAGCACGACAGGATCGACGCGATCACCGAGGTCGCGTGCCTTACGGTCGCGTTGACCTGGTCGGATCCGCGAGGCGAGTGATGCCCGGTGAGTGGCGGATAGGCCGGAACGACATCGCGAACCCCATGGCGCGGGCAAGCTGGCTCATGTTCTGCGCGCGGGCCACTGTTCCGAGAGCAGCTGTCATGACAGCCGAGTCGCCTTCCTCCGCAGCAGTTTCAGATGGGGCGCGATGTCTTCGTCGGTCTTGAGGTAATCCGCAGAATCGAACATCGTTCACCCTTAGACCGGTGGTTCACCCGCAATCGGCGTCAGGCCCATTTCGGTGATCAGCACCGTCACTTCCGCGATCGCCGCCTCCGCCTCCGCCGCGTCCGGCCCCTTGGCGACCAGGGCGACCCCGTTGCCCGTCACGCGGTAGAACGGATACGACCCTAGATCGAGCGAGGGATGGCGATCCTGCACCGCCTTCAAACCCTCCGCCACGCGCCCTTCCAGCAAGCCCATCGCATGCACGGCGCGCGACACGATCGGCGGGCCGCCAGCCAGCGAAGGCGCCAGCGCGTCGAACATGGCCTGCATGATGCGCGGCACGCCGGCCATCACGTGCACGTTGCCGATGGTGAAACCCGGCGCGATCGAGACCGCGTTGTCGATCAGCGTGGCGCCGCGCGGCATCGTCGCCATGCGCTGCCGGGCCGCGTTGAACTCGCCGGGCTTGTAGTGCCGCTCCATCCGCGCCCAGGCCTCCGGATGCGGCTCCCACGGCACCCCGAACGCCTTGGCGATGCACTCGCTGGTGATGTCGTCGTGCGTCGGGCCGATGCCGCCCGTGGTGAACACATGGTCGTAGCGCGCCCGCACCTCGTTCACCGTGTTGACGATGGTGTCCACCACGTCCGGGATGACGCGCACCTCCCGCAGCGGGATGCCGATCTCGCCCAGCCGGGTCGCGATGAACTTGATGTTCAGGTCCTGGGTGCGGCCGGACAGCACCTCGTTGCCAATCACCAGCAGGCAGGCGGTCGGGTTGGTCATAGGAAGTCCCTCAGCAGGGGAATGAGCGGTTTGTCGGCGGCAGGCATGTCGTAGTCGGCGAGCTTGTTCGGACGCACCCAGGCGAGCGCCTGGCCTTCGACCCCGGCCGGCGTGCCCTTCCAGCGGCGGCACAGGAACAGCGGCATCAGCAAGTGGAAGCGCTCGTAATCATGCGACGCGAACGCGAACGCCGCCAGGCAGGATTGTGCGACGTCGATGCCCAGCTCCTCCTTCAGCTCGCGGATCAGGGCGGCTTCGGGCGACTCGCCGGGATTGAGCTTGCCGCCGGGGAATTCCCACAGCCCGGCCATCTTCTTGCCCTCGGGCCGACGGGCCAGCAGGATCCGTCCGTCGGTGTCGATCAGCGCGCAGGCGGCCACCAGCAGCAGCGGCTTGCCGGGTGCGGCATTCGGCAGGCCGGGAATGGCCTCCGCGGCCGGCGTCTCGACCGTGCCGAACAGATCGTCCCGCGTCGCCTCGAACCGGATGACCGGGTGTTCGCCGCCACGCGCCAGGAACGCCTCGCGCCCGCGTCCGACTTCGCGCAGCCCGATCCGGCGCAGCACGGCCGACGAGGCCGGGTTGTCCTCCGCCACATGCGCTTCGACCCGGCGCACCGGCAGGTTGGCCAGCGCCCAGCGCGCCGCGCGTCCCACGGCTTCGGTCGCGACGCCGTGGCCCCAATACTGCCGGCCCACCCAGTAGCCGAGGTTCGCCACGTCCGGGCTCATGTCCAGCCGCAGCCCGACGCAGCCGATCACCAGCTCCTTCCCGTCCTCGAGCCCGGTGATCACCAGGTGGTACCCCGTGCCCTTGCTGCGCTGCTCGGCGGTGGAGGCGATCCACTCGTCGGTCAGCGTGCGCGGGTAGGGAAACGGCAGGCGCGAGAGGTTGCGGACGACGGCCCAGTCATTGACCAGCCGGTGCAGTTGCTCCGCATCGGCGGGCACGGGGGGGCGCAACACCAGCCGCTCGGTCGCAAGCGTCTCCGGCACCGCGGGCGCCGGGGCTGGTGGGGGTGAGGCGCGGCGGCGGGCAGGTGGCATCGCGGCGCAAAGTGGCCCAGCGGGAGGGGGTGGGCAAGGGTGCAGGCCGATGCGGCCTGGCGATCAGCCGTTGAGTGCGAGGGGGTGGCCAGATAGCTTGGAGTCGCGGGTCAGGAGCCGCATACCTTCCTCTTGCGCCTGCACGAGCAGCAGCTCGTCAAAAGGGTCCTTGTGGCCGATCGGCGGCCGAAGTGAGGCGGCGGCGTGCTGGACGGTGAGCGGGAGGAACAGCCAATCCATGGCAGAAGCGAATGCAACGACGCCATCCGGACCGATAGGGCCTTTCCGACCGCCTGAAACATGCAGGCTGTCCCACTTGAGCCGAAGCTCCCAAACCGTGACGGCGGATAATACAATCTGATTGCTGGCTGCTTCCATCAACGCCCGCTCGCGGCCAGAGAGAGTATCCGGGGCGAGAACCGTCCAGACGACGATGTGGGTGTCGAGCAGAAGCCTCAATCCGGCAAGCCGAGAACTCGTCGGCTGAAGGCCGTGTCGTCGAAGTCTGGCTCCAGGCTGAGTGCGATGTCCGCAAGCCCAAGCTGCTCGCGGACTACGGCTGCTTTGGCGAAGTCCATGCCTGATGATGACTGCGCTGGAACGAGTTCGACGAAGGGGCGGCCATGCTTCGTGATAATGACGCGCTCGCCTCCGGCAGCGGCAGCGGCGGCCTCGGCGAAGCGAGCCTTCGCATCACGGATCGATAGTTCCATCTGCCTGATGCCCTTGTTCGTGCCCAAGTGTGGACGCGCGGTGACCACAATGTCCACAATAGACCTCAGCTTCGGTACGACCCGTTGATGTCGATATACCCGTGCGTCAGATCGCACGTCCAAGCCGTCGCGCGGCCGCCGCCCAGCCCGAGATCGACCGCGATCTCGATCTCCCGCCCCTTCATGTGCCTCACCACCGGGCCCTCGTCGTAGCCGGGCACCACGGTGCCGTCCCGGGCCATCCAGGTGCCGCCGACGCCGACGGAGAGCTTGTCGCGGTCCGCAGGCTCGCCCGCCTTGCCGACAGCCATGACGATGCGGCCCCAGTTGGCGTCCTCGCCAGCGATAGCGGTCTTCACCAGGGGCGAGTTCGCCACCGCCATCGCGACCCGCTTGGCCGAGCCGTCATCCACCGCGCCCGCCACATCGATGCGGATGAATTTCTGGGCGCCCTCGCCGTCGCGCACCACTTGCAGCGCCAGGTCCAGCAGCACCGCGTCCAGCGCTTCGGCAAACCCGCCCAGATCGCCGTCCGGATTACCAGCCGCACCCGTGGCGAACAGCAGCACCGTGTCGCTGGTGGAGGTGTCGCTATCCACCGTCGTGCAGTTGAAGCTCGCCTGCGTGCCGGCCGACAACATCGCCTGCAGCGCCTCGGCAGGCACCGCGGCGTCGGTGAACACGAAGCACAGCATGGTCGCCATGTCGGGCGCGATCATGCCGCTGCCCTTGGCGATGCCGGTGATCCGCACCCCCGTGCCGCCGATCGTGGCGGTGCGGGTGGACGCCTTGGGGAAGGTGTCGGTCGTCATGATCCCGCGCGCCGCCGCTTCCCACGCATCGGGCTGCAACGCCGGGTGCAAACCGGGCAAGGCGCTGGTGATGCGTTCGTGCGGCAGCACCTCCCCGATCACCCCGGTGCTGGCGAGGAAGATTTCGCTCGGCGGGCAGCCTAGAAGTGCCGCAGCCGCATCGGCAGTCGCTTGGACCGTTTCGCGGCCGCGCGCGCCGGTGAACACGTTGGCATTGCCGGCATTCACCACGATCCCGCGAGCCCGGCCGCCCTTCAGCGCCTCCCGGCACCAGTCGATCGGGGCGCCCGGGCATTTGTTGCGGGTGAACACCCCGGCCACGGTGGTGCCGTCTGCAACCTCAATCATCACCAGGTCGGTCCGCCCCTTATAGCGGATGCCCGCCGCGGCCGCCCCCAATCGCACCCCGGCCAGCGGCGGCAGATGCGGCAGCGCGACGGCAAGGGGCGAAGGGGTCATGGGTAGCCTCTTACTTGGGAACGGGGGGCGTGGCGCCCGGCGTGGGCGGCAAGTCCGTGGTCGGGGTCGAGGTCGGGTTCGGGCCGCCCGCGCTGACCGCCGACGGCGTCATCGGCGTCCCGTCCATGTTGAACTTCTGGATCGTCAAGCCGGCACGGGCCTTGTCCAGTTCCTGCCGCACCCCGGCCTGGATGATCTGCTGGCGCAACTCGTCACGCGCCTGGTCGAAGCTGGGCGGCGGCGCCACCCGGTGCTCCTCGACCTTGATCACGTGCCAGCCGAACTGCGTCTTGATCGGTATCTGGGTAAACTCGCCGGGCTTCAGCGCGAACGCGGCGGCGGAGAACTCCGGCACCATGTCGCCTTTTTTGAAAAACCCCAGATCGCCGCCGTTCTGCGCCGCCGGGTCTTTGCTGTCCTGCTTGGCAAGGGTTGCGAAATCGGCGCCCTTGTTCAGTTGATCGATGACCTTCTTCGCCTCGTCCTCGTTCTCGACCAGGATATGGCGGGCGTGGACCTCGTCCTCGCCGGGCTTGTTGGCGATCTCGGCATCGTATTTCGCGTGCAGGGCCGCGTCGGTGACGTTCGGCCCGATATCGCGGCTCAGGATCGCGTTCTGCAGCACCGTGTCCGCGGCGCGGGCGATGGCGCGCTGCACCTGCGGGTTCTTGTCCAGGCCTTCCCTCTGCGCCTGGATCACCAGTGCCTCGCGGTCCACCATCTGGTCCAACAGCATCGGATACAGCACCTGCGGCGGCATCGAACGGACCTCGTCCGGCAGGGTCTGCGCCGCTTCGGACACGTCGCTCAGGTGCAGCTCACGGCCGTTGACCTTCGCAACCACCGGATCGGCCGGAGCTGCCGGGGTGGCGGCCGTGGCGGCGGGCGCCGGTGCTGCGGGCGCTGCGGGCGCTGCCGGCGCAGGCGCCACGGGCTTCGCGGCGGAGACTGGGGGGGTCTTGGTCTGCGCCGAGACCGCCAGGGGCACGGCAGGAACGCAGAGCAGGGCGGCCGCAACGGCGAGCGACAGGCGCATAGGGCGAAACCTCGGGCGTGGATTTGCGCCGCTTATGACCGAGCCGGCGCCATTCGCCAAGTTCCGGGGCCATTAATCCGCCGTTATGACCGGCTAGGGCAATGGCCCGCATAGGCGCTCACCGGGGGCGGCGCGTTGACCCAAGCGGGCCTGCCTCCTATCTCACGCAAGCTCTGTCAAGCACCGGAACCACTATGTTCGCCAGCCTCGCCCGCAATATCTTCGGCAATGCCAACGATCGCTCGCTGAAGGGTTATCAGCGCCGCGTGCCCGAGATCAACGCCCATGAGGCCGCCATGAAGGCGCTCAGCGACGAGGCGTTGCAGGGCAAGACGGCCGAGTTCCGCCAGCGGCTCGCGGCCGGCGCCACGCTGGACGAACTGCTCCCAGAAGCCTTCGCCACCGTGCGGGAGGCGTCGCGGCGCGTGCTGGGGATGCGGCATTTCGACGTGCAGATGATCGGCGGCATGGTGCTGCACGACGGCAAGATCGCCGAGATGAAGACCGGCGAGGGCAAGACGCTGGTCGCCACCCTGCCCGTCTATCTGAACGCGCTGCCGGCGAAGGGCGTCCACGTCGTCACCGTCAACGATTACCTGGCCCGGCGTGACGCCGAGTGGATGGCGCAGGTTTATGGCTTCCTCGGCCTGACCACCGGCGTGATCGTGCACGGCCTGGATGACGAGCAGCGCCGGGCGAACTACGCCTGCGACATCACCTACGGCACGAACAACGAGTTCGGCTTCGACTACCTGCGCGACAACATGAAGTACCGCCTTGAGGACATGGCGCAGCGGGAGTTCGCCTACGCCATCGTGGACGAGGTGGACAGCATCCTGATCGACGAGGCGCGCACCCCGCTGATCATCTCCGGCCCCGCCGAAGATTCGTCGGACCTCTACCGGCAGGTGAACGCCGTCGTGCGCGACCTGGTGAAAGACCCGGCGACCTTCGACAAGGAAGAGAAGTTCAAGACCGTCACGCTGACCGAGGCCGGGTCCGAGACGGTGGAGGACCGGCTGCGCGAGGCCGGCGTGCTGACCGAGGGCAATCTCTACGACATCTTCAACGTCTCGGTCGTGCACCACGTCCAGCAGAGCCTGCGCGCCCACGCCCTGTTCGCCCGCGACGTGGACTACATCGTGCAGGCCGACAAGGTCGTCATCATCGACGAGTTCACCGGCCGCAAGATGGAGGGCCGCCGCTATTCCGACGGGCTGCACCAGGCGCTGGAAGCCAAGGAAGGCGTGACCGTCCAGGCGGAGAACCAGACCCTCGCCTCGATCACCTTCCAGAACTACTTCCGTCTCTATCCGAAGCTATCCGGCATGACCGGCACGGCGCTGACCGAGGCGGACGAGTTCGCCGAGATCTACAAGCTCGAAGTGGTGGAAATCCCGACCAACGTCCCGGTCCGCCGCGCCGACGCGGATGACGAGGTGTACCGGTCCGCGGCCGAGAAATACGAGGCGGTGGCCAACCTCATCGCCGAGGCGCGCGAACGCAAGCAGCCGGTGCTGGTCGGCACGACGTCGATCGAAAAAAGCGAGATCATCAGTGAGCTGCTGAAGGCCAAGAAGGTCCCGCACGCCGTGCTGAACGCGCGCTTCCACGAGCAGGAGGCGCGCATCGTCTCCCAGGCGGGCGCGCCGGGTGCGATCACCATCGCCACCAACATGGCCGGCCGCGGCACCGACATCAAACTTGGCGGCAACCTCGACATGCGCTTCAAGCTGGAGCTGGAGGGCGTCGAGGGCGCGGAGCGCGAAGCCCGCGAGGCCGCCATCAAGGCCGAGGTGGACGCCGCCCATGAGGTGGTGAAGGCCGCCGGCGGGCTGATGGTGATCGGCACCGAACGCCACGAAAGCCGCCGTATCGACAACCAGCTCCGTGGCCGGTCAGGCCGCCAGGGCGACCCGGGCGCCAGCCGCTTCTTCCTCAGCCTGGAAGACGATTTGATGCGGATCTTCGGGTCCGAGCGGATGGGCGGCATGCTGCAGAAGCTGGGCCTGAAGCCGGGCGAGGCGATCATCCATCCCTGGATCAACCGGGCGCTGGAAAAGGCGCAGAAGAAGGTCGAGGCGCGCAACTTCGACACGCGCAAGAACGTGCTGAAATACGACGACGTCATGAACAGCCAGCGCAAGGAGGTCTATGGCCAGCGCCGGGAGTTCATGCTGGCCGCCGACGTCACCGAGACGATCACCGACATGCGCGAGGAGGTGATCGATGCGGCCGTGTCGCTCCGCATCCCGCCCAAGGCCTTCGCCGAGCAGTGGGACGTGGCCGGCCTGGCGGAAGACTGCCGCCGCCTGCTGAGCCTCGACTTGCCCGTGGCCGAATGGGCCGCGGAAGACGGCATCACTGAAGACGCCATACGCGGGCGGATCATGGCTGCCGCCGAGGCGCACATGGCAGCCAAGGCAGAGCAGTTCGGCCCCGACCTGATGCGCTTCGTCGAAAAGTCGGTTCTGTTGCAGACCCTGGATGCCGCCTGGAAGGAGCATCTGCTCGTCCTCGACCAGTTGCGCCAAGGCATCTACCTGCGCTCCTACGGTCAGCGTGACCCGCTCAACGAGTACAAGAGCGAGGCCTTTGCGCTGTTCAACGCCATGCTGGACGACCTGAAGCAGCGCGTGACGTCCAGCGTGTCCGGCCTGCAGCTCCAGGCCGAGCTGCCCCCGCCGCCGCCGCTCCCCGCCATGATGTGGGAGAACAACCCGGAAGCGGTGCTGGAAGCGCCGTCCTTCACCATGAGCACTTCCGAGCCGGTCGAGGTGATGACCTTGCCGGCACGCCCCGACGTGGTCGTCTCCGATGACCCGGCGACGTGGCGCAACACCCCGCGCAACGCGCTTTGCCCGTGCGGCTCGGGCAAGAAGTTCAAGCACTGCCACGGGCGGCTGGGCTAACGAAATCCCTCTCCCTCCGCGGGAGAGGGGTTCGGTGATCGTCGTCCTGCTCGTTGGCGCGCGATCCAACTAATGAGAATTTGAGGCTGCCGGTCGCACTACTCGCCGATGAGGTTTGTCCAAAAAGCCTATCCTCGCCGCGCCATCATCCTCTACGTCGCGCTTTGTGTCGTACCCGGGTTGGCGACGGGGATCGTCACTTGGGCCGTTCTTCCCTTCCTGCCCCAGCCGGCGCCCTGGGGTGCGATCTGCGTGCGGGACTACCTCAACATTTGGGCGGCCGCTCACCTCGTGTCCGCCGGCGACATGGCGACCCTGTTCCATCCCGCGCTCTACCAGGCCTGGCTACGATCGCTGTTCGGCGCCGGGCTTCCCGAGCGGACCTGGAGCTATCCGCCGACCACGCTGATCCTGACCGCGCCGTTCGTCCTGCTGCCGCTGATCCCCGGCTTCATCGCCTGGATCACGGCCACGTTGTCGCTCCTCACCGCCGTGCTGCGCCGCTGCGGCTTGCCGTGGACGACCTGTCTGGCGATCCTGCTGAGCCCGGCCGTGCTGGAGAATGCCCTGGTCGGCCAGAATGGCGCGGTCACTGCTTCGCTGCTGGAGGGCGGCCTGCTGCTGGCCGGACGCCGCCCGGTGATCGCCGGCATCATGTTCGGCTTGCTGTCCTCCAAGCCGCAGCTTGGGCTGCTGATCCCCGTCTGCATGGCCGCTTCGGGCAATTGGAAGGCGATACTGGCTGCCGCGGCCACCGGCAGCCTGGTGGTCTGCGTCAGCATCGCGGCGTTCGGCGCCGATAGCTGGCTCTGGTATCTGACCGACGTGCGGGCCTTCATGACGGCCCACCTCGAAAAGCCGTTCGGCGAGAGCTTCCAGTCGATGATGGCGACGCCGTTCATCCTGTTCCGCTGGTTCGGCGCGCCGGTCGCCCTGGCCTATGCCCTGCAAGCGGGCGTCTCGGCTGCCTGCGCCGTCACCGCCTGGCGGGCCTGGCGCCGCCCCGGCGCCAACCCGGCGGCCCGCACAGCCCTGACAGCCGCGCTCGCGCTGCTGGCGACGCCCTACGGATTTTCCTACGACACGATCGGCACCGCCGTCGGCATTGCCATGCTGGCGGGGATGGCGGCTGAGACGCGCTTCCTGCCGATGGAGGCCTTGCTGCTCGCGGCCGCCTGGCTGTGGCCCGGATGTGCGTTCTGGTCCAGCCTGAACGGCACACCGCCCATCGGCTGCCTGACCATCGCGGGGGTGGCGTTCTGCGCCTGGCGCCGGCTGGCGCCTGTGTGCAAGTCGGCCGGGCAGCAAACCCCGATGGCGCCACGCGTCGCGTTCAAACTTATCGTTCCAGCCTGAAGCGTCACGCAATCGCGGATTGAGTTGGGCTGCCGAACCGGTCCATGGTGCGGCCATGACCATGCTCCAGCGGCTGCACGACAGTGGCACCGCCATTCCTGAAATCGTCGTGGTGGGTGGCGGCGCAGCCGGGCTTCAGCTCGTGACCCGCCTGGGCAAGACCATGGGCCGGCGCGGCGAGGCGTCGGTCGCACTCGTCGAGCGGGCACGCACGCATTTGTGGAAGCCGTTGCTGCACGCCGTCGCCGCCGGCAGCATCGATCCTGGCTCGCATGAGCTGAACTATCTGGCCCAGGCGCACCGGCACCAGTTCCACTACCGCTTCGGTGAGCTGACCGGCCTGGACCGGGACGCCAAACGCGCCCATCTCGCCGCCACCTTCGATGATGAGGGCCGGGAGATCACGCCCAAGCGCTCGTTCCGCTACGATACCCTGGTGCTGGCCGTCGGCAGCGTGACCAACGACTTCGGCACGCCGGGCGCCGCGCAATACGCCGTCCCGCTCGAGACGCCGGAACAGGCCGCGCGGTTCAACCGCCGGCTGGTCAATGCCTGCATCCGGGCACATTCCCAGGATGGCGATGTGCGACCCGGCCAGCTTTACGTCGCCATCATCGGCGCCGGTGCGACCGGGACGGAACTGGCCGCCGAGCTGCACCGGACGGTGCGGGAGGTCGTGGCCCAAGGCCTGGACCGCATCAATGCGGAGCGCGACGTGCGGATCATGCTGATCGAGGCCGCGCCGCGCATCCTGCCGGCCTTGCCGGAGCGGCTGTCAGAGAAGGCACTGGATCAGCTCAAGGCGCTCGGCGTCGAGGTGCGGACCGGCGCCAAAGTCAAAGAGGTGCGCGCGGACGGCGTGGTGCTCGAATCGGGCGAGGTCCTGGCGTCCGAGCTGGTCGTGTGGTCGGCCGGCGTCAAAGGGCCCGACTTCCTGAAGGATCTCGGCGGGCTGGAGACGACGCGCAGCAACCAATTGGTCGTGCTGCCGACCCTGCAGACCACCCGCGACCCGGATATCTTCGCGATCGGCGACTGCGCGGCAGCCCCTCGCGAGGGCTTCACCACCCCTGTCCCGCCGCGTGCGCAGGCCGCCCATCAGCAAGCGACCTTCATGGCGCAGCAGATTCGCCGCAAGCTGCGCGGCAAGCCGCTGCAGGACTTTTGTTACCGCGACTTCGGCTCACTCGTCTCGCTCGGCCAATACAGCACCGTGGGCAACCTGATGGGCGGCCTGGTCGGCAAAAGCATGTTCATCGAGGGACTGTTCGCGCGCCTGATGTACCGCTCGTTGTACAAGATGCACCAGCACGCCCTGTATGGCAGCCGGAAAGTCGCACTCGATACGATCGCCAGCGGATTTGCCCGGCGTTGGGAGCCGCGTGTGAAACTTCATTGACCGTGACGGGCGGGTTTCTTGCGCCCGGACATGTGCAACCATACCGTTCGCTCATACGTCGAGACGGTCGAACGACCATGCAAAAGGGGAGTGTTGATGGATAGTCCCGAGTTCGAAGAGATCATGGCCGCCCTGCAGACCGTGGTCCGCCGGGCCTACTCGCTTGGCCGCACCGAAGCGCTGAAGCGGGTGGTCGAGGTCATGGAGAAGGACGAGACGACATGGAAGCCGCTCGCGCTGCGCGGCCCGACCCCGCAGGAGCCTGCCAGCCAGACCGCGGCCCCGGCCGAGGAAACGGCTGCCGACTATGAGCCCGCGGGGGCGCCGCAGCAGGAGAACGTCCCCTGGTACCTGCGCAATCGCCCGGCCGCGCCCGTCCGCCGGACCCATTAGCCGGCTTTCCGCCTGAGGGCCGGGCGCAACCCCGTGTTGCGTCCGCCCGAGGTGGCCGCGAACACGCTCCGAATCACGCGATGGGGACTTCCCATCTCACCGCAGGGTGCTTATAGGGTGCCGCGGCGGGTGATTAGCTCAGTTGGTAGAGCAGCTGACTCTTAATCAGCGGGTCGTTGGTTCGAACCCAACATCACCCACCAACCTTATCAATTAGCTAGACGGCATCTCCGGGACAGCGGGGCGCCGCCTAACTTGTTTTTGGACATACCCAGGACACACAGCGGCCACCGGGGTCTGCCATCTGCCCTGCATTAACGACGACTGAAGCCGTAGCCCGCCGCCTATTAGCTCTCGAAGAAGATGCGCCCGTGCCTAGCGTCGGCAATGGCTTTGAACGCTGCTGTCATGCCGTGGCGCAAGCTAAGTTCTTCCGTCAACGAGTTGAGCGTCTTCGTCGCGTCGGTCTTCTCGGTTTCAGTGCCTGTGTGCGTCGCCTTTGCCTGCCTTGTAAGCGCCGCTGTTATCTGTTGGCGCTCCTCGTTGGTGATCTTGAGCCGTGATCGCCATTTCATCATTTCAAACACCTTTCATTCGGGCACCTTTGATACCGAGGTTAATTGCCGCTGCTATTGCTTCTCGGACGGCTACTTCATGAGAAGCAGCCTCTCCGCTTTTGC
>CAZZVB010000117.1:8287-13977 GCA_964657445.1 uncultured Burkholderiaceae bacterium | reverse complement strand
CCCGGCCTGCTGCGCTTGCTGATGGCCTCCCGCGGGACGTCTGCGGTGTTTCTGACCACGGTGGCGGCGGTCGGGCTTGCCCACGTGCTGCACGTCCAGCCGGTCGAGTTCGCCGCTGGCATCACGCTGAGCCTGATGGCGCCGTTCTTCATGCGCGAGCCAAACCGGGTTCAACGGCAACGCACCCTGCTGACATTGGCGCTGCCCGCCGCCGGGGCCGCTGTGGCGACGACCTTGCTGCACGGCCAAGGGCGGTTAGGCGACACCTTCTTCCTGGTGCTGGTGTTCGTGGGCTTTCTGTTGCAGGCCCGCAGCCCACGGGCGATCGCGATCGGGCTGATGGCGGTCATTGTCAGCTATGTCGGCCTCTATCTCGAGCTGCCGCCTGCAACCTTGCCGGTTCAACTGCTGTCGGTCGTGGTGGCGGTGCCGGTGACCTGGATCGCCTGTTTCGTACTGCTTCCGATCCGCCAGGTCGCCACCCTGCGCCGGACGGTGCGGGCGGTGCAGGGACGCGCAGCGGCCGTGCTGCACGATGGGGGAGCGCTGGCCGCGGACGACCCGGCGTCCGTCCGGCGGCTGCGGCGCAGCTTGGCGCGGCTGAACGAAGCGGCCCTGGCGGCGGACGACCAGCTCGCGTTGCTGTATCCCGTCCGTAGCGCGCCGTTGCGGCTGCATCTGATGGACCTCGAACTGGCTGCGGCGCGTCTCGCCCAGCTGCTATTGACAGCGCCGGCGCCGACCCTTGCCGCCAAGCAGGATGACCGGCGTGCCGCGGTTCGACTGCGGATCCATGAGCGCCGCCTGCGCCAAGGCCGCTGGACACCACGCCACACACGCATCGGCGAAGCAAAGCCCCGGTCGCAGACTGCGGCGGCACTGGCGGACATCGCGCGTGCGGCGTCCGAACTGGGGCAGGCCGGTGCGGCGCTGCCAGTCGCCGCACCGCCAGCCCCCGTTGTGCCGCCGCCGCCCGGTCCGCTGGCGTGGCGGGTCGCGTTGCGCGTCACGCTAGCGTCGGCCATCGCAATGGCCGGCGGCATGGCGCTGTCGCCGCAGCGTTGGTTCTGGGCTGTGATCACGACCTACGTCGTGTTCCTCAACACCAGGTCGCGTGGCGACACCGTTTACAAGGGCGTGCAAAGGTTGATCGGCACGCTGCTCGGGCTAGTGGCGGGGCTGACCATCGCGTCCTTGCTGGCCGGCGACGGGCGCGCCGAGTCAGCGGTCCTGCTCGCGTGCGTATTCGGCATGTACTACCTGTTCCTGGTGTCCTACACGCTCGGCATCTTCTGCGTGACGGTGCTGCTCGGCCTGCTCTACAGCCAGTTGGGCGCATCGGTAGAACCGCTGCTGGTGTTGCGCCTGGAAGAAACTGCGATCGGCGCTGCGGCCGCCATCCTGGTGGCCGTCTTCGTGCTGCCGCTGCGCACGCGGGATCAGGTGAAGCAGTCGGGCACCGGCGTGCTGCGGGCACTGGCCGCGGCCCTCGGCGTGTGCCGCCGGGCTTTGGCGGGGGAGGCTGGGGCGCTGCCGGTGCCGGCCATGCGGGCGGTCGATCGCCAGGTGGCCGATCTGCGCCTGGCGCTGCTGCCGCTGATCGCCGGCCGCTTCATGCTGCGCCGGACGGAGTCTGAGCGGCCTGTGCCCGCGTTGCTGGATTGCGTGCATTGGGCGCGGATGCTGGCGGTCGCCTGCCTGGCGCCGGACCCGGCAGCGGCCGAACGGCTTGGCGCGATTGAGCGCCGCCTCGTGGCACTGGCCGATGGCGAGCGCCCGGTGCCGGAAGTTCCCGCCGACCGGCCACCCGCAATGCCAGCCAAGTCCGCGGTGACGACGGCGCTGGACCGGCTGGAAGATGCCACCGCGACGCTGACCGAGCGGCTGGCGATCGGGGCGCTGCATGGGTTCCGGCTGGAAGGGTGATCAGCGGAAGTCGCGGGTCGGCACCTTGATGCCGCGTGGCGAGATTTGCTCCGGCGCGTAGATGTCGCGGGTGCGGAAGCCTGCCGCCTCCACCTGGTCGCGCGAGTCGGCACTGCCGGGGTGGGTGGCGCCGTCGCCGCGGCCGCGTTCGATCGGGAATGGGACGTCCCGCGCGCCGACGGAGCGTAGTTCGCGCGACAGATCCGTCAGGTGCTCCACCACGACATGGATCACCTCCCCCTCCCGCTGCACCCGGCCGCGGCAGGCGATCATGCCGGCGGATAGGACCAGCCTACGCTGCTTCTCGAACAGGGTGGGCCAGAGAACCAGGTTGGCGATCCCGGTTTCATCCTCGATAGTGATGAACATCACGCCCTTGGCGCTGCCGGGCTTCTGCCGCACCAGCACGATGCCGGGCACGGTGACGCGCCGGCCCTCCCTGGTCGCGGCCAGCGAAGCGCATGTGACCATGCCCCGCGCCCGCAGTTCAGCGCGCAGGAACGCCACCGGATGCCGGCGCAAGGATAGCCCGGTGGTCTGGTAATCCTCCACCACCTCCCGGCCTTCGGTCATGGGGAACAGGGTGACGGAAGGTTCTGCGGCACGCTCCATCAGCAACGGCGGCGGCGGCTCCCCCAACCCACGGATCGCCCACAGCGCCTGCCGCCGGTCTGCGCCCACGCCGGCGAACGCGTCCGCTTCCGCCAGGCGTTCCAGCGCGGCCACCGGCACTGCGGCCCGGCGCCATACATCGGCGACCGAGGCATAGCCCGTGTCCCGGCGCGTCAGGATCGTCTCGGCGTGACCCTGGGCCAGGCCTTTGACCATGCGTAGCCCCATCCGCACCGCCAGCCAGCGGGCACCTGGCTCCAGCGTGCAATCCCAGTCGCTGGCGTTCACGCAGGGCGGGCGCACCTCCACCCCGTGCTCGCGCGCATCGCGCACGATCTGGGCGGGGGCGTAGAACCCCATCGGCTGCGCATTCAGCAGGGCGGCGCAGAACACGTCCGGGTGGTGGCATTTCAACCACGCGCTGGCATAGGCGATCAGCGCGAACGACGCCGCGTGGCTTTCGGGGAAGCCGTAGGAACCGAAGCCCTCGATCTGGCTGAACGTGCGTGCGGCGAACTCCGCCGTGTAGCCGCGCTCCACCATGCCGTTGATCATCTTGTCGCGGAACGGGCTGACGCCGCCGGTCTTCTTGAATGTGGCCATTGCCCGGCGCAACTGGTCAGCCTCGCCGGGCGTGAACCCGGCGCAGACGATGGCGACCTGCATCGCCTGTTCCTGGAACAACGGCACGCCCAAGGTCTTGCCTAAAACCCGCTCCAGCTCCGGATGCGGGTATTCCGGCTTTTCCAGCCCGGCGCGGCGGCGCAGGTACGGATGCACCATGTCGCCCTGGATCGGCCCTGGGCGCACCACCGCCACCTGGATCGTCAGGTCGTACAAGGTCGCCGGCTTGTGCCGCGGCAGCATGGACATCTGTGCCCGGCTTTCGATCTGGAACGTCCCGAGCGTGTCCGCTTTCTGGATCATCGCGTAGGTCGGGCGGTCGTTCTGCGGGATGGTGGCCATGTCGTGCCGCACGCCGCGATGCTGCTCCAGCAGGTCGAACGCGCGCCGCATGCAGCCGAGCATGCCCAGCCCGAGGACATCGACCTTCATGAACTTCAGGATGTCGATGTCGTCCTTGTCCCACTCGATCACCTGGCGGTCCTGCATCGACGCCGGCTCGATCGGCACCAGGTCGGCCAGTTCGTCCTGCGTCAGCACGAAGCCGCCAGGGTGCTGCGACATATGGCGAGGATGTCCGATCAGCTCCCGCGCGATATCGAGGGTAAGGCGCAGCCTACGGTCGTCCAGGTTGAGGTTGAGCCCTTCGGCGTGATGCTCCTCCACGCCGTCCTCCGACCAGCCCCAGACCTGCGACGCCAGGGCGGCGGTGACATCCTCCGTCAGGCCCATCACCTTGCCCACCTCGCGTACCGCCCCGCGGGAGCGGTAGCGCACGATGGTGGCGCAGAGTGCCGCGCGGTTGCGGCCGTAATGGCCGTAGATCCACTGGATAATGTCCTCGCGGCGCTCATGCTCGAAATCGACGTCGATGTCCGGCGGCTCGTGGCGTTCGGCGGACACGAAGCGTTCGAACAGCAGGTTGCTTTCCACCGGGTTGATCGCGGTGACGCCGAGCACGTAGCAGACGGCGGAGTTGGCGGCCGAGCCGCGCCCCTGGCACAGGATCCCCATTGAGCGCGCCTTGCGAACGATGGTGTTCACCGTCAGGAAATAGGGCGCGTAGTTCAGTTGCGCGATCAACTGTAGCTCGTGGTTCAGTTGCTTGTGCACCTCCGGCGGGGCGCCGTTCGGGTAGCGGTCCGGCAGGCTGGCCCAGGTATGGCGCTCCAGCGCCTGTTGCGCGGTCTCGCCGGGCAGCTCCGCTTCGTCCGGATATTGGTAACGCAATTCGGACAGGGAGAATTTGCAGCGCTCGGTGATTTCGGCTGTGCGGGCTATGGCGTCCGGGTAGTCCGCGAACAGCCGCGCCATTTCTTCGGGCGAACATAAATGCCGGGAAGCGTTGCGTTCCAGCTTGTGCCCGGCGGCGTCGATCGTGCAGCTCTCGCGAATGCAGCTCATCACGTCCTGCAGCACCCGGCGGTGCGGGGTGTGATACAGTACGTCCCCCGTCACCACGGTAGCGACGCCGGCGGCTTGCGCCATGTCGGCCAGTTGGCGAAGCCGAACCCCGTCGCCGGGTTGCCGCCGCAAGGTGAGCGCGAGGTAGGCCCTGTCCCCGAATGCCTTGTGCAAGCGTTCCAAATCGGTTTGCACGGCCTCGCCCGGCAGCAGCACGGCGAGCAGCCCTTCGCTATGCGCGGCGACATCGTCCCAACCCAGGAAGCAGGCGCCTTTGCCCGCCCGCGACTTGCCCTCGGTCAGCAGCCGGCACAGGCGCGAATAGGCCGGCCGGTCCGTCGGATAGACCAGCAGCGACGTGCCGTCTTGCAAGTCCAGCCGGCAGCCGATCACCAGCCGCACGCCGATTTCCCCGGCCCGCCCATGCGCGCGAAGCACCCCGGCCAGGGTGTTGCGATCGGTGACGGCCAGCGCTTGCAGACCGAGCGCCTTGGCTGCGACCAGCAGTTCTTCTACGTGGCTGGCGCCGCGCAGGAAGGAGTAGTTGGTGGTGACCTGCAGCTCGGTATAGCGGGTGTGAGGGGATTGGGGCTTGCCGCCCGCCTGCTTCTGGACGAACGGCAGGATGTCTGCGGACGGCGCACTCACCTGCTGCCACCCAAGGTAGTTAGCTTCAGCCTCAAGCAGTCACGGTCAACAATCCTAGATGCTGGGCCATATGATCGAAATCCCGGTCGGCATGTAGAAGCGGCCATCCCCGGTCGAGGCAGAATGTGCCGATTAGCAGGTCGGCAGTCTTGCGGATTGTGATGCCGCGTTGACGAAGCAGCTGGTAGTTTCGTGCGGCACGAATAGCGAAATGCTCGTCCAGGACAGCCATGATTTCGAAAGCACGTAGCCAGCTCTCCATGGCGGTGGCTCGCGCCTCGCTCTCCATCCCCTGCAGAACTTCCAGCAAGATCATGTCGCCAATGGCGATTGGCTCCCGTGATGACACGGCCAACCGCAATCTTTGCACCTGTTTCGAGTCGTGGTTTCGGAAGTGGCCGATCCAAACCGATGTATCGACAACGATCAGGACGTGCGGCCTTCGCGCATGCTATCCAGATCGCCTTCCCATCCGA
>CAZZVB010000117.1:0-8187 GCA_964657445.1 uncultured Burkholderiaceae bacterium | reverse complement strand
CGATATCGATGTTCGTGCGCATGACAGCTTTCGTGTGTATATAGTAACGTTGTAATACACATACATAGCCAACAGCATCTAAAAAACCCCATGCACGAACCACCGCAGATCGCCCGTTGCGGCGTCCTGCCCATCGCCGCGGCGGTAGAGCCAGAAGCGCTGGCCGGCTTCGTCCTCCACCTGCCAGTAATCCCGGACTGCGCCCGCCTCCGCATCACGCCGCCACCATTCGCCGGCGATGCGTTCCGGGCCGTCGGCGCGGCGGACGCGGTGGCGGTGGCGGCGCCAGGTGAAGGCGGCGGGCGGGTGGTCGGGCAGGCCGGACATCGCCTCCACCGGCTGCGGCGGGGTCAGCAGCCGGGCGGGGCGCGGCCAGGACGGCCAGGCCACCGCACCCGGCCCTGCCACCGCCGGCACACGCTGCACCGACCGTTCGGGCACGTCGCTTTCCACTGCGGCGGCGCGCCACACCCGGTCCGCACCCAGGCGGTTGGACAGGCGGTCCACCAGCGTCGCCACATCCGCTTCTGGTTCCGCCGCCAAATTGGCGATCTGGGCGAAGGCGAGCGGTTCGGCGTACGACGCCACCAGCCGCATCGCATCCACGCCCAGCCCGGGGTCCACGGTTTCCACCTGCTCCTCCAGCAGGCGCCCTAGATGCCGCGCGTCGCGGGAGGGGCGGGCGGTTCCGATGCGGATGGCCTGCACGGTGCCGTCCACCCGTTCGAACACCAGGTCCAGATGGCGTGCGCCGAGCCCGCCATGTTCGAGCGTGCGGCACACGCGGCGCACCAGGCGGGCGATCACGGCGACGAAGCTTTCCGCATTCAGCAGCGGTTCGGGGAAGGCCAGGCGGGCTTGCGGCGTGCCCGGCGGCACCACGGGGGTGATCGGCTCGGCGACCCGGCCGAGTGCCTGGTCGAGCCGCTGCACAACGGCTGCGCCGAACCGTCGCGCGAGGGGCGCACGGGGCAGCGCGGCCAAATCGGCTACACGGTCCAGCCCGAGCCGGCGCAGTGTCGCCACGGCATCCTCGGCCAGCCGTAGCGAGGCCACCGGCAAAGGCCCGATCGCCGCCGCCGTGCCGCCGGGCGGCACCACCGTCACAGGGGCGTCTGCATGGCGCGCCAGTGCGTGGGCGGCGCCGGGTGTGTCGGCAATCGCAGCCTTTGCTGCCACGCCATCCGCGGCCAAACGGGCCAGTATGGCGGCCAGCATCGCCGCCTCGCCGCCGTGCAGATGGGTGCAGCCGGTGGCGTCGATCCACACCCCGTCCGTATCCGGCGCGGTCAGCGGCGACAGGCGCAAGCACCAGGCGGCCAGCCGGACGCGGGCAGCCTCGTCCCCCGCCAGATCGGCGTCCACGACCTGAAGGCCCGGCACCATCGCCTGCGCGTGGGCCAGCGCCATGCCGGCGTGAAGCCCCAACGCCTGCGCCGCCGCATCGGCCGCCGCGATCACCGTGCGCCGCCCGTCATGCAGCCGGGTGACCAGCGGTGAGTCAGCCGGCAGCGCGGTGCTGCGCCTGATCCGATCGGTCGGAAATGTGGGTAGCCAGAGTGAGACGACCCTGCGCATCGCATGCCTCCACGGTCCAGGTTGCAGGCGCGCCGCCGCGGCAGCGCACCAGGTCAAGCCGCCAGCGCGCCCGCGCCAGACCCGGCACGTCGGGCGCGTGGGGCAGCGGCGGCGGCGAGGGTAGGGTGGCCACCCGCCAGCGCGTCACCGCGGCATTCGGCTCCAGCAGCGCCGGGTCGGAGGCGTTGCGGAACCGGCGCAGCGCGAACGCCGTGACGCCGGAGCTTTCCGCCGCCAATTGCAGCCGGCGGGAGTCGGTGAGCCCCATCTTGCCGACCTCGCCCACCACGCCGGCCAAGCCTGGATGGCGCAGCGCTTCCTCCATCACCAGCAGCACCGACCGTCCGGCTTCGGCAAAGATGACCCGGTCGGGGTGCAGGCCGGACGCGGCCAAGGCGGGGGCGAACAGGTCTGGCCGCATCACCGCCCACAGCACCGGGCCACGCCGCCGGGCCAGCAACCCGGCCAGCATCAGCGCCGCGGCGGCGCCGTGCTCGATGTCCGCGCCTTCGCCCGCTGCCTCATGCAGCGCCCCGGCGAGCAGGCCGCCGCCGGGAAGATGCTGGTCGATCGCCGGCACGCCGAAGCGCAGCACGCCGGCACCATGCGGGGTCGTCCGCCGCTCAATCCGGGCGATGCGGGCGCGCAACGTCTCCAGGGAAGGGGCGGCGGATGACATCGAGAGAACATATATCGAACGCAAGGCCAATGGGAAGGTAGTCCCATTGCGATGGCGTGACGGCGGATAGAAAGCCCTATTCGATCAAGAACATGGATTTGTTTCCTGAGTCATCGCTATCGACTCGGCCGCTAGCGTTCCGGATGTTGCGTCAGGAGCGTATCGAATGCTTCTAAATACCGGACCGACGACATCCGGAGGCAACCCCGTGCCGCCGCCTCGCTTCGTGCTGGCGTAGCAAGGAGGCGCCGATGATCGATTGGAACAGGACACTGAAGCGGGCCGCGGTGTCGGGAACGGTCGCCAGCGTCACCTCGACGGCAGCTCTGGCTGTCTTGGCGCGGATCGAAGGTAAGGGCGCGCTGCAACCCATCAACTCCACCAGCCACTGGCTCAACGGCGACAAGGCCGGCATCGTGACCGCGGCCGATCTGCGCCACACCGCGGTCGGTTATGCGACCAACCATGCCGCCACGATTTTCTGGGCGGTGTTTTTCGAGCGCTGGCTTGCCACCCGCCGGCCGCAGCCACTGCTGCCGATGCTGCGGGATGCGCTGGTGCTGTCAGCCGTCGCAGCCGCGGTGGACTACATCGCCACGCCAAAGCGTTTCACGCCGGGATGGGAGTTCGTGCTGTCGAAACGGTCCATGGCGGTCACATACGGCGCCATGGCGGCCGGCCTAGCCGCTGGAGCGCTGGCGACGCAGGGGCGCCCCCGCATCAGCCGAACCAGGCAACCAGCATAGAAATCGTCACCACGGACAGCACAGTGGAGAACAGGATTGCCTGGGAAGTCACGCCGGCCTCCCGGTTGTAGAGCTTCGCCAGCATGAACGGCCCGGTTCCGACCGGCAGGGCGCTCAGCAAAACGCAGGCCTGCGCCCAGATCGGCGGCATGCGGAAGACGCCGAACGCCAGCAACGCTGTCACCGCCGGCTGAAACACCAGCTTCAGCGTGATCAGCCGCGCGACGGTCCCGCGCCGCTGCGACCCGGCGCGACTTTGGGCCAGGAACAAACCGATCGTCACCAGTGCGCACGGGCTGGCCGCGGCGCCCAACAGACTGGTGAAGCGCAGCAACGGGCCAGGCAGCCCGAGCCCGGTGGCGGCGAAGGCAAATCCCGCGACCGGCGCCACCAGCAGCGGGTTCCTGACCAGCGAGCGGAGCACCCTACGCAGCGTCCAGCCCCAGCGCGCGGACGCCTGCAAGTCCATCTCGATCAGCACGATCGCCCCGGCGAACAGCAAGCAGGCCGTCATGATGGTGGAAATGATGGCCGGCGGCAGCCCCGCCGGGCCGAACGCCACCAGGCAAAGCGGAATGCCCATGAACCCGGTGTTGGGATAGGCCGCGTCCAGCCCCTCGATGCTGCGGTCGGCCAGCCGGTGGGAGGACGGCCGCCGGTCCAGCAGGAACGATAGTGCGAACGTCACGACCGCGCCGCCGCCGAACGCGGCGACGAAGCCTGGGTGGGACAGTTCCTCGCCGTTGATCTGCGCCGTCGCCTGAAACAGCAGCGCGGGCAAGGCGAGCCAAACGACGAAATTGTTCAGGCTCTCCGTCGCAGCCGGGCCGAGTATGCCTCGCCGGGCGACGACTGCGCCGAGCAGGATCAGCGCGAAGATCGGCAGCGCCGCGTTGAGGACGGCGTTCATCAGCCCTCCCGCGTCGCAAGCGCCACGCCGGCCGCCGCAATGGCCATGCCCGCCCAGCCAGCCGGCGCCATCACCTCGCCCAGCAACAGCCAGGCGACGATCCCGGACACCGGCGGGATGAGGAAGAACCAAGCCGACACCGCCGAGGCGCTGCCCGCCCGCAGCATCGCCAGCAACAGCGATATGGACACCAGCGAGTTGGCGATCACCAGATAGCCGAGCGACATCGCAAACCGTGGCGTGAGGTGAACGTGCATCGTCTCGAACGCCAGCGCGAACGGCAGCACGATCACCAGCCCGGTCGCGCATTGCACCAGGTTGGCGACTACAAGATGCTGGCCACCGCCGAACCGCCGTTCGTACAACGTCCCGCCCGTCATGCCGAAGAGTGCGACCGTGGCCCAGAACAGCGCCCACGGCGTCGCAGCGCCTGCGTTGGTGCGTGCCAGGATCACCACCGTAGCGCCGGTCAATCCGAGCAGTAGCCCAAGCCAGCGCCGGGCGCTGACCCTTTCCTGCGCAAGCCAAGGCGCCAGCAGGCCGATCAAGATGGGCTGCAAGGCAGAGATCAGCGCCACCGTTCCAGCCGGCGCTCCGCCAAGGGCCAGGAAGTCGCCGCCGAAATACAGGCCCTGAACCATGACGCCGACGACGATCAAATGCAGCCAGGCGCGCCCGCGTGGCCAAGCCGGATGGATCACCAACGCAGCCGGCAGCAGCAATGCCACCACAGCAGCGTAGCGCAGCGACAGGAACGTCATCGGTTCGGCGTCCCTCAGCCCCCATTTCAAGACCGCGAAGCCGCTCGACCAGAGCAGCAGGAAGGCGAACGGGGCGAATCGCATGGCCGGTGAGGGGATGGGGGAGGCGACCACGGGGGACGGCTTGAACCCGGCGCTCATCCGCGCCACTTCGTCTGGATCATGGCATATGATCCCCGTCTAAAGCCGAGCCTGCAAATCGACATGACGCCGGACGGTCAGTTCAGGGCGCCGCCGGGCGTGCCGCTGTCCACCCGCATCATCGCGGGCGCGGTGGTGCTGGCCGTCGTGGCGGGATGCGTGGCCTTCGCGGCGCTCGCGTTATGGATCGCTCTGGCGCTGATCCCGATCGTGATCGTCGCGGTGTTGGTGGCGGTCGCGGTCATCCGCTTCAAGCTGTGGCAGGCACGCCGCCGGGCCGCCTCATTCGGCGGCAAGCAGCCTGTCGTCACGCCCTGGGGCGGCTACGGTCCCCGCCCCTAGGCCGGCGGCCGCCGCCAGCAGCGCGTAGGACTGCCGCCGCGCGTTCTTGTCGGCGACGGTCGTGATGACGGCGGCCTCATCCGCCTCCACGTCTTTCATCAGTCCGGCGATCTTCCCGATCACGTCCGGTGCAGTGCCGCACAGCGCCCGCTCGCGTATGTCCTCCATCCTCGCCCGCTCTCGGTCGGTGCAGCGGTAGGCCTGAGCGTCTTCGATAGTGGGTAGCGCGGTGTAGATGCCGCGATCCCGTCCGAGCCGCCACAAGGCGCGGGACGCGAACAGCCGATCAGCTTCCTCAGTTGTCTCGGCCGCCAATGCCCAGACTGCTATGGCGGCATGTGGCGCCGGGTTACGCTCGGTGGCACGAAAGCCCTCGCGGTAGATGTCGAGCGCTTCCGCGGCACCTTCGCCATCGGTGATGAAATGCGCGAAGCAGTAAGGCAGGCCGAAATGCGCGGCCACCTGCGCGCCATAGGCGGAGGAGCCGAGGATCCAAACCTCTGGCGCAGTCGCCCCGGTCGGCTGCGCGGTGACGTCGCGGAACGGATGGCCGTCCATCAGCCGCTCGCCGCTTACCCAGGCCAGCAGGTCGCGCACCTGCGCTGGAAAATGGTCCGCCGCCTCCCTGGCATTCGGGTTGAGCGCGAATGCAGTGCGTCCGTCGCTTCCCGGGGCTCGGCCCAGGCCCAGGTCGATACGGCCCGGCGCGATCGCCTCCAGCACTCGGAACTGTTCGGCGACCTTCAGGCTCGAGTAGTGCGGCAGCATCACCCCGGCGCTGCCGACGCGGATGCGGCGCGTCGTCGCGGCGATGGCGGCGATCAGGATTTCCGGCGCGGTGCCCGCTTGACTGGAGGATGCGTGATGCTCGGCGAGCCAATACCGCTCATACCCGAGCGCCTCGCAATGCTGCGCCAGGGCCATGCTTTCGCGAATGGCATCGGCCGGCTCACGCCCTGACACGATAGTGGACTGATCCAGGACGGAAAGGCGCATTGCTATCTCCTTAACCTAGAAACTGACCGTGCCGAAGATCGCCTTCAAGACCGCATACAGCACTCCCCCGACCAGGAAGCCGACCACCGTGCCGTTGACGCGCACGTATTGCAGGTCCCGCCCGACGCGGAGTTCCAGCCGGTCCACCAGCGTCGCGGTGTCCCAGTGACTGACCGCATCGCCGATGAACGCCGAGAGTGACGCCTGGGCGGACGGCAGCAGCCGAACGATGATGGCTTCTGCCGCCCCTTGCAGGCGCGCGCGAACCGCGGGGTCAGATTCCAGCAGGTTGCCGAAGTTGGCCAGTGCGGTTTCGATGAACGCGACGGTGTGGCCGCCGGGTTTGGCGGCGTCAGCCTCCATCGCCAGGCGCATGCGGGACCACAGGTCCCAGATCCAGGCCTGCACCGTCTCGTGCGCCACCACCTGCCGGATGGCGCTGCCGACTTCCGCGGCACGCTCCGGGTCGGTTTCCATCCGCGCGATCTCGGTCCGCATCCAGGTGTCGAACGCATCCCGCAGTTCCGATCCGTCGGGGCTGATCTTGTCCAGCTCCTGGTTCATCGTGCTCAACACCCGGCGTGCGACTTGCGCGCCCAGCGCCCATCCAACCAGCCGGCCGCCCTGTTCACGCACCCGCTCGGAGATGACGCCGCGAAGCTGCTCCTCCTTGGACGCCAGCAGCGAGCGGAACTGCGATAGGATGAAGGTGAGCACTTCCTGATGCCGGCCGCCGTCCAGCATGCCGTGAAGTGCGCGGGCGACCACGGCGCTGGCGCCGCGGCCGCCGAGGATGCGGGGCACGATGCGAGCGATAAGCCGCCGGGCACGCCCGTCTTCCACTGTCGCCAGTATGCGCGGCAGCATGCCGGCGATCGCCTCGGCGGCGGGGCGGGATGCGGCCGGGTCGGCGAAGAAGCGGTGGAGGATGCTGGGAATGTCGATCCGGCCGAGCGTTCGGCGCAACTCCGCCTCGGTGAATACGTGGTTGGCGACGAAGCGCCCAAGCGCGCGGGCCAGCCGTTCTTTTTGCGCCGGGATGATCGCGGTATGCGGGATGGGGATGCCCAGCGGATGGCGGAACAGCGCCGTGACCGCGAACCAGTCCGCCAGGCCGCCCACCAGCCCGGCCTTCGCGGCGGCTTGCAGCAAGTCGGCGCCCCAACCGGGCGGCAAGGCGTAACTGCCGAGGGTCAAAGCCGCCATCAGCACCAGCAACCCGGTCGCAAACGCCCGGTGGCGCCGCAGCGAGCGCCGGGCGATCTGGTCTGTCTCGGCGGCATCCGCGCTGGGAGGAGGGTATGATGTCATGTCGGGCGGCATGGCGCCGCTCTAGCATAGACGGCGCGCCGATGCGCTGATGCGACAACGACGATCCGCCTCAACAATGGCTTGCACTGGGTGCATGCTGCACCGCACTGTGCCCCATGCCCGATCAAGTTGCACCCGTTCAGGCCGGCCCCGCGATGGCTCCCGAAGCCCCCATGGTCGAGCGCCTGCTCGACAGGGTGCGGGAGGCGCGCGCGCGTCGCCGCACCGACCCGTTCGGCAGCCCGGTACTGGCGGTGGCGCTCGCGATCATCCGGGCGATGGATTCGGGCGAACTGTCCCTCGATCAGCTCGACGACGTGGTGCGGCAGCTGCGGGACGACGCGTTCGACGCGCGGGCCGCGCGGCTGCGGGAGTATGTGGGCGGCCTGGATAGTGCTGATGCCATGCAGGCGGTCGCAGACCGGCTGGTGCGCCCCGACCCGGCCGACAGCCCGGTGCCGCTGCGGACCTTCTGCACCTCCGTCGAGCGTACGCGGTTCGCCGCCGTGTTCACCGCGCATCCCACCTTTTCACTGCCGCGCGAAATGTCCGCGGCCCTTGCGCGCGCCGCATCTGGCGAGCCCGCCCAGCGTTTTGCGTCGCATCGGCCGTCCAAGCCGCTGCTGGCGGAGGAGTTCGACCAGGCCGTTGCCGCCATCATCAACGGCCGTGACGCGATCGACTTGCTGACCAAGGCTTTGCTGCAAGCGGCCGCGGCAGTCT
>CAZZVB010000116.1:11134-13983 GCA_964657445.1 uncultured Burkholderiaceae bacterium | reverse complement strand
CTCGCTCGCCTGTCGAGCCGGGTAGCGGAGTGCCGGCGGTCGCCATCGCGGTTTTTGTCGGGGCAGCGGTCTGGCGCCGTCACGCCGGTCGCGATAACTCGGGCTTCAGCACAGGCAGACATTTTAGGATACCTGGCTCGATCGCAGAGTTCGCCATGAATCTCGTAGTGTTGGGTGATCTTGCGACTGCCATGATCATCACGCTCGATTGGTGCTGTTCGGCCGTTCATTTATGTCGGCCACGAATGAGCGTTGGAGTAACTCAGAAACCGCGCCAAAGGTGGTTCTCCGTGATCCTACAAAGCCGTCGCGAACCTCTCGACATCGTCCTCGTCGTTAAAGACATGCGGGGTCACCCGGATCGCGCCGCCGCGTGCCGCGACATGCACCTGGGCCATGGACAGGGCGGCGACGACGGCGTTTGCATCCATCCCCGCCGGTGGCCGCAAGCCTAATACATGGGGCGGCCGCAGGTGGCGGGGCACCGGCGTAAATCCTTTCGCAGTAGCAGCCTCGGCAAGCTGGTCAGTTAGCCAGCGCAGCCGCACCGCGACCGCTTCGCGGCCCCAGCCGTGCAGCAGCTCCATGCCGGCCAGCCCCATCGGCAGGCTCACCGGGTTGTACCGCTCGCCCATGTCGAAGCGCCGCGCCGTGGGGATCAGTTCGCTGCGCTGGCCGCTGAAGGGTTCCGGGCCGGCGGTGTGGTTGTAGCCGTACTGCTCCAGCGGCGTGCCGGTCTGGCGGTGCGGCGCCACGTACAGGAAGGCCAGCGTGTAGGGGCCGAGCAGCCACTTATAGGTCGGGAATACGAGGAAGTCCGCCCCGAGCCGCTTGACGTCGAGCGCCAGCAGCCCCGCCGCATGCGTCGCATCGACGACGATCGCGGCACCCTGGCTACGCAACGGGGCGGCGAGTTGTTCAAGGTCGATCAGCGACCCGGTCGTCCAGTCCAATGGCGTCAGCGCGGCGATGCTGATGGGCGGCGCACCCGGCCTCGCGATCGCGTCCAGCAGCGCCGTCGTCCAGTCGCCGTGGGCCGGGCGGGGCACGACGTCCAGCACCGCGCCGGCCAACTGTGCACGGCGTGCCCATTCCAGGGATTGCGAGGGGAACTCCCCCTCGATGATCAGGACGCGCGTGCCGGCCGGCATGGGCAGGTTCGCGGCCGCGGTGGCGACGCCGTAGGCGGCCGAGTTGATGATGGCGATGTCGTCCGCCGTGGCGCCGATGAACCCGGCCGCGGCGGCGCGCACCGCTTCCGCCCGTTGCTTGATGGCGCCTTCATCCATCAGCCAAGGCGTGCTTTTCGCCGCGACACCCGCCTCGCCGGCTGCGCGGACCTGTAACGGCAGTGGCGTGAACGATCCGTTGTTGAAATACGCGACGTCTCGCGGGACTTCGAACAGGTGGCGCTGAGATGGGAGCATGCCGACGACTTCATGCTCCAGGGATCACGCCGTCAAGCGTAGCCCGCATCTCGATGCGGGTCTTTCTTGCGGCATGGATCCGGCATCAAGATGCGGGCTACGAGCGGACGCGCTTCAAGTCCAGCGTGAAGCCCCAGCCGGGCCGGTTTGGCACCACGGCAGCGCCATCGCGCAGTTCCAACGGCTCATTGTAGAGCGGCGCCAGCCACGGCATGTGTTCCAGCCAGGTCGCATTCTCCAGCCCGGCCAGCACCGGCAGGCTCATTTCCGGGAACAGGTGCGACGACACTGGGATGTCGAATGCCGCGGCCAGGTGAGCCACGCGCACGAACTCCGTCACGCCGCCCACGCGTTGCAGGTCGGGCATCAGCACGTCGGCCGACCGCAGCTCCAGCATCTGGCGAAAGCCGTATCGCGCGTATTCCGTCTCGCCCGACGCGATCGGCGTGTCCAGCGCAGCGGCGACCCGCGCGACGCCGGCCAGGTCCCAGGCGGGGAGCGGCTCCTCGAACCAGCTTAGGTCGTAGCCTTCCAGCATGCGGCCCATGCGGATCGCTTCGGCCTCGTTCAGTTGTTGGTTGGCGTCGGCCATCAGTTTGATATCCGGCCCGATCGCCTCCCGCACCGCACGCACCCGGGCTTCCGTGGCTGGCAGCGGGCCGGGCGCCAGGCGCATCTTCACCGCGCGGAAGCCCTGCTCCACGAAGCCATGCGCCTCGGATTGCAACGCGTCGATGGACCGGTCCAGCCACAATCCGCCGCTCGCATAGGCAGGCACGCTGGTGCGGGCCTGGCCGATCAGGGCGGCGATGTTCAGCCCGGCCGCCTTGCCGCGGATGTCCCACAACGCGCCGTCGATCGCCGACAGGCCCATGACGGCCACACCCTTGTGGCCGACGAAATTGTTCTGCCGCCAGCCATCGGCCCAGATCGCCGTGGAATGCGCCGGGTCACGCCCGACCACGAGCGGCGCCAGGCTCTGCACCATCTCGTCCAGCACGCGGACGTGTCGGCCGTGCAGTGTGATCAGCACGTGCTCGCCGACAATGCCCGCATCCGTCTCGATCTGCGTTGCGACCAGGCCGAGCGTGTTGATCGGCCCCAGGCCGCCCACGGCGGGGCTGGGCAGGGTGATCTCGCCCGGCGTGGTGCGGATTGCGGTGACTTTCATGGCAACACCTCCGGCTAGCCCATGTAGGCGTGTTCGAGGCGGCCGTGCAGGCCGGGTTCTCGCGCGTCGGCTTCCAGCACCACCCGGCCGCGCGCCATCGCGTACACCCGGTCGGCGAGCGCCACTGCCTTGTCGATCAGCTGCTCCACCAGCAGCACTGCCGTGCCGCGGCCGCGCAACTGCCCGAGCACGGCCAACACGCGGTCCACCAGAACCGGGGACAGGCCGGCGGAGGGTTCGTCCAGCATCAT
>CAZZVB010000116.1:0-11124 GCA_964657445.1 uncultured Burkholderiaceae bacterium | reverse complement strand
CCCTGCGCCACCGCGAGCATCTGTTGTTGCCCGCCGGAGAGCGCGCCGCCGCGTTCGTGCCGCTTGGCCGCGATCTCCGGAAAAAAGGCCAGCGCCTCGTCGATCCGGCGCAGCCGTTCCGCCTTCGGCACATCGTAGCCGGCCAGCAGCAGGTTGTCGGTTACGGTCAGCCCGGTGAACACGCGGTGGCCTTCGATGACATGCACCAGCCCGGCGCGCACCGCCTCTCGCGGGCCGGCGCCCGCCATGTTGCGGCCATCGAAACGCAGGCCGCCGGTCGCGGGCAGCAATCCGGAAATGGCGCGCAGCAGGGTGGACTTGCCCGCCCCGTTCGGCCCCAGCAGCGCCACGATCTCACCGGGTGCGATCGCCATGTCCACGCCGTGCAGCACTGCAACCTTGCCATACCCGGCGTGCAGTGCCTCGACCGACAGCAGGGGTTCACCCGCCAAGATAGGCCTCCACCACCTCGCGGTGGGAGCGGATCTCCGCCGGCGTGCCCGCCGCCAGCACCCGGCCCAGGTTCAACACCGTCACGCGATCGCACACCGCGAAGATCAGGTCGGCATGGTGCTCGACCAGAAGCACGCCGGTGCCGGTCGCCGCCACCGCGCGAACCAACTCGCCAAGACGGGCGATCTCGTCGGCCGACAAGCCGGCCGCCGGTTCGTCCAGCAGCAGGAAGGCCGGGGCGGCCATCAGCGCGCGTGCGATTTCGACGAAGCGCAACTCGCTGTGCTGCAGCCGGTCGGCGCGCACCGCTGCCAGCCGCTCCAGCCCGACGGTGCGCAGCGCCAGCAGGGCACGCGCCCGCATCGCGGATTCCTCCCGGCGGGACCGCGGCAGCGACAGCATCGCCTCGACGAAGCTCGCCCGGCCGGACACCGCGCCGCCAAGCATGACGTTGTCGAGCACGCTGGCCTCACCGGCGAGCCGCGGCGTCTGGAAGGTGCGCGCGATCCCTGCAGCGGCGCGGGTGGCGGAGGCGCCGAGCATGAGCGCCTTGCCGCCGACATCCACCTCGCCGCGCTGCGGGCGGACGAAGCCGCTGATGGCGTTCAGGGTGGTCGTCTTGCCGCTGCCGTTCGGGCCGATCAGGCCGTGCACCTCGCCGCGATGCAGTTGCAGGTCCAGCCCGTCAATGGCGCGCACCGCCCCGAAGCTCAATTCGACGCCGGTCAGGGTCAGCGCGCCCTTGCCTCCACCGCCGGACAGCAGGCCGGGCAGCAGCCCGGTGCGCGGCACCACTTGGCGATCGGTGTGCAGCGGCTGGCGCCCGGCGCGGTCGAGCAGTTGCGCGATGCCGCCGGGTGCGAGCAGCACGATGATCAGCAGTAGTGCGGCATACAGGAAGGTGGACCACGCGACCAAGGGCGCCGCGAACTCCGGCAGGACGGTCAGCAGCGCCGTTGCGAGCAGCGGGCCGAGGATGGCGCCGCGCCCGCCGATCAGGATGGCGGTGAAGAACAGCACCGAAAGGTCGAAGGTGAAGGCATCCGGCGTGATGTAGCTTTGCAGGCTGGCGAACAGACCGCCGGCGACCCCGGCCGACGCTCCGCTGAACAGGAACACGGTCATCAGCAGGCGGCGTTTGCCGACGCCGCACGCTTCGGCCGCGACCTCCGCATCGCGCAGCGCGACCAGCGACCGGCCGAAGCGGCTGAACCCGGCGTTGGCGCTCAGGACGGTGACGATCGCCGCGAACACCATGCACAGCGCATAGAACCCGTCGGTGCTGTCGAACGGGGGCGGGAAGGTGGGGCCGGGCAGCCCCACGCCGCCGCCGGTGACGTCGGTCCAGGCCAGCGCCACCTGGGTCACGATGGTGGCGAAGCCGAGCGTGCTCATCGCGAAGTAGAAGGTGCGCAGGCGCAGCGCGGGCAGCCCCACGATCACGCCGCCGACAGCACCCGCGGCCGCAGCCGCGATCAGTGCCACGGGCGCCGGGACGCCCAATTTTTCGGCCAGGGCGCTGGCCGTATAGGCGCCGACGGTCAGCAGCGCGACGTAGCCGATGGCGAGCTGGCCGGCGAAGCCCACCACCAGGTTCAGCCCGCCGACCAGCACCCAATACACCGCGGCCCGCGTCGCGATGGAGGTCCAATAGTCGCCGGCTGCGAACGGGATCGCGACGACCACGGCCGCCACCAGCAGGTACGGGATCACGACCAGGTTCGGCCGGTGCACGGCCGGTGCGGCGCTCAGGATGTCAGACACGGCGCGCCACCGGGCTGCCGAAGATGCCCTGCGGGGCCAGCAGCAGCACCGCGATGAACACTACGAACACCGCAACCGAGGCGAACACGCCACCCACCGAGAAATTCGCCGCCTGCTGGAACAACCCCAGCAGCAACCCGCCCGCCACCGCGCCGCGGTTGTTGCCCAGCCCGCCCAAGGCGACGGGCACGAAGCCGTAGAAGTTCAGCATCGCGCCGTTGGCGAAATAGGCCAGCAGCAACTGCCCTCCTGCGAAACCCGCCAGCCCGGCAATCGCGCCGGCCAGTGCATAGGACAGCAGCCGCATCCGCCGCTCCGGCAAGCCCAGCGCGCGGGCGGCGACCCCGTCCTCCGCGATGGCGAGGAAGGCGCGGCCGATCAGCGTGCGGCGGTACATCCACTCCAGCCCGCCGATCGCCACTGCACAGGCGACCGGGGGCAGCCAAAACCGCTCCTCGATGCCCCAGATCGCGAACCCGGCGAAATGCGGGAACGGCCGCGGTTCCGTCCCCCACCAGATCGCGGTGGCCTGCTGCGCCATCAAGGCGACCGCCAGCGTGGACAGCACGTACAGATGCTTGTCCAGGCTCGCCAGCACCGGGCGCACGGCGATGATCTCCGTCACCACGCCGAACAGCGCGCAAGCCGCCAGCGTTGCCAGCAGCCCGAGCGGCCACGGGATGCCCAGCCGCAGGATGAACATCGCGCCGAACACGCCGCCGAGCATGCCGACTTGCCCGGCGGTGAAGCTCATCACCCGCGACGCCGAGAACATCACGTTGTACGTCACGCCGATCAGCGCATAGACCGAGCCGAGCGCGATCCCGGTGACGATGATGGATTGGAGCATTAGCTGGGGGCGAGCGTGAACGCGCCGTCTTTCTGGGTATTGGCTTCGCTCATCACCACGCCGTCCTGCGGGTAGCCGTTATGCTGGGTCGGCGTGAAGCTGTAGTCGCCGAAGACCCCGGGGTAGCCCTTCGTCTTGTCCCAGTCGCCGATGATGGCGGCCGAGGTGCTTTCGCCGGTTGCCTCGACAGCGGACGCGATCAGGTGGACCGCGTCGTTGCCGCAGGCGACCCACCAGAGCAGCGTGTCGCTCAGGTTCACCTTGCCGGCCAGGCTGCTGACGAAGGCTTGCGATCGCTCCGGCAGCTTGCCCGCGGCGTCAAACGAGCAGGACCGGTAGCCCGCCATATACACCTTGTTCCAGTTGGACGGCTTATCCAGCAGCCCGCGGATCTCGCCGGAGCCGAGCGATGGGTGGCCGAGGATCGGCACGTCCCAGCCCATGCTGGCGCGTGCGTTCATTAGGCGGGACAGCATGCCGACCGCGACCGTCCAGAC
This sequence comes from uncultured Burkholderiaceae bacterium, assembly GCA_964657445.1. Taxonomy (GTDB): domain Bacteria; phylum Pseudomonadota; class Alphaproteobacteria; order Acetobacterales; family Acetobacteraceae; genus LMUY01. Next base: position 7,560 of record CAZZVB010000116.1, on the reverse strand, counting down.
GATGATCGCCTTTGCCCCCGCCTGCTGCGCGCGCAGCATGTCGGGGGAGACGTCCGGCTGGGTGCTGTCGATCTGCGCCTGGTAGGCGACGCGCGCGCCATCCTTGCCGAACGCAGCGACCGAGGCGGCGACGGCGGTGGTGCCGTAGCCGGTGGTGTCGCCGAACACCGCCACGTCCTTCACGCCCAGCGTCTTCATCGTGTAGTTGCGCACCGCGTCGTCCCACTGCCCGTTGGACGGGGCGATGCGGAACGCGTTGGGATATTTCGCCGGGTCGATCAGGCTGTCCACGACGCAAGGGTGGATGTTGGGCATCTTGGCCCGCGCCAGGATCGGGGTGACGGCGAGGGATTCGCCGGAGTTGGTCGGCCCCCACACCGCGTTGACCTTGGCCCGGCTGATCAGGTCCTGCGTCGCGTTCACCGCTTTGGTCGGGTCGCCCTGCGTGTCGCGGGTCACGACCTCGATCATGCGGCCCTTCACGCCGCCGGCCGCGTTGATCGCTGCGGTGGCAAACTGAACGCCGCGGTCGAAGCCCACGGCCGGGGCGCTGGCCGCGCCGGTCAGGGAAGCGAGCCAGCCGATGCGGATGGGCTCGGACGATTGCGCGAAGCTCGGGCGGGCGAGGCCGAGTGCGGCGGCGCCGGCAAGTAGGCCACGTCGGTCGATCTGCATGTCGTTTCCCCAGGCAGTGCCGCGGCATTCGTGGCCGTGGCGTGTTGGGGCGAAGTGAGCAGCAACCGCCGCCCCGCGTCAACGGATGGCGAACAACCTCAGCAGGCCCCGCAGCAGGTCGATCGGCGCGGGTGGGCAGCCGGCGATCCAGACATCGACCGGCACGACGGAGGCAGCGCCGCCAAGGCAGGCCGGGCTGGCGGCGAACATGCCGCCGTCCTTCGCGCAGGCCCCGGCCGCGACCACCCATTTCGGGTTGGGCATGGCGTCATAGGTGCGCTCCAGCGCCTCGCGCATGTGCCGCGTCACCGGTCCGGTGATGAGCAGCACGTCCGCGTGGCGGGGAGAGGCGACGAAGCGCAGGCCGAACCGTTCGAGGTCGTAATAGGCATTGCCGAGCGCGTTCAGTTCCAGTTCGCACGCATTGCACGACCCGGCGTCCACCGTGCGGATGGACAGGCTTCGGCCAAGCCTATTTTGGGCGCTGCTATCCAGTTCGCGCGCGAGTGTGACAATGGCTGGATTTTCCAGCGGCGCGGGTTCGCTGAGCGGGCGCAACAGTCCCTGCAAAAGAGTTTTGCGCACCCTAGTTTTCCCTCGGCATCGCTTCGCCAAGAAGCACGCAATGACCAATAGGATTACAAGTCATGGCCGGCGTAGGAGCAGTTGAACGATTTATTGCAGAGCGGGAAATCGGCGATGATGTTGCCCTCGATGGCGGTTTCCAGCAGCGGCCATTGGAACCAGGATGGGTCCCGGGCGTGGCAGCGGATCACGCGGCCGTCCTCCACCTGCAGCCAGACGAAGATGTCGCCGCGGAAGCCCTCCACGAAGGCGTAGCCTTCGCCGCTGCCGCCGCATTCGGTCTGGACTGCACCGGATGGCAGGCCGTCGAGCAGTTGGCTGATCAGCGCCAAACTTTGCTCGACTTCCCGGATGCGGATCCAGACTCGCGCGTTCACGTCACCGGCGTCCAACACGGGAACATCGAATGTCAACCCGTCATAGGGCGCGTAACCCGGCGTCCGGCGTGCATCAAACGCCCGGCCCGATGCGCGGCCGACGAACCCGCCGGCCCCATACTGGTGCACCAGGACCCGCGACACGAACCCGGTTCCCGCCGTGCGGTCCTGCAGCGAGGCCGTCGCGTCATAGAGCTTCACGAGCGGGGCAAACTTCACGCGAACCTCGCGCACCAGCGTGCGTAACGGCGCCGGGTCGGCCAGGTCGCAGGCGACGCCGCCGGGCACGATGCGATCCATCATCATGCGATGGCCGAAGCAGGCCGCGGACGCGCGCAGCACCTGCTCGCGCAGCGCGGCGCAATGCGCCAGCATCAGTGCGAACCCGCCGTCATTGCAGATCGCGCCGACATCGCCGAGATGGTTCGCCAGCCGTTCCAGCTCCGCCATGATCGCGCGCAGCCAGACCGCTCGCGGCGGCGGCGCGCCATTCAGCGCCTGTTCCGCGGCAAGCGCGAAGGCCAGCGCATACGCCACCGTGCTGTCGCCGGAAATGCGGCCCGCCAGCCTCGCGGCCCAGCCCAGCTCGGCTTGCTCCATCAGCCGATCGACCCCGCGGTGCACGTAGCCGAGCCGCGCCTCCAGCCGCACCACGATTTCGCCATCACAGGTGAAGCGGAAATGCCCTGGCTCGATGATGCCGGCATGCACCGGGCCGACCGGGATCTGGTGCAGGTTGTCGCCGATCGCGGGCAGGAAGACGTAACCCGGTTCGTGCGTCAGCCAGGGGCGGGGATCGGGCAGTCCGTCCGGCTGCAGGCCATACAGGTCCCGCAACGCGCGTTCCAGGCGCAAGGCGGGCGGGTGCGTGGCGGCAAGCGAGGGATAGTGGCCGTCCGGGCAGTCAAGCCGTGCATGGTGGATCGCATCGTCCTGCAGCACGGCAACATGCACGGCGCCGGGCTCGCCCCATAGGCTCACCAGCGACGCCGATCCGGCCGCCAGCAACGCCGTCGCTTGATCCCAGCCGATCATCCGAGCTGCGCCGCGACGTGCTGGAACCAGGCGACCAGCGGGCCGGGAAGGTAAATACCCCCGAGCACCACGATCGCCAGGTGCACCACGGTGGGAACGGACGAGCCGAGCACCGGGCCGGCTGGCCCGCGCACCGGTCCGAACACCACAGCCGATACGCGCAGCAGCAGTGCCCCCAACGCCAGCAGCAGCCCGGTAGCCAGCAGCACCGCCAGCACCGGCTGCCGCGCAAAGGTGGAACTCACCACCAGGAACTCGCTGGTGAACACGCCCGATGGCGGCAGCCCGACGATCGCGGCGACGCCGCCGATCAGGGTCCAGCCGAGCAGCGGGTGGCTTTCGGTCAATCCGCCCATCTCCGCCAGGCTCTGCGTGTTCTTCACCTGGGCCACGTTGCCGACGGCGTAGAAGATCGCCGACTTGGTCAGGCTGTGCATCACCATCTGCAGCAGCCCGGCGAAGTTCGCCAGCGGCCCGGCCATGCCGAAGGCGAACACGATGATGCCCATGTGCTCGATCGAGGAGTAGGCGAACATGCGTTTGATGTCGCGCCGCCGATACAGCATGACGCTCGCGAACAGCATTGATCCCAGGCCGAGCGTGACCAGCAGCGGCCCGGGCGGGATGCCGCCGGGGCAGGCGGCCAGCAGCATCTTGAAGCGCAGCAGGGCATACAGCGCCACATTCAGCAGCAACCCGGACAGCACAGCGGAGATCGGCGTCGGACCTTCGGCGTGCGCGTCCGGCAACCAGGCATGCATCGGCGCCAGCCCGACCTTGGTGCCGTAGCCGATCAGCAGGAATACGAACGCGATGTCCAGCAAGGCCGGGTCGAACCCGGCGGCGCGGCCCATCAATTCCGTCCAAGCCAGCCCTTCCAGCCCGCCGCCGATCACCGGCCGCGCTGCGAGATAGACCAGGATGGTGCCGAACAGCGCCAGCGCGATGCCGACGCTGCCGAGTATGAAGTATTTCCACGCGGCCTCGATCGCGGCGTGCGTGCGGTACAGGCCCACCATCATCACCGTGGCCAAGGTCGCCAGCTCGACCGAGACCCACAGCAGGCCGATATTGTTGCTGACCAGGGCCAGGTTCATCCCGGCCATCATCACCTGGAACATGGCGTGGTAGAACCGGATGTAGGCGGGGGTCAGCCGCCCGGTTTGCAGTTCGTGGCCGATATAGCTGGCGGAATAAACGCTCGCGGTCAGCGCCACGAAGCTGTTGAGCACGATGAAGACGACGTTCAGGTCGTCCACCAGCATGAACAGCCCGGTCGCCGGCCGGTCCCACAGCAACAGCAGCGCTGCCAGGAACGCCACGGCGTTGGCGGCGATGTTGACCCGCGCCGACAGCCGGTAGTCCGTGATCATCGCCAGGATGGCGGCAGCCAAAAAAGGCGTACCGGCGATGCCGGCGAGCGCGATCACAGCCGATCTCCACGAAACTGGTCCAGCGCCGCGACATCGACCGTGTCGAACCGCTCCCGGATACGGAACAGGAAGATGCCGATCACCAGGAAGGCGACCAGCACGGAGAACGCGATGCTGATCTCGACCACCAGCGGCATGCCTTGCGCCGCGGCGCCGGCGAGGTCCACGCCGTTCTCCAGCGACAGGAAGGCGGCGACCTGGCTGACCGCGTTGCGCCGGGTCACCATCATCAGCAGGCCGAGCAGCACGACCGACAACGCCATCGCGATGTCCTCGCGGGTGAGCGCGTCTGCATGGGCGGTTACCGGCAGCATGACTTCCAGCGACAGCGCGACGAGGCCGATCCCGGCCAGCATGGTCAGTCCGACGCTGGTGGCTGCCTCGATCTCGCGCTGGATGCCCAGGCGCTTGACCATCCGGCGCAGCGCCTCCGGCAGCAGTCCGGCCTTGAACACCAGGGTGATAATGGCGGTGACGTAGAGCTCCGGCGCGCGCTGCACGTAGGCTTGCCAGCCGACTGCCAGCGCCAGGATGAAGGAGTGCAGCGCCAGCATGTTGATCAGCGCCGGCAGGCGCACCTGGTAGATCATCAGCAGGCTGGTCAGCACCAGCGCGCCGGCGAGCGTGTGCGCGACGTCGAACGTGATGCTGCCCATCACATCCCCTTCGACACATACAGCAGCAGCGTGCCGAGCAGGCCGAGCATCAGCGCGCCGCCGAGCAGGCTGGGGACGCGGAACACGCGCAGCTTGGCGATCGATGACTCGAACACGCCCAGCACCGCGCCGGCCACGGTCAGCTTGGCCCCGTAGCTGAGCAGCCCGGTGAGGAAGCCGCCGCCGCCATGCGCCAGCCCGAACGGGAAAAATATGCAGGCAATGACAGACAGGGTGAGCAGCAGCTTGAGGTACGACGCCAGGTCGATCAGCGCGAGGTGCCGGCCGGAGTATTCCAGCACCATCGCCTCATGCACCATGGTGAGTTCGAGGTGCGTGGCCGGGTTATCGACGGGGATGCGCCCGTTCTCGGCCAGCGCCACCACCAGGAAGGCCGCCAGCGCCAAAGCCATGGATACCCGCAACCCGGCGTGCAGGGTCAGCATAAAGTCGGCGATGGTCGAGAGCTGGGTGGACCCGGCGATCAGCGCCACGCAGACCACCGCCATCAGCATCGCCGGCTCTGCCAGGGATGCGATCATCACCTCCCGGCTGGCGCCCATGCCGCCGAACCCGGTGCCCACGTCCATGCCGGCGAGCGCCGTGAAGAAGCGGCCGGCAGCGAGCAGGGCGGTGATCGCGATCAGGTCGCCGGTCCAGGAGAACAGCAGCCCCGTGCCGAAGGTCGGCACGAGGGCGGCAGCCACCCAGGTGAAGGCGAAAATGAGGTAGGGCGCGCCGCGGAACAGCCAGGACGCATTGTGCGCGAGCACGGCCTCCTTGTTCATCAGGCGCAGCAGGTCGCGATAGGGCTGCAGCAACGGCGGGCCCAGGCGGCGCTGCAGCCGTGCCTTGACCCGGCGCACCCATGCGGTCAGCAGCGGTGCGGCCAGCAGCACGAGAGCCATCTGGCAGAACTGCACGAACAGATCGGCCACCGTGTTCATTGCCAGGCCGTGAGCGCCAGCAGCAGCAGCACCAAGGTCGCAAACACGAAGCCCAGATAGCGCCGGATGGTGAGGAACTGGAGCCGGTTCATGACGTCCGCCAACAGGCCGACGCCACGTGCCAGCGGCGCGTAGAGCCAGTCCCAGATCGGGTCGGGCAAAATCTGGCGGCTAAGCGCCGGCGCGGTGTCACCCGGGGGCGGCATCGTCACGACATCGGACGCGCCGAAGAGCGGCGAGCCGAACACCCGCCGCAACGGCTGGGCGAAGCTGCCCGCGGTGTATTGTGTGGCCGGGTCCGCGTCGGGGAAGCCGCAATCCCAGGCCGGCGCGCGCCTGACCCGGCGGGAGGCGAACCGGTGCAGCGCCAGCGCGGTCAGCGACGTAACGGCTGTCACGAACACGGCGATCAGCAGCCCGTTGTACGAGCTGCGGGCTGCCTGGACGGGAATCACGGAAAGCCAGGGCAGGGCCATTTGCGCCGGCATCCGGCCGCCCACCAGCATCTGCACCGCCGGCGACAAGGCGTCTATCACCAGTCCTGGCAGCACGCCGCCAAGCAGGCAGAGTGCGGCTGCGGCGAACATGGCCGACACCATCCAGCCATCGACCTCCTGCGCCTGTGAGGCGGCAAGGCTGCGCGGCCGTCCCAGGAAGCCGATGCCGAACACCTTGACGAAACAGGCCGCGGCCAGCGCCGCCGTGAGTGCCAGCAGCGCGCCATCGGTCGGGATCATCACCTTCAGGCCCCATTGCGGCAGGTCCGGCCGCAGCATGACCGCTTGGAAGGTCAGCCATTCCGATGCGAAGCCATTGAGCGGCGGCAGGGCTGCGATCGCAGCGCATCCCACCAGCACGGCCGCCGCAGTGCGCGGCATGCGGTGGATCAATCCGCCCATCTGCTCCAGGCTTCGCAGACCGGTCGCGTTCAGCACCGCGCCGGCGCCGAAGAACAGCAGGCTCTTGAAGACGGTATGATTGATGGCGTGGAACAGCGCCGCGGTCAGCGCCAGGGCGGCGCCGGCGGCAAACCCGCTGAAGCGAAAGCCCAGGGCAAGGCCTAGCCCGATGAAGATGATCCCGATGTTCTCGACCGTGCTGTAGGCGAGCAGGCGCTTCAGGTCGCTCTGCATCAGCGCATACAGGATGCCGAGAACGGCCGTGGCGCCACCGGCCGCCAGCACGACCACGGCGCCCCACCAGGGCGCTGCATGCAGCAGGTCGAACGCGATCCGCACGAAGCCGTACACGGCAACTTTCGTCATCACCCCGCTCATCAGTGCGGACACGTGGCTCGGGGCAGCGGGATGGGCGAGCGGCAGCCAGGCGTGCAGCGGCATAAGCCCCGCTTTCGACCCGGCTCCGGCAAGCGCCAGTATCAGCGCTGCCGCTGCGGTGCCGCCGGTGGCCGGCGCGGCCCGCATGCCCGCGAAGCCGAACTCGCCGCCGGGCCCGGCCAGCAGCCCGAACGCGAACAGCAGCAGCAACCCCGATAAGCTCGCCATCACGAGGTAAACGTAACCGGCATGCACCGCCTCGGCGGACCGGCTGCCCGATACCACCAACGCCCAGGAGGCGAGGGACATCAGCTCCCACGCGAACAGGAAGGTGAACGCGTCATCGGCGATGACCACGAGGGTCATGGCCGCCAGAAAGGCGGGATAGAAGGGCAGGACGCGTTGCGGCTGCTTCTCATGCCTCGCGTAGCCGATTGCGTAGAGGCTGGCGCCCGCGCCGCCCACGCCGATGATCAGCAAGAAGAAGCCGGCCAGCGCATCGAGCCGGAACCGCGCGCCGGTCCAGGGCAGGCCGAGCGGCAATGTCAGCGACCGGGACTCGCTACCAAGTGCCG
>CAZZVB010000115.1:0-14051 GCA_964657445.1 uncultured Burkholderiaceae bacterium | reverse complement strand
CCAGGCTGTAGGTCCGCAGCCCGGCGCTCTTCTGCCGCATCTCCCGTTCCAGCCCGACCAGGGCGGACAAGGCGAACGCAAGCGTGAGTTCGCCGAGTTGCAACCAGCTCTGGCCTAGCATCCGAACCGCTCGTGCATGTGCCCCCGCCGACCACCAGGCCGAGGTTCAGGTTACGCCCGTTTTCGGCTGCGCCGTCCAGTCTCGGCAAAGCGGACACGGCAGCGGAAATCTGCTATCATGCCTAAAGCACCTCTTCGAGCCGCCCGGTAATCACGTGAGGCTCGGCCGGTTGAAAGAACAGCTCCGATCCGCATGACGAAGTCGAAACCGGACAACAAACGCCGACCGGGCAGACGAACGCAGCAATATGCCGCACTTCCCGTCCGCTTCACTGGGACGGGCCGACTGGAAGTGCTGCTTCTGACGTCCCGGGGAACAGGGCGGTGGGTGATCCCGAAGGGCTGGCCCATGCGGAAACTGGCGCCCAGTGCCGCCGCGGCGCGCGAGGCCTACGAGGAGGCCGGCCTGACCGGCATCATTCGCCCGGATGCCGCTGTCGGCCATTATCACTACGCCAAGATCCTCGGCGCGAGCGAGTTGCCGGTCCGGGTGAAGGTGTTCCTGCTGCGCGTCGAACGCCAACTGGAAAGCTGGCCGGAGCAAGCCGAGCGCGAGACGCGCTGGTTCAGCCCCGAGGAGGCGGCCGACCTCGTAGCCGAGCCCGAACTGGCAACGCTGTTGCGCAGCGCGCGTGAGATCATCGCCCGAACGAGCCCGTAATGCGAAGCCACGGCGCCGTCCTGACCCGGCCCTTGCCGCGGCGTCACCCGGCCGGTTGCGGCTGGCTTTCAATCGCGGCGCTCGCTGACCCGGCCGTGACCGTCTCGCCACGAAGGTGAAGGGCGGCGCCATTGATCAGGCCGCGCGACACCAGCCTGCCGGCCGCGGCCGCGCCGCGTGCCAGCGCTGCGATGATCTCGTCACGCGACAGCGCTCCAACCGACAGCGTCACCGGCCGCTCCCCTAAATCGCTCTGCGCGCGCCGGCTTGGCCCGCGTTGGATGGCGGGGTGGCCGGGAAGGTCGGCCGCATTGGCCACCACCGTCGCGGCGGCGTCTGCTTGGGCGGCGGTGGGGGCGAGCACCGTCACGGCGTCCGCGATCCCGAACGTGTCGCTGCGGCCGCCGAAGCCGCTGGTGGCGATGCCGCGGGCCGCGTCTTCGGCGCCGAGGCGCAGGCGGGCGAACAGATTGGGCCGGTCGGGGCGGTCCACCAGCCCGGCGACGATCTGCTGGCCGGGGCCGATGTGCAGCGCGATGTCGCCGCCGTTGTTGACGATGGCGCGGTCGAGCGGGCCGGCGCTGACCATGGCCTGCAGCACCTCCTCCGCGACCGCGCCGGCGACGGCGGCCATCGGCGTGATGAAGCAGTCCGCGGCGAAGGGCATGATGGCGCACTGCATGCGGGCGGCGACACGGCCTCGCGCGCCGCTGGTCGCGGCGGAGCGCAGCAGCGGCAGTTCGTCGCATAGCTCATCCAGCAGCGTCGCCATCCTGGCCGCGGCGGCGCGGTAGGCTGGGCCTACGCCGGGTCCATGCGCCTTGATCACCAGGTCGATCGGGCCGTCCTGCAGGTGCAGCCGCTCGCCTGGCAGCATCGCGACCTGAAGCCGGCTCACCGCCAGGGGCTTCCCGCCGGGGTCACCAGACGCTGCCGCGCGCCTTCTTGCATCACCTCGGCGACGGGGCGGACATGGTCCATGTGGCCACCCAGCGCTTCGTAGCGCTCACGTGGCAAGGTGAACTCGATGGGCGCCACCAGCGCGGGTGTCGGCACCATGCCGAACGCGTTGTCCGGCAGCAGCGTCACGTCCACCATGAAGGTGATGCCGCCGCCAGGCCACAGATACACCGGCGCGCCGCCGCAGGTGACGCGGGTGATCGCGCGGCCGACCGATTGCGTCAGCCGCACCGGGTTGTCGGTCACCCCGGCGCGCAGCGACCCGCCGGCGCCGGCCACGAACAGCACGCTGCACAAAGCCGGCTCGCAATTCTCCTGGATGCGCGCGACGGACTGGCTCACCGCGTCCGGCATCGCAGCCTCCCGCGGGCGTAGCGCCTCGTCCAACTCGTAATAGGCCGCGTGTTCGCCCGTCGTGCCGACCATCAGCATTCTTAGGCCGGGCCTTGCGCGCTTCGGGTCGAACGCGCCCAGTATGCTCAGCGGGTCGCTGACCGACGTGCCGCCCCATCCGGTGCCGGGCGAGGCGACCTCGAAATACCGCCCCGGCGTGGAGCGCCGCCCTTCGATGCGAATGCCCGTGCCGGGAATGCCCAGCACCTTGCCGGCCTCGTGCTCCGACAGCACGCCGGTGATGTGGTCATCCACCACCACGACCTCGTCCACCAGCGCCTGCCATTGCTTGGCGAACATGCCGATCGTGGCGGAGCCGCAGCCGACGCGCATGCGCTGTTCGACATGGCCGTCGATCACCGGCGGGTGCCCGGCCTGCACGATCAATCGCACGCCGTCATCCACCGTCAGCTCCACCGCGCCGCGATTGCACAGCGCCAGCAGCGCGTCACAGGTGGCGCGCCCGGCTTTCTTGCCGCTGCCGGTGAGGTGGTGCACGCCGCCGAGCGACAGCATCTGGGAGCCGTATTCCCCGGTGGTGACATGCCCGACCGGCTCGCCCTGGGCGCGCACCAGGCTGCGTTCCGGCCCGACGTGCCGGTCCGTGTCGATCTTCACCTTCACGCCGCAATAGCTGAAGATGCCTTCGGTCACGACGGTGACCACGTCCACGCCCTCCACGGTAGAGGCGACGATGAAGGGCGCCGGCTTGTAATCCGGGTAGGTGGTGCCCGCGCCGATCGCGGTCACGAAGGGCGGACTGGCGACCACGCTGCCATCCCACTCGGCATCGCCAAGAAACGGCACCACGCCGCCCCCGGGCCGGTGCGACAAGATCACATGCGGATCGACACGGATGAGCTGCCCGTCCTCGTTGGCGTAACGGTCGCAGGCGCCGGCCTGGCCCTGCTTGATGATGCAGGCCACGGGGCAGGCGTCGCAGCGGATGCGGTCAGTGTCGGGCATGCGGATATCCCCGTTCGCCGTTTTTACTATATGAGCGGCGGCGGAGGGGCACTATCTCGCCCACTCGTGCGGCGCACGGGTTTGCAACGGTCGGCATAAGGCCACATGACAGATTGAACTGGTTTGAGGCCGTTTGCATGTGGGTGCTCTTTATCGCATTTGTCCTGTTGATCTTGATGCCCGCGTTGATCTGGGCGACCGGGACTTTCATCAACACCCGGATCTATCGCAGCGGCCGCCCCGCAAAGCAGGTCGTCTGGCCGGAGCGTGAGACGCGGGTTCCATTCGCGGGACCGGCCGACTAACGGCCGGCGCTGGCGTCCCGCATTCGCTGAGGCGGATGCGGACCCTGGCGTCACAGTGGCACGGCCATTGCAGCGGTCTAATGATGCTGGCTGAGCGGCTTTGTGGTGCGCTGTGCAGTTGGGTTTGACCACGGACCCGCCGGGCGATCACGCCTACCCTCCACGGCCTATGCACGCATACATTTGCCACGTCTGCAACCTTTGCGCGCATCGCGCTTAGAAGTGGTGTTGGCAAGTTTGCAACGAGACTGGCTGCATCATCCGCTAGGCCTTCGCACGCGTAATACTGTTGATGCGGACGCCGAGGTCTTTGCTGTAAGCTACGCCGTTGTCGCCTTTCGCAAACCTGCCGAGTCGCCGGGTTGCCGAGGTCAGGAGATCGCCCAACTGCAATCGCTGTCTGATGAAGTTGCTTGCGTCCGGGACAGGTATCACGCCAGCGTGACCCGGCACGCCTGGGAGATGAGTTCATGAGTCGTTCAGACGATATCTTCTCGTTGCACGCCAGCCTGCATGACCGCCGCCGCGAGGTCGACATGAGCCTCGGCGAATACCTTGAAGCCTGCCAGACCGACCCGGAGTGCTACGCGAGCCCGGCCGAGCGCATGCTGCGCGCCATTGGTGAGCCGGAACTGGTCGATAGCTCCCGCGATCCGCGGCTCGGCCGGCTGTTCCTCAATCGCACGATCCGCATCTACCCGGCGTTCGCGGAATTCCACGGCATGGAGGAGACGATCGAACGCATCGTCGGCTTCTTCCGCCACGCTGCCCAGGGCCTGGAGGAGCGTAAGCAGGTTCTCTACCTGCTCGGCCCGGTCGGCGGCGGCAAATCCTCGCTCGGTGAGCGGCTGAAGGCCCTGATGGAGCGTGAGCCGATCTACGTGCTGAAGGCCGGGGATGAGATGAGCCCCGTGTTCGAAAGCCCGCTCGGGCTGTTCGACCCGGAGACGATGGCCGGCATGCTGCAGAGCCGCTACGGCATCCCGCGCCGTGTGCTGACCGGCATCGCAAGCCCGTGGGCCTTGAAGCGGCTTGAGGAGTTCGGCGGCGATCTGCAGCGGTTCCGGGTGGTGAAAGTCTATCCGTCGCGCCGCAAGCAGATCGCGATCGCCAAGACCGAACCCGGCGACGACAACAACCAGGACATCTCCGCCCTGGTCGGCAAGATCGATATCCGCAAGCTCGAGACCTACAGCCAGAACGACCCGGACGCCTACGGCTTCTCCGGCGGGCTGAACCGCGCCAACCAGGGCATTCTCGAATTCGTCGAGATGTTCAAGGCGCCCATCAAGATGCTGCACCCGCTGCTGACGGCCACCCAGGAAGGCAATTACCTGGGCACCGAGAATATCGGCGCCATCCCGTTCCAAGGCATCCTGCTCGCCCATTCGAACGAGGCGGAGTGGCAGAGCTTCCGCAACAACCGCACCAACGAAGCCTTCCTTGACCGCGTGAGCGTGGTGAAGGTGCCGTACTGCCTGCGCGTCACCGAAGAGAGCAAGATTTACGAGAAGTTGATCAGCGGTTCGGCGCTGGCGGAGGCGCCGTGCGCGCCGCACACGCTCGAAATGCTGGCCCGCTTCGCCGTGCTGTCCCGCCTGAAGCCGCACGCCAACTCCCGCCCGTTCGCGAAGATGCGGGTTTACGATGGCGAGAACATCCGCGAGACGGACCCGAAGGTGAAGACGATGCAAGAGTATCGTGACACCGCGGGCGTGGACGAGGGGATGGAGGGCATCTCCACCCGCTTCGCCTACAAGGTATTGTCGGGCACGTTCAACCACTCCCCCAGCGAAGTCGCCGCCGACCCGGTGCATCTCATGTACGTGCTGGAGCAAGCGATCCGGCGCGAGCAATTCCCGGCTGAGCTGGAAGCCACCTATCTCGCCACCATCAAGAACGAGCTGGCGACGCGCTATGCTGAATTCATCGGCAATGAGATCCAGAAGGCGTATCTCGAGAGCTACGGCGATTACGGCCAGAACCTGTTCGACCGCTACCTCGATTACGCCGACGCGTGGATCGAGGACCAGGACTTCAAGGATCCGGACACCGGGCAGATGCTCAATCGTGAGCTGCTGAACGCGGAGCTGACCAAGATCGAGAAGCCGGCCGGGATCGCGAACCCGAAAGACTTCCGCAACGAAGTCGTCAAGTTCGCCCTGCGCACCCGGGCGGCCAATGGCGGCAGGAACCCGTCCTGGACCAGCTACGAGAAAATCCGCGAGGTGATCGAGAAGCGCATGTTCAGCCAGGTCGAGGACCTGCTGCCCGTCATCAGCTTCGGGTCGAAGAAAGACAACGAGACCGAGAAGAAGCACACCGACTTCGTCAGTCGCATGGTGTCGCGCGGCTATACCGAGCGTCAGGTTCGCCGGTTGGTCGAGTGGTATATGCGGGTGAAGCAGTCGGCCTGAGAGCGCCCGATTTGGACATCATCGACCGCAGGCCGAATCCCCACGGCAAGAACCTGGAGAACCGCCAGCGCGTGCTGACGCGCGCCCGTTCGGTCGTCGCCCGCAAAACGCGGGAGGCGCTCGACGCGGGGACGATTCGGGAGGTCGGCAAGGACCAGGCTGTCACCATCCCGGCCGACACGCTGCATGAACCGAGCTTCCACACCGTGTTCTCCTCCGGCAAGCGGCACGTGGTGCTGTCGGGCAACAAGGAGTTTTCGGTCGGGGACCGCATCGGCCGGCCGCGTGGCGGCCAAGGTGGCGGCGGCGGCAATGGCGCAGGGCAGGGCGGCGGCGAGGGTGAGGACGGCTTCCGCTTCGTGCTCACCCGCGACGAATTCCTCGACCTGTTTTTCGAAGATCTCGAGCTGCCGGATCTGGTCAAGAACCAGATCGTGGCGACCGAGACGATGTCGCCGGTGCGCGCCGGGTTGAGCACCGACGGCTCCCCGTCGCAGATCGACATGGGCCGGACCATGCGGCAGTCCATGGCGCGCAGGATCGGGCTGCGCCGGCCGAAGCCGCCCGAGGTGCAGGCGCTGGAGCAGGAGATCTTCGCGCTCGAACGCACCGGTGAGGAGCCGGACCGGTTGCGCAGCCTGCAACTGGAACTGGACGGCATCATGCGCCGGCTGGCGCGGGTGCCTTGGATCGACCCGGTCGATCTGCGCTACCGCCGCTATGCCCAGCAGCCGAAACCGTCCGCGCGGGCGGTGATGTTCTGCCTGATGGACGTCTCCGGCTCGATGTCCGAGCAGATGAAGGACCTGGCCAAGCGGTTCTTCCTGCTGCTGCACGTGTTCCTGGAGCGGCGCTACAAGCGGGTGGAACTGGTGTTCATCCGCCACACCGAAACCGCGGAGGAGGTGGACGAACAGACCTTCTTCACCGACCCGCGCACCGGCGGCACGGTGGTGTCCACCGCGCTGGCCGAGTTCATGCGCATCCAGAAGGCGCGCTACCCGCAGGATTCGTGGAACATCTACGCGGCGCAGGCGTCGGACGGCGACAACTCGTCCAGCGACACGCACCAGGCGGTATCGATGCTGGAGACGGACATCCTGCCGATCGTGCAGCATTTCGCCTATATCGAGGTCGCGATGTCGGCGGCGCAGATCCGCGGTGAGACCGATCTGTGGCGCGGCTACGATCCGCTGTCCAAGCGCGAGCCGAAGCTGGCGATGCGGCGCGTGTCCGAGGCGCGCGAGATCTTCCCCGTGTTCCGCGACCTGTTCGGACGAAAGGCGGCCACACCTTGAGGGTGTTCAGCAAGGACGAACCGACTGACCGCAAGCTGCTGTATCAGGGCACCGATTGGGACTTCAACGTCCTGCGCCGCAGCTATGACGCCATCGAGAAGATCGCCTGCGAGGAACTCGGGCTCGAGGTCTATGCCAACCGTATCGAGGTGATCACGTCCGAGCAGATGCTCGACGTCTATACCGCGCATGGCATGCCGCTGACCTACCGGCACTGGTCGTATGGCAAGCGGTTCCTGCAGCATGAAAGCAGTTACCGCCGCGGCTACAGCAGCCTGGCGTATGAGGTCGTGATCAACTCCAACCCCTGCATCAGCTACCTGATGGAGGAGAACACGGCGACGATGCAGGCGCTGGTGATCGCGCATGCGGCGTTCGGCCACAACCACTTCTTTCGCAACAACCACCTGTTCCGGCAGTGGACCGAAGCTTCGGCCATCCTGGACTACCTCGAATTCGCGCGCAGCTACGTGTCGAGCTGCGAGGATCGTTACGGCGTGGCGGCGGTCGAGCGTGTGCTGGATGCGGCGCATGCGCTATCCCGCCACGGCGTGCACCGCCATGCCGGCGCGCGTCCGCTGAACCTGAAATCCGACCAGAAGCGCGAGCAGGAACGGCGGGAATACGACGAGAAGGTGTTCGACGACCTGTGGCGCACCCTGCCGACGGGAAAGGCGGTCAACGAGGCCGACCCGGTGGCCGAACGCCGCCGCCGGCTTGGGCTGCCTGAGGAAAACCTGCTCTATTTTCTCGAAAAGACCTCCCCGCGCCTGCAATCGTGGGAGCGGGAGATCATCCGCATCGTGCGGCTGATCGCGCAGTACTTCTATCCGCAGCCGCAGGCCAAGCTGATGAACGAAGGCTGCGCCACCTGGGTGCACCAGAAGATCATGACCCGGCTGCACGAGACCGGACAGATCGACGACGCCGCGTTCCTCGAGGTGCTGCATTCCACCAGCAACGTCATCATGCAGCCGGGCTTCGATCATCCGGCGGGCGGCCCGGGCTTCAACCCGTACGCGCTCGGCTACGCGATGATGAGCGATATCGAACGCATCTGCACCGCGCCGACCGAGGAGGACCGCACCTGGTTCCCCGACATCGCCGGCAATGGCGACGCGATCGGCACGCTGCGCTACGCCTGGGCGAATTTCCGCGACGAAAGCTTCGTGCTGCAATACCTGTCGCCCGCAGTGATCCGGCAATTCCGCATGTTCCGCCTGCTGGATGACACGTCGGAATCCACCTACCTCGTCGATGCGATCAACGATGACGCCGGGTATCGCCACATCCGCCGCAGCCTCGCGCGCAGCTACGACCCGGGCGAAGGCGATGCGGACGTGCAGGTCGTGGATGTCGATCTCGCCGGCGACCGCCGCCTGATGCTGGAACACCGGACTCGCCCCGGCCAGTTGCTGGCCCAGCGCGACGCCGAAGCCACGTTGCGCTACATCGCGGCACTCTGGGGCTACGAAGTGCGTCTGCACGAAGTGGACACGGAGACCGAGCGGGTTCTTGCCACGCACACGGCGAACCCGCCCGCCCCGTAAGCGCTCCCACCCGACGCGGTCGCCGCCGACTGGCGAAAACCTGAGCGAATGGCTGTTTTCCGTTCATCGCCGCCAGCCCTTGCAGGCTGCCTTACCGAAAGGGCAGTCTCGGCGCCGTCATAACGGAGAGCCATCCATGAACGGCGTCACCCTGCCGCAGTCCGTCGTTGATCGCGTCATCGCCCGGTGCGGCACGCCGCATCCGTTCGCGCAGCTCGATCCGGTGCGCACCGCGCTCGTCGTCGTGGATATGCAGAACGCGTTCATGGATGACGCGATCGGGCATGCCGTGTGCCCGGCGGCGCGTGCCATCGTTCCCACGGTGAACCGGCTGGCCGCCGCGGTGAGGCAGGCGGGCGGCGGGGTGTTCTGGATCAAGAACACGCTGGACGAAGGCTGGACGTCGATGCAGGGCATGGCCGCACCGGAGTCACGCCGGCGCCGGGCCGCCGCGATGGCGACGGACACGCCGGGTCACGCGCTGTGGCCGGCGCTGGAGGTGCAGCCGGAGGACGAAATCGTGCGCAAGCATCGCTACAGCGCGTTCATGCCCGGCACGTCGGAGCTGCCGGATCGGCTACGGGCACGCGGTTTCGATACCGTGCTGATCACGGGGACAGTCACCAACGTCTGCTGTGAAAGCTCCGCCCGGGACGCGATGATGACGAACTTCCGCGTCGTCATGGTTAGCGACGGCAACGCCGCGATGACGCAGGAGGAGCATGACGCCTCGCTGCGCGCGCTGTATTTGAACTTCGCCGATCTGATGGACACGGACATGATCGTGGCGGCGCTGCAAACGCGGATCGGCAGGGCGGCATGAAGCCGAAGGTCGCGTTCATCGGTACGGGCGGCACGATTTCGTCGCTCGGCGCCGGGCCGCTCGATATCCTGGATTACGGCGCCGCCGAAAACCGCATGCAGGCGGACGCGATCGTCGCGATGTTCCCGCAGTGGAAGGAGGT
Source organism: uncultured Burkholderiaceae bacterium (assembly GCA_964657445.1). GTDB lineage: Bacteria > Pseudomonadota > Alphaproteobacteria > Acetobacterales > Acetobacteraceae > LMUY01. The sequence goes on along the minus strand of CAZZVB010000115.1, from coordinate 4,416 downwards.
GGCGGAGGTCATTCCCGTCGCCTTCGACAATATCGTCAGCCACAATATCTACTTTCCTGCCTGGAAGAAGCTTTTGCTGCTGTGCGACCGGCTGGTGGCTGAAACGCCCGATCTCGCCGGGATCGTCATCGGCCACGGCACGGCGTCCATGGAAGAAACGGCTTACTTCCTGAACCTGACGTTGAAGATCGGCATCCCCGTCGTGATCGTCGGCAGTCAGCGCCCGGCCAGCGCGCTGTCCACCGATGCCGGCATGAACCTGGTGAACGCGGTGCGTACGGCGGCGAGCCCCGAGGCCCGTGGCATGGGCGTGCTGCTGCTGCTGAACGACGAGATCCACGCTGCCCGTGAGGTCACCAAAACCTCGACATTCCGGCTGCAAACCTTCCGCACGCCGGATTTCGGCGTGTTGGGGCACGCCGACGGCGATCGCGTGGTGTTCTATCGCGCGCCGTTGCGCCGCCGCATGCCGGACACCGAGTTCGACATCCGCGCGCTGGATGATTTGCCCCGGGTGGACATCACCTACGCCTATGTCGGCTCCGACGGCACCGCCGTCCGCGCGTTCCTGGCGGCCGGAGCGCGGGGCATCGTCTCGGCCGGGTTCGCGCCGGGCTTCCCCGGCACCGCGGATGCGGCGGTGCTGACCGAAGCGGTGCAGCAAGGGGTCGTCGTGGTGCAATCCACCCGCGCCGGCAGCGGCCGCACCTTCCGCGGCACGCGCGCGCGGGTGAGCGGGTTTTTGGTCGCGGACAACCTCAACCCGCAAAAGGCCCGCCTGCTGCTGGCGCTGGCGCTGACGCGCACGCAGGACCCTGCGGAGATTACGCGGATGTTCGAGACGTATTAGGCTGCATATGCCGGCGACACGTCTCCCTCTTCCGATAGGAGAGGGTTTCCTTTCTACGACCCTAACCCATCGACGTCCCGCAGGGTCGGGAATAGGCGTATCCAAAGCAGGGCGATCCCAATAGTTGCAATGCCGCCGATCAGGGTCGCCGGCACCGTGCCGAGCAGCGCCGCGGTCATGCCTGACTCGAACTCGCCCAATTGGTTCGAGGTGCCGATGAACAGCATGTTGATCGCGCTGACCCGGCCGCGCATGGCTTCAGGGGTGCGCATCTGCACCAGCGCGAACCGCACCACCACGCTCACCACGTCCGCCGCGCCCAGCAGCACCAGGGCGGCGATCGACAGCCAGAGCGAGCGGGACACGGCGAACACCACTGTTGCAAGCCCGAACACGCCGACCGCGGCAAACATCCGCAGCCCGGCATGGCGGCGCAGCGGGTTGCGCGCGAGATACACCGAGGTCGCCAAAGCCCCCACCGCGGGGGCGGCGCGCAGGATGCCCAACCCCCAGGACCCGGTGTGCAGGATGTCGCGCGCATAGATCGGCAGCAGCGCGGTGGCGCCCCCGAGCAGCACGGCGAACAGGTCGAGCGAAATCGCGCCCAGCACGGCCGGGTGCTCCCAGATGAACACCGCGCCGGACAGCACCGATTTCAGCGTGGCCGGTTCGCGCGCCGGCACCGCGCGTTCGTAGGTGATCCGGCTGACGAGGATGCCCGCCACAACGAACAGGCCTGTCGCCAGCGCGAACGGGACAGGGGCGCCGAGCGCGTACAGCAACCCGCCGCCGGCCGGCCCGAGGATGGTTGCCGTCTGGTTCGCGGAGGCCGACCAGGCGCTGGCCTCCTGCAGGCGCGCCTCGCCGACCAGCCCGGGCATGAGCGCGGACAAAGTCGGTGATTCAAAGGAGCGCGCTGCGCCCAGCAACGCGACGATGGCGAAGATGCCACCGACGCCGAGCCACCCGGTGGCCGCACCGATCGCCAGAAGCGCGCCGCCGAATGCTTCCACTCCCTGGCAGATCGCGACGATGATACGGCGATCGTACCGGTCGGCGGCGTGCCCGGCGGGCAAGGTCAGCAGCAGCACCGGCAGGAATTGCGCCAGCCCGACCAGCCCCAGGTCGAACGCGCTTCCCGTCAGCGAATAGACGGTCCACCCGATCGCCACCGACTGCATCTGGTAGGCAAAACTGCTGCAAACCCGGGCCGCCCAGAAAAATCCAAACGGCCGATGCCTCAGCAGAGAGGGGTGAAGGGGACGACTGTCCCCTTCCGGTTCCAAGGCAGAGCCTTGGCCTAACAACCCGTCGGCTTTCGAGCGTGCCAGTCCGTGTCCAACTGGTAAGCGTCCGCCACCTTCAACACCCGAGCCTCCGCAAACGGCCGTCCCGCGATCTGCAATCCGATGGGACAGCCATTCGGATCGAACCCGCAGGGTATGCTCATCGCGGGAAGCCCCAGATAGTTGAAGGGGCGCGTGTTGGCCGATACCGCCATGAAGCGCTGCTCGGTCCCCGCCGGCCCGTGGTCGATGTCGGTGTCGGCCAGGGTGGGCAGGCAGGTGCGGATGGTCGGCGTGACCAGCACGTCCACCTTGGCGAACACCTCGTCCGCGAAGGCTCGCAGCACCGGGCCGCGACGGCTCAGTGCCTCGACATAGTACGTGCCGGGGATTGCGTAGCCGCCGTATAGCCGGGCGCTGAGATGGACGGCGTAGTCGGCCGGGCGGTCACGCATCCAGCGGGCGTGAATGGTGGCGCCTTCCACGCGGGATACGATGCTGCCGTAGGCGGACACGGCGTCCATCACCGGCAGCGGTAGCCGCACGACGGTTGCGCCGCGCGCCGCCAGCACGGCCAAGGCAGCCTCGATCGCTTCCAGCACGGGCGGCTCGCATGCGTCGCTGAAGTAGGTGGTGGGAACGCCAATGCGCAGCCCGCGCAGGTCGCCGTCCAACGCTGCTTCATAATCCGGCACCGGTTCGCTGGCGCTGGTGGGGTCGAGCGGGTCGTGCCCGGCGATCACCGTCATCACCCGCGCGCAATCCCGCGCCGTGCGGGCGAGAGGGCCGACATTGTCGTGCGAGAAGGACAGCGGCATCACGCCCGCCCGGCTGACCCGCGTCTGCGTGGGCTTCAGCCCGCTGACGCCGCAAGCCGCGGCCGGCAAGCGGATCGAACCGCCGGTGTCGGAGCCGAGTGCGGCGTAGGTGTAGCGTGCGGCGACTGCGGCGCCGGACCCGCTGGAGGAGCCGCCGGTGATGAACGGCAGGTTCCACGGATTGTGACAGTCGCCGTAATGGGCGTTGTGCCCCGTGGGGTTCTGCGCGAATTCCGCCATGTTCAGCCCGGCGTAGCTGTAGGCGCCGGCCTCCGCCATGCGGGTGATGACGGTGGCCGTGGTGTCCGGGACGAAATCCTTGCGGATGGCGGAGCCGCAGGTACAGGGCCGGCCGGCCTGGTAATACATGTCCTTATGCGCGAGCGGCAGGCCGTGCAGGAGGCCCGCGGCCTTGCCCGCTGCGATCGCCGCGTCGGCTGCCCGTGCGGACGCCTCGGCGCCTGCGCGATCCACCCAGATGGTGGCGTTCACCTGGGCGTTGGTCGCGTCGAGGTTGGCGAGGCAGGCTTGCAGCAAGGCGGCGGCGGTCGTGTCACCCTGGCGCACCGCATCGGCGGCCTGCACCAGAGTGAGATCGGCGAGGTCCTGTGCCATGCTATTGCTCCTTCGTCGCCAGCAGCGCGGCGGTGAAGCTGGACGGTTCGTCTTCGAACTGCAGCGTCCCGCGCAGCGCCTCGAACGCGGCGATAGTGCTGGCGAGGTCGGCGGCGAGGCGGCGCGCCGGGTCATTGGGCGGCACGACGCCGCTCCAGGTTTGGACCGAGTCCTCGATCGTGTGCAGCAGTTCGGGCATGGCGGGCTCCTTCGGGGTGGTGATCCAGAACAGCAGCTTGGCCGGATCGGGGCTGGGCGCCGGGATGCCGCCATTGGCGGCGATCACCCGGCGGGATGCTTCGTTGTCCAGATCGCAGGTGACCGACACCCGCGCCAGGCCGTGACGCCGTGCAATGCCGAGCAACTGGCGCAGGGCGGCGGTCGCGTAGCCGCGGCGCTGCTTCGCGGGAACCACGGAATAACCGATATGGCCGGAACAGTGCGGCGGCAGCGCCTCCGTGCCAGGGACGTAGCGCAGGTTGATCGAGCCGCAGAACTCGCCATCCCACAGCCAGAACGTCGCCCCGGGCAGCCGCTCCACCACGCTGCCGTCGGCGATGGTGATGGTGCCGCCAACGTCACCACGCTGGATGCGCAGGAACAGGTCCGCGTCGGCTTCGATCTGGGCGAGGTGTTCGCCCGTGACGTCACGGGTGGTGCTGGGCGACCAGCCTGCACGCAGGGCGGCGATGTAGGCGGGGAGGTAGGGATGAGCCGGGCTGACGAGGCGCATCAATTGGAGTCGCTCACCCGGGGTCATTCAAAAGACAACGCAAAAGGCATGCCGAATTCAGAGTGCAGTGGTATGACCGTTGCGATCTTGCGGTCACCAGCTCGCATTTAGACG
>CAZZVB010000114.1:13774-14077 GCA_964657445.1 uncultured Burkholderiaceae bacterium | reverse complement strand
TGAACGAACTCACCGACGACGTCTTCCGCGAAACCGTCCGCGACTTCGTCGAAGCGAACTACCCGCCCGACCTGCGCAACCCGCCGCACCGGCTCCATTGGGCGGAAGCCAAGCCCTGGTACATGACCCTGTCCCGCCAAGGCTGGCTCGCCCCCGCCTGGCCGCACGAGCATGGCGGCATGGGACTGTCCGCCGCCAAGCAGCTGATCATGATGGAGGAGTTCGAGCGCCACGGCGTTGCCCGCACGCCCGACCACGGCATCGTCCTGCTCGGCCCGCTGCTTATCCGCTACGGCACGGAGG
>CAZZVB010000114.1:0-13764 GCA_964657445.1 uncultured Burkholderiaceae bacterium | reverse complement strand
GGCGAGGATATCTGGTGCCAGGGCTACAGCGAGCCCGGCGCCGGGTCGGACCTCGCCGGCTTGCGCACCGAAGCGGTGCTGGACGGCAAGGAGTGGGTCGTCAACGGCCAGAAGACCTGGACCACGCTGGCGTCCGACGCGAACTGGATCTTCCTGCTGGTCCGCACCGACAAGGCCGCCAAGAAGCAGGAGGGCATCAGCTTCCTGCTCGTCCCGCTCGACAGCCCCGGCGTGACCGTGCGGCCGATCATCAACCTCGAGATGCATGACGAGTTCTGCGAGGTGTTCTTCGACGACGTGCGTGTCCCGAAGGAGAACCTGGTCGGCGAGGTGAACCGCGGCTGGACCATGGCCAAGGCGCTGCTGGGGTTCGAGCGCATCTTCCTCGGCTCCGCCCGCCAATCCGCCTACGCGCTGGGCCGGCTGCGCCAACTGGCCGAGCGCATGGGCATCAACGACGACCCGGTGTTCGCCGACCGCTACACCCAGCTCCGCCTCGACCTGGCCGACCACAAGGCGCTGTTCGAGGTCTATGCCGAGAAGCTGCGCAGCGGTGAGACGCTCGGCCCCGACGTGTCGCTGCTGAAAATCCACCAGAGCGAGCTGTACCAGCGCATCACGGACGTCATGCTCGAGGTTTCGGGCGAAAACGCCGGCCTGCTCGACCCGATCGGCGGCAACCGCGAACTGCACCCCTCCGGCATGTTCATCCAGGCCCGCCCGGTCACGATCTACGGCGGCTCCTCCGAAATCCAGCGCGGCATCATCGCCAAAAACGTTCTTGGCCTCCCCGGATAACACCGCCCTACTCCCTCTCCCGCCCGTTGCGGGAGAGGAGCGGGGTGAGGGCCACTTTGACGCGCCCTTTCAGAACCAACTGGACGCCCTATTCCGCTGGCGGCGCGACGTCCGCCACTTCCGCCCAACGCCTATCCCGCCCGCGACCCTGGCAGCCCTGCTGCAAACCGCCTCGCTCGCGCCCTCGGTCGGCCTCAGCCAGCCGTGGCGCTTCGTCACCGTCGATGACCCGGCACGCCGCGCCGCGATCCGCGCCGGCTTCCAATCCTGCAACGCCGACGCACTCGCCCGGCAGGGAACGGACCGCGCCAGCCTCTACGCCCGCCTGAAACTTGCCGGGCTGGACGAAGCGCCCTGCCACCTCGCCGTGTTCGCCGAGCCCGACCCGTTGCAAGGCCACGGCCTCGGACGGCGCACCATGCCGGAAACCACGGCCTATTCCGCCGTCATGGCCATCCACACGCTCTGGCTCGCCGCGCGCGCCGCCGGGCTGGGGCTCGGCTGGGTGTCGATCCTGGACCCGGCCGCCGTCACCGCCGCCCTCGACGTTCCGGCGGACTGGGTGTTCATCGGCTATCTCTGCCTCGGCACGCCCGAAGCCGCGGACGACTGCCCGGAGCTGGAACGCACCGGCTGGGAACAGCGCCAGCCCGCCCGCGTGCTGGCGCGCTGAGCGGCGTGCACCTGAGCGCGTAACATCGGGCTACACGTACCCGTGCTTCGAATCGGCCTGCGTGGCGGCAGGATCACGGCCCGCGGCCGGCCCGAATCCGCCGCCGCCCGACGTCTCCAGCCGGATGACATCGCCACGCCGCAGCCGGACGTTGCCGATCTTGGACGGCAGAGCCTCCGCAACCCCATCCCGCACCAGCGTCAGATGCCCGGATGCGCCGGGTTCGCCGCCTGCCAGCCCATAGGGCCGGCCTTTGAAGCGTTCCAGGTTCGCAGTGAACACGGCGGACGGGCAATCGACCCGCCATTCTCGCACCAGGCCCAAACCGCCGCGATATTGCCCCGCCCCGCCGGTGCCGGGCAGCAGGCCGTATTGCACGATCGTCAGCGGCAGCTCGCTCTCGATCATTTCCACCGGAATATTGGCGTTGTTGTGCATGCCGTGGCTATGCGCGCTGATTCCGTCCGCTTCCGGATGGCCGCCCCCGCCGCCCACTTCGATCTCCACCAGAACGGCGCGCCCGCCATCCTCGGCCACGGTCTGGAACGTGCACACGTAGCTGACGCCGTAATAGGCGGCCGGGATACGGTCCGGCACCGCCTGGTGCAGCGCGCCCAGCAGCGTCGTCGCCAGCCGGTGCGTCGTCGTCACCCGGTTGGCTACCGGCGCCGGGTGCCGTGCGTTCACCACCGTGCCCTCCGCCGCGATCACCCGCACCGGACGGTAGCACCCGGCATTGGCCGGGATCGGCTCGTCCGCACACGCCATCACCGCGTAGAACACCGCCGAGCTGGACGACGCCAGCGTGGCGTTGACCGGGCCGAGCGCCTGCGGCCCGCAGCCGGACAGATCGACCATCATCTCCTCTCCGGCGACGGTGATCTTGGCGTGGATGCGGATAGGGTCCGGCGTCAGCCCGTCATCGTCGATGAAGTCCTCGAACTCATAGCTCCCGTCCGGGATGCGGCCGATCATGGCGCGCATCGCCCGCTCCGACCCGTCGAGCAACTGGGCGCAGGCGGCGACCAGCGTATCCGGGCCGTAGCGCTCCGCCAGCCGCTGCAAATTCGCCTCGCCCACCGCCAGCGACGCCAATTGGGCCTGCAGGTCGCCCCACAGCATGTCCGGGCGGCGCACGTTCTGCCGCATCATCGCCAGCACTTCGCGGTTCAGCACGCCGGCGCTGATCAGCTTCATCGGCGGGATGCGCAGGCCTTCCTGGAACACCTCGGTCGCGGTGGCGCCGTAGCTGCCGGCGGAGATGCCGCCCATGTCCAAATGGTGGCACAGCGTCCCCACGATCGCGACCCGGCGTCCGGCGGCGAACACCGGGCGGAATGCCAGGATGTCCGGGATATGCTGGCCGCCGCAGTACGGGTCGTTGGTGATGACGACGTCGCCCTCGGCCCAGTCCTCCACCGGGATGAACCCGGTCAGCAATGTCCGCAGCCCCGCGCCCATGGAGTTCAGGTGCTGCGGGATGCGGGCCGATTGCGCGACGTTGAAGCCGTCCGGATCGAACACCGCCGTCGAGTAGTCGAGCAATTCGCGCACCACCGTGGACCGGCTGGTGCGCCAGATCGTGACATCCATCTCGGCCGCCGCCGCGGTGAGCGCGCTGCGCAGGATCTCCAGCTCGACCGCGCCAAGCTCGCTCATGCCGTCCTCGTCGCGATCAGCGTGTTGTCAGGGCCAGGCCCGCAATCCCAACCCGGGGGTACCAGCACGGTCGTGTAATCCTCCTCCACCACCAGCGGCCCGGCCTTGATCGCCAGGAGGTCCGCGCGCTGCACCACCTCCACATCCGCCCAGGCGCCGCCTACGAACACCCGGCGGCGATGCGCCGGCCGGCCCGCGCTGCCGGCGATCGGGCGCGCCGGCGCCACCTCGGGCAGCAGCCCCGTCGCAGTCAGGCGCAAGGTCACGATCTCAACCGGGTCGCCCGGGTTCGCATAGGAAAAACGCTGCCGGTGCAATGCGTTAAAGGCGTCGAGCAAGGGGGCCAAGCCGGCCCCCGGGTCGGGCCAAGGGACCAGCAGTTCGAAGGCCTGGCCGTGATAGCGCATATCGGCCGTGATGCTTATGCGGCGGCGTTCCGGCGGCGTGCCGTCCGCGGCCAGCAGCGTCTCGCCCTGGTCGCGCAGGGTGGCGATCGTGGCCCTGATCTCCGCCAGACTTTCCTCGGTGGCCGGCATCACGCGGCTGCGCGCCAGGTCGTGCACGATGTCGGATTGCAGGATGCCGCCGGCCGAGAAGGTGCTGGCCTCCGCGGGGAACACCACCCGGTCCATGCCCAGCTCGGCGGCCACCTCCACCGCGTGCAGCCCGCCGGCCCCGCCGAACGACAGCGCGGCAAACCGCCGCGGGTCCAGCCCACGCTCGAACAGGCTCAGCCGGATCGCGGCCGCCAGGCTGGTGTTGGTCAGCGCCAATACGCCCGAGGCGGCTGCGTCGTCGCTCAGCCCGAGCGGGCCGCCCACGGTCGCGGCCATCGCGGACCGGGCGGCGGCCAGGTCGAGCTGCATCGCCCCACCCAGGAAGAACGCCGGGTCGAGCCGGCCGAGCAGCACGTTCGCGTCGGTGACGGTCGCCATCGTGCCGCCATGGCCGTAGCAGGCCGGGCCAGGCCGCGCCCCGGCGCTGCGTGGCCCCACGGTGAAGCGCCCCGTGCCGTCCACTGCCGCCACCGATCCGCCGCCCGCACCGATGGTGCGGATTTCCACCATCGGCAGGCGCACCGGCAGACCGTCCACCTCGCCCTGGGTGCGCTGCGTGATGGCGCCGTCCTGCACCACGCAGACGTCGAAACTGGTGCCGCCCATGTCGATGCCGACCAGGTCCGGCATGCCCAGCCGCCCGGCGATGCGCTGCGCCGCCAGCGCCCCGCCGCTCGGGCCCGACAGCAGCAGCCGCACCGGCTGCGACGATGCGGTCTGCGGGCTGCACACGCCGCCATTCGACTGCACCAGCAGCAGCCGCGCGGTGACGCCGTGGTCCGCCAGCCGCGCGCCCAGCCGGTCGAGGTAGGACCGCACCACCGGGATCAGCAGCGCGTTCAGCACCGTGGTGGAGGTCCGCTCATATTCGCGGATTTCGGGGCTGACCTCGGAGGAGATGGACACCGGCAGGCCGGGGTTGGCCGTCAGCAGGTGGTCGCGCAGGCGCTGCTCGTGCACCGGATTGGCGTTCGCGTTCAGCAAGGTGATCGCAACCGTCTCCGCCCCGAGCGCATGCACCGCCGCCGCAGCCTCGCTCATGGCGGCATCGGTCAGTTCGCGTTCCACGCTGCCATCGGCGCGCATGCGTTCGGCGATGCCCAGCCGCCGCTCCCGCGGGATCAGCGGCGGCTGCTTGCGCGGACGCAGGCCATAGATGTCGGTGCGCGCGTGACGGCCGATCTCCAGCACGTCGCGGAACCCGTGCGTGGTGATCAACACGCCGCGGGCCAGCGTGCGCTCCAGCACCGCATTGGTCGCGATCGTCGTGCCGTGCAGCAGCAGGGAGATATCGGCCAGGGTGAAGCCGAACCGGCCAGCGGCTTCGGTCAGTCCGTTCAGCAGGCCGATCGACGGGTCCGCCGGCGTGGTCGGCACCTTGACGCTGCCGCCAGCCCCGGTGCGCTCGTCCAGCACCTGAAGGTCGGTGAAGGTGCCGCCGATATCGATCCCGATCCTGACCCCAGCCAAATGCGTCGCTCCGTTCGATGGCGCCCGGCCATCCAGAACCATCCCTAGCAAACTCCTCGCCACTCTGCCGTCCTTGCGCGTTCGCCAGGTGGCGGCTGGAGTATGAGGTCTGGCAGAGGCCCGCCCGATCGGCGTAGCCTCATTGCACCGCAGCAATACAAGGAGCCGCGTCATGCGCCTGACCCGCCGCACCCTGCTCGCCTCCGCCGCCGTTCTGCCGGCCGTGTCGGCAAGGGCAGCCGAGCCGATCATTGCGGGCGTCAGCGGCCCCCTCACCGGACCCAACGCCCAATACGGCGCGCAATGGAAGCGTGGGTTCGACCTCGCGCTGGACGGCATCAACGGCGCAGGCGGCGTGAAAGGCCGGCCGGTGCAGTACGTGTTCGAGGACAGCCAGTCAGACCCGCGGCAATCCGTCTCGGTGGCGCAGAAGTTCGTCGCCAACCCCGACATCATCATCGAATTGGGCGATTTCTCGTCCCCAGCCTCGATGGCCGCGTCGCCGATCTATCAGCGCGCCAAGCTGGTGCAGTTCGGCTTCACCAACTCGCACCCGGACTTCACCAAGGGCGGCGACCACATGTGGTCCAATTCCACCAACCAGGCGGAGGAGCAGCCGCGCCTGGCGGCCTACGCGGCCAAGCTCGGCTTCAAGCGCCCGGCGGTGCTGCACCTGAACACCGATTGGGGCCGCACCGCGAAGGACGCGTTCCTGAAGGCGGCGCCGGGCCTGGGCATGGAAGTGACCACCGCCGAAGGCTACCTCGCCGCCGAGCAGGACTTCCGCCCGACACTCGTGCGCGCCCGCGACAGCAAGCCGGACGGGCTGGTGCTGCTGTCCTACTACGCCGACGGCGCGCTGATCAGCCGCCAGGCGCACGACACGGGGCTGACTCTGCCGATCCTGGCCGGCACGTCCAACTACTCGCCGAAATTCATCGAGCTCGGCGGACCCGGCGTCGAAGGCGACTACGTGATGAGCACCTTCTTCCCCGGCGATCCGCGGCCGGAGGTGCAGGCATTCGTGAAGGCCTACCGCGCCAAATACGACCTCGAACCCGACAGCTTCAGCGCCGGCGCCTACGACACGATGATGCTGTTCGCCGCGCTCTGCGACCGCTACGGCACGACGCGCGAGGCGATGCAGGCCGGCCTGCTCGACATCAAGGACGTGCCGAGCGTGATCTACGGCAAGGTGACGTTTGACCCGGTGACCCGCCGGGTGCCAGGGGCGAGCTACAAGCTGCTGCTGGTGAAGGACCAGAAGTTCACGGTCTGGGACGGGCCGGACAAGGCTTGACGCCGCCGGCAGGCTCCTAAAGGCCACTCCTAAGTGTCCTCCTGGCTGGACTACACCATCAACGGCCTGATCATCGGCAACATCTACGCCCTGCTGGCCGTCGGCCTGGCGCTGATCTTCGGCGTCTCGCACCTGATCAACTTCGCCCATGGCAGCGTCTATGCGGTGGGCGCCTACGTAGGCTGGGCCTGTTTCACCTATCTGCACCTGCCGCTGGCGGCGACCGCGGCAGTGGTGATCGTTGTCTGCGGGCTGCTGGGCGTGGTGATCGAGCGGCTGGGTTTGCGGCCGCTGGCGGGCACGGCGCGGATCGCACCGCTGCTGGCCACCATCGGCATCAGCCTGGTGCTGGATCAGTTGCTGCAGATCATCTTCACGCCCGATCCGCGCGCCCTGCCCTCGCCGCTGCCGAACTGGCGGATCAGCGTCGGCGGCGGCACGATCGGCGCGCTCGACCTGCTGATCGCAGCCACCGGGCTGGTCAGCGCGGCCGTCCTGTATGGCTTCCTGCGCTTCACCAAGCTCGGCTGGGCGGTGCGCGCCACCGCGCAGGACCGGGATGCGGCGCGCCAGATGGGCGTGGACACCGACGCGGTGAACCGTACCGTGTTCGCCATCGCCTCCGCTCTGGGCGGCGTGTCCGGCTTGCTCGTCGGCATGTATTTCAACCACATCGACCCGGCGATGAGCTTCCAGGCCACGCTCAAGGCCGTGGTGGCGACGGTGATCGGCGGCATGGGCAATGTGCCGGGCGCGATCGCCGGGTCGCTGCTGCTGGGGCTGACGGAAAGCTACGGCGTGGCGTTCTTCGGATCGTCCTACCGCAACCTGTTCAGCTTCGTGCTGCTGCTGCTCATCCTGGTGCTGCGGCCGAACGGGCTGTTCGCCAGCAGCCGCGGCACCCCGCCGGAGCCGCTGACCGGCACCTTCATCGCCCCCAGCCGAACGCTGCGCATCCCGCCCTGGGCGGTGCTGCTCGCCGTGGCCGGCGCGGCGGCGCTGCCGCTCATCCCGCATCTCGGCTACGCGCTGCAAGTGCTGACCAATGCCTGGCTCGCGGCGATGCTGGCGATCAGCCTGACCTTGGTCGCGGGAACGCTGGGCCAGGTGTCGCTCGGGCATGCCGCGCTGCTGCTGATCGGCGCGTACGCGTCCGCGCTGCTGGCGCTCGATAGCGGCTGGCCGGTCTGGGCCAGCATCCCGGCCGCCGGCGTGCTGACCGCGATGATCGGCACCGCGCTGGTCGCGCCCTCGTTCCGGCTGCGCTCCCACTACGTGTCGATCGCCACGCTCGGCATCGGCGAGATCGTCGGGCTGGTGATCCTGAACTGGGAGGGCCTGACCCGCGGCCCGATGGGTGTCACCAACATCCCGCCGCTCTCGGCCGGCGCGTATGACCTGGACAGCCCGCAAGCCGCATACTGGTCCAGCCTGACCGTGCTCGTGCTGCTGGCGCTGGTGCAGACGCGGCTGCTGCGCTCCCATCTCGGCCGCACCTTCCGCGCCATCCGCGATGATGATGTCGCGGCACGGGCCTACGGCGTCAGCCTCGGCCGCTACAAAGGCATCGCCTTCGCCTTTGCCGGGTTCGGCGCCGGCGTCAGCGGCGCCATCGCGGCGCACCAATATTCCTACATCAACAACGAGACGTTCACCTCCACCGTGTCGATTTCCGCGCTCACCATGGTCATCCTGGGCGGCATGGGGAACGTGCTCGGCGCCGTGCTGGGCGCGGTGGCACTGACTGCGCTGCCCGAGTTGTTCCGCGGCACGGCGGAATACCGCATGCTGATCTACGGCGTGGTGCTGCTGGTGCTGATCCGCTTCCGGCCGCAGGGCGTGCTGGGCACGGTATGAGCTTGCTCGACGCTCGCGCCGTCACGCGTAGCTTCGGCGGCGTGCACGCCGTGGCCGGAGTCGATCTGTCGCTTCAGCAGGGCGAGTTCCTGTCCATCATCGGCCCGAACGGCGCGGGCAAGACCACGTTGTTCAACCTGCTCAGCGGCCACGACACGCCCGATAGCGGCAGCATCGTGCTGGAGGGCGTCTCCATCGCCGGCCGCGCGCCGGAGCGGATCGCCGCACTCGGGCTGGCGCGCACGTTCCAGCATGGCCGGGTGTTCGCCAACCTGACGGTGCGCGACAACATCCTGATGGGCGCGCACCACCGCCTGCGCGCCGCCAAGCCGCGCGTGCCGGGCTTGGGCGCGCTGGCCGAATTGCTGGCGGCGCTCGTCCGCCCGCCATCCGTCTTGCGGGAGGAACAGGCGCTCGATGCCGACGTGGAGCGTATCGCGGCCCTGTTCGGCGACCGGCTGACGCCACGGCTGGACCAGCCGGCCTACAGCCTGTCGTATGCCAACCGCCGCCGGGTCGAAATCGCCCGCGCGCTGGCGCTGCATCCCCGCCTGCTGCTGCTGGACGAACCCACCGCCGGCATGAACGAGAGCGAAACCGCCGAGATGACCAGCATTATCGGCGGGCTGAAGGCCGAGGGGCACACCATCCTGCTGATCGAACACAAGCTGGACCTGGTGATGCGCCTGTCCGACCGGGTGATCGCCATGGATGACGGCCGCATCATCGCCGAGGGCACCCCCGCCGCCGTCCGCCATGACCCGGCGGTGATCGAAGCCTATCTCGGCCACCGTCACGTCGGCGAGCAGGCGGCATGACCGACCTTCTGCGCCTGAACGCCATCGACACGTTCTACGGCCCCGTGCAGGTGCATTTCGGGCTCGATCTCGCGGTGCGCACCGGGCAGATCGTCAGCTTGCTCGGCGGCAATGCCAGCGGGAAATCGACCACCATGAAGGTCATCCTCGGCCTGCTCAAACCGCGCGCCGGGCAGGTGTGGTTCGACGGGCAGGACATCACCGGGCTGCCCACCCCCGCCGTCATCCGCCGCGGCATCGGCAGCGTGCCGGAGGCGCGGCGGCTGTTCGGCGCCATGACGGTGCGGGAGAACCTGTTGATGGGCGCCTTCGCCCGCAGCGACCGCCCAGACATCGCTCGCGACCTGGACCGCATGCTCGCGCTGTTCCCCCGTGTCCGGCAGCGCCTGACCGCGCGCGCCGGCACGCTCTCCGGCGGGGAGCAGCAGATGGTCGCCATGGCCCGCGCGCTGATGGGCCGCCCCCGCCTGCTATGCATGGACGAGCCCACCATGGGCCTGTCCCCGCTTTATGTGGACCGGGTGCTCGAGCTGATCGGCACCGTCAACAAGGAGGGCGTGAGCGTGTTCATGGTCGAACAGAATGCAAGCCTTGCCTTGCAGATCGCGCATTATGCTTACGTGCTGCAAACTGGGCGTATCATTCTGCAGGGGCCGGCTGCCGAGCTGGCCTCGAACCCACGGATCCGCGACGCCTACCTGGGCGGGCCGGACGCGAAGGAGACGGCTGCGTGACGCATATGCCGGGTCTGCTGGCCCCCTCGCCCCGTCAGGCGGAAATCATGTCCATGGCGGCAACCCTGGCCAGCAAATTCGCCCCCCGGGCGGAGCAGCCGGGCTTCCCGATCGAGAACTACGCGGACCTGCATGACGCCGGCTATGACCGCCTGATGATCCCCGCCGCTTACGGCGGCGGCGGCGCGGACGTGTTCGACATGACCCTGGCGCAGGAGGTGCTCGCGCGCGGCGATGCCTCGACGGCGCTGGTCATGGGCATGCTGATCTCGGTGCTCGGCCGCGCCTATGAGGCGCGAAGCTGGCCGGAAGACGTGCTCGACAGCGTATCCCGCAGCGTCGTGCAGTCTGGCGGCATGGTGAACAACTGCGTCACCGAACCGGAACTGGGCTCCATCTCCCGCGGGGGCGTGCCGACGATGCGGGCAGAGCGGGCGGAGGGCGGCTGGCGGTTGTACGGCCACAAGATCTTCGTCACCGGCGCCCCGGCGCTGCGCTGGCTGGTCACAGCCACCATGCTGCCGCCCGAGGACGGCGCGCCCCTGGGCACGCTGTGCAGCGCGATCGTGGAGGGCGGCTCGCCGGGCCTGCGCATCGTCGATACCTGGGAAGGCAGCCTGGCGCTGCATGGCTGCGGCAACAGCGACGTGTTCTATGACGGCGTGTTCGTGCCGGACGAGCGCATCGTCGAGCGCGTCGTCATCGGCGTGGGCGGGCGCAACCGGCCCGGCACCAACGGCTGGGCGCTGCCGATCGCGGCGATCTACATGGGTGTCGGCCAGGCCGCGCTGGACGCCGCGTGCAGCTATGCGCGGGAGCGTGTGCCGCCATCGCTGGGCCGCCCGATCGCGGAACAGCCGCACATCATCCAGTGGATCGGCGAGATGGAGGCGGCCTTGGCCGCCGCCCGCGCCGTGCTGCACGACACCGCCCGCGCCTGGGTGGACCATCCGGAGCTGCGCGGCAGCCTCGGCCCGCGCATCGGGATGGCGAAATACCTCTGCACCAACGCAGCCTGCGAGGTGACGGAAAAAGCGCTGCGCGTCGCCGGCGGCTTCAGCCTGACGAAGGGCCTGCCGCTCGAACGCTATTTCCGCGATGCCCGCGGCGGGTTGTTCCAGCCGCCGCAGGACGATCTGGCGCTGGGGCAGATCGGCAAGGCGGCCCTGGAGCGGGTGGCGGCCTAGATGGATTTCTACTCGCTCTACCGGCACGGCTTCGCCCGGGTTGCCGCCTGTATCCCCCGCAGCGCCGTGGCCGACCCGGCGGCCAATGCGGCGTCCGTGCTGGCGATGGCGCGGGACTGCGACGCGCAAGGCGTGGCCCTGGCGGTGTTCCCCGAACTCTGCATCTCCGGCTACGCGATCGAGGACCTGCTGCAGCAGGACGTTCTGCTCGAGGCGGTCGAACACGCGCTGGCCACGCTGGCGAGCCAAACCGAGGCGCTGACGCCGCTGCTGCTGGTCGGCGCGCCGCTGCAGCACCAGGGCCGGCTGTTCAACACCGCCGTCGCGATCCATCGCGGCCGCATCCTGGGCGTCGTGCCGAAGATCCACCTGCCGAACTACCGCGAGTTCTATGAGCGCCGGCATTTCGCATCCGGCGACGGCGTGCGCGGCCAGACCCTGCATCTGGCGGGCAGCGACGTCCCGTTCGGCACCGACCTGCTGTTCGCTGCCAGCGACCTGCCGGACTTCGTGGTGCATGCCGAGATTTGCGAGGATCTGTGGGTCCCCGTGCCCCCCAGCTCCGAAGCAGCGCTGGCCGGCGCGACGGTGCTGGCCAATTTGTCCGGCAGCCCGATCACCATCGGCCGCGCCGATCAGCGCAACCTGCTGTGCCGGTCGCAATCGTCGCGATGCCTCGCCGCCTACATCTACGCCGCAGCCGGCGCCGGCGAGTCCACGACCGATTTGTCGTGGGACGGCCAAGGCTCGATCCACGAACAAGGCACGCTGCTCGCCGAAACCGAACGCTTCCAGCAGACAGCCGGCATGGCGGTGGCCGACGTGGATATCGGCATGGCGCGGCAGGAACGGCTGCGCATGGGCAGCTTCGACGACAATCGCCGCCGGGTGTTCGCCGCCGCCAGCTTCCGCCGCATCGCCTTCACGCTGGCGCCGCCGGCCGGCGACCTGGGGCTGAAGCGCCGGGTGGAGCGGTTTCCGTTCGTCCCCGCCGACCCGGCGCGGCTGCAGCAGGATTGCTACGAGGCCTACAACATCCAGGTCTCCGGCCTGGTGCAGCGCCTATCGGCCGGCAACATCAAGCGGATCGTCATCGGCGTCTCGGGCGGGCTGGACTCCACCCACGCGCTGATCGTCGCGGCCAAGGCGATGGACCTGCTCGGCCGGCCCCGCACCGCCGTGCTCGGCTACACCTTGCCCGGCTTCGCCACCAGCGACGGCACGAAGGCGAACGCGCTGCGGCTGATGACCGCGCTCGGCGTGTCGCAAGCGGAGATCGACATCCGCCCCGCCGCCCGGCAGATGCTGGCCGACATGGCGCACCCCTTCGCCCGCGGGGAGCCGGTGTATGACGTGACGTTCGAGAACGTGCAGGCCGGGCTGCGCACCGACTACCTGTTCCGCCTCGCCAACCAGCACGACGCGATCGTATTGGGCACCGGCGACCTGTCGGAGCTGGCGCTCGGCTGGTGCACCTACGGCGTGGGCGACCAGATGTCGCACTACAACGTCAATGCCGGGGTGCCGAAGACGCTGATCCAGCACCTGATCCGCTGGGTCATCGCATCCGGCCAGTTCGACGCCGAGGCGGGCGCGGTGCTCGGCGCGGTGCTGGCGACCGAGATCTCACCCGAACTGGTGCCGTCCGACGCAGCTTCCGGGCCGCAGAGCACCGAGGCAAAGATCGGCCCCTACGAGTTGCAGGATTTCACCCTGTTCCAGGTGCTGCGCTACGGCTTCAAGCCGTCGAAAGTCGCCTTCCTCGCCTGGCATGCCTGGCACGACGCCGAAGGCGGTGTCTGGCCGCCTAATTTCCCGGACGACCGGCGCAACAACTACACGCTGGAGCAAATCCGGCATTGGCTGGAGGTGTTCCTGCGGCGCTTCTTTGCCTTCAGCCAGTTCAAACGGTCGGCATTGCCGAACGGGCCGAAGGTCAGCGCGGGCGGTTCGCTGTCGCCGCGTGGCGACTGGCGCGCCCCCTCCGACGGGAACGCGCGCTTGTGGCTGGAGGAACTGGCGCAGGCGCTCGGCCCGGCAAAACGGGACACTGACTGAGGATAGTCCGGCCGCTCGTTGCGAGCGGCAAATTCACAAGATCTTGCCTTCGGATTACGACAGAAAACCTGAGTTGATCGGTCGCTTTAGACGCGTGACATTTTATTGGACGGCCTGTCATGTTCGACCACGACGATCTTTCGGACGATCTCGCTCAGCG
This sequence comes from uncultured Burkholderiaceae bacterium, assembly GCA_964657445.1. Lineage (GTDB taxonomy): Bacteria > Pseudomonadota > Alphaproteobacteria > Acetobacterales > Acetobacteraceae > LMUY01. The sequence continues at coordinate 493 of CAZZVB010000114.1, read as the reverse complement.
TCTCCGGGCCGCGGCCGTGCTGAGAAGGATGGCAGAAATCGAGTTTTCGGACGTTCGCGGGAAAGAACGGCCGCTCTATCCAAACCCGGCGCTGCCAGCCACCCGGCTCGTCGGACAGCGCAGTCACTCCGCAGAGTAGCAGTCGCGCCCGCCGCTCTAGTTGCGGCCGGACCTAAAGGGTTTTCAATACCGCCTCGATGTCCGCAGGTGACCCGGCGGACGCGTTGCGCGCGTCGGGCGCGATGCGCTTGACCAGCCCGGCGAGAACCTTCCCGGCGCCGAGTTCGACAAAGCTGTCCACACCCATGGCGATGGCGGCCAGCATGCTCTCGCGCCAACGCACCGTGCCGGTCACCTGGCGGACCAGGGCGTCCCGGATTTCGTCCGGCTGCGTCACCTTCGCGGCAGACACGTTGGCGATCAAAGGCACCACCGGGGCGGCGACCGCGGCGATGCCGAGCGCCTCGGCCATGACATCCGCAGCCGGCGCCAT
>CAZZVB010000113.1:0-14092 GCA_964657445.1 uncultured Burkholderiaceae bacterium | reverse complement strand
AGCACAACCTTGCCAAGGTTGGGGTCGAGGGTTCGAATCCCTTCGCCCGCTCCAGATTTTCTCAATGATTGTAGCGATGTAGTGGTTCAGCTAATTGGTTCCGGGCGTATGGTTACCGTGCACGGAACCAGGGCGGAACCTTCAAGCTGAGCATCACGCGCGGCCGGATCATGTTTGATCCATAGCATCACGATTGGCTGTCGCCGGTGCGCGCGGGCTACTTGCCAAGGGCACCAGGGCTCGCAAGCGAACGTGCTGGCTGCTCAGGCCGGCAATCCCGGGTCACTGAGCACTGAGACGCTGCTATGATCACTGAGGGATCGGCTGGCGCCTTGCGCGCGAGTATTGGGACGCGGCTATGCGACCGAGGCTGCGCAGGCCGCGCTCGCCCACGGCCACGGCCACGGGCCGCTCGACGTGCCCGAGATCATCGCGTTCACCGTGCCCGACAACGTTCCGTCGCGTCGGGTCATGGAGGCATGCGCCACGATCCCGCTGACGACTTCGACCATCCCGCCCTAGCGGACGGATATCCGGCGAAGCGGCACGAGCTTTATCGTTCATCTCGTCGGGTATAGAGGTTGATTTCGAGAACCCCTCTGTTGCTGCGGCGCGATCTGCGGGCGCCCGTGCAGCCGCCACGATGGCCCGAGGGCGTCTCGCTCCTCGCGTTCGACCCGGAGCGGCATGCCGGCTCCATACATTCGCTGCTGTCCAAGGCCTACGCGCAGGGTGGCGGCACGATCACTAACTTCGAGTCGTGGCGGGCGGGTCTATGCGACGACGCCGAATATGACCCCGCGCTCGTTTTCCTCGCGGCCGCCACCGCAGAGATGGTGGTTGGCGCCGCACAGTGCTGGACCAGCGGGTTCATCAAGGATCTCGCGGTGGCGGCTCCCTGGCGGCGGCGAGGCGTCGGTGAGGCATTATTGCTGCACGCCTTCGCTGTCTTCCGCGCGCGCGGTGCCCGGCACATCGATCTCGAGGACGAGGCCGGCAATGAGGATGCGCTCCGTCTGTATCGCCGCAACTTCATGCGACCGGTCCCAACCCCTCAGCTATGACCAGCACATGCGATTGCCACCAACCACTCACACCGGCATGGACCCCTCGTGACTGATAGCGCAGCGGCCGACCCGCCAGCGCTCGCACGCAATGGCGGGGTCGACGCGTTACGCGGCTTGGCTATCCTGCTGGTGGTCATCCACCATACCTCGTTGCGTATCCCGCTCGAGAAAACGGGCCTGGCCGAGGTGCTCCCGCGACGCCTGCTGCTGGCGTTAAGCTACAACGGCTACGAGGCGGTTTTCGTCTTCTTCGTGGTCTCCGGCTTCCTGATCACCGGCACCGCGATCAGGCGCTGGTCATCGCTCGCCCACATGGACCCGCGTGCCTTCTACGTCCGCAGGCTCGCCAGGATCGCTCCCTGCTTGCTGGTGCTGGTCGCGGTGCTGTCGGCGTTCGATCTGCTGCGCGTGCCCGGGTTCGTCATCGATCGACCCGGCCAGTCGCTCGGCCGCGCCATCCTCTCGGCATTGGCGCTGCACCTGAACTGGTATGAGGGCCACACCGGCTACCTGCCCGCGAACTGGGACGTGCTGTGGTCGCTGTCGATAGAGGAAGCGTTCTATCTGGGCTTCCCGCTCGTCTGCCTGCTCGCCCAGCGTGGAACGGCGTTTTTGGCCATACCGCTCTTGCTGCTCGCGCTGTCGCTGCCGGCCACGCGCGGGATGCTGTCCAGCAACGAGATCTGGCAGGAGAAGGCCTACCTGCCCGGAATGGCGGCGATAGCCACGGGCGTGCTGGCCGCCTTGTGGGCCGCGGCGGGCACGCGGCCGTCGCCGCGCCAGATCGCCGAGCTGGGATGGTTCGGCACCGGCTGCCTCGTCGCGGTCCTCCTGTTTGAGGAATTGCTCTGGAAAGCAATGGGAGAGGCCACGATGCTGGTGCTGACGGGCGGGGCGGCAGCCGTTGTCATCGCCCTTAAACGGGGCTGGCGCCCTTATCGCGCATCGCCCGCAACGGACGTGCTGCAGTCGTTCGGCCGGCTCAGCTACGAGGTCTACATCACGCACATGTTCGTCGTGCTGCCAGCCGTCGGCCTGTTCCACCGCGCGGGGAGCAACCTGCGCCTGGGATGGATCTGGTATCCACCGGTCTTAGGGTCAGCTTGGTTGTTGAGCTGGATGGTGGACCGCATGCTGTCGACGCCGGCGCATCGAGCGGTGATCCTGCTCCACCGACGGACAAGATCGGGTCTGCTCGCCTCGTGACGTGCTGGTGACGCCGCCGTGGCGGCTGGGTCAGGGGTCGGGATATCGTGAGGACGTTGCGAAGCATCTGGGTAGGTGGTTCGAGGAGACCCCTGAGCTGGCGGACGCCAGGGCGAGCGTCGACAAGGGCCTACAGCATGCCTGGCGGGACGTTGTCCTCGGCCCGCTCGTCGCCGCTTGGCGGGTGGACTCGGAGGATGTCGCCGACCTTGAGGCTGCTTGATGAAACCGATCGCGTCACGTGAACCGTAGCGCGAACGGCGGAGCGGCAAGCCGTTCGGTTTGGAATGGTCGCCGTGAGGGCTCGTGGAGGCGCGCCTAGAGACCCTGTCGCCGCCATTGCCCGGGGAGGACGTCGAACGTCACCGTCGCGGCCTTGACGACGCCGCCCTCGACGACCTTCGCGCCGCACTGGATCCACGCCGGCTCGCCGGACTTGAAGGTGAGGACGCAGCGGCCGTCGCGGGTCGCCGAGGGATGGTCGGCGCCCGGCGGGGCGAACCGGTCCACATCGAACGCGACCTCGCCATCGACCGGCGGCCCCGACGGGAGGCCGCCGTCCGGCTCGCCGGAGTAGGACGCGATGACCGGTGTGGCGGGGCCGCCGTCCGTGAAGCCGATCGTCACGCGGGAGCGCGCGGCGACGGCCACCAATGCGGTGTCGCACGAGACCGGCATGCGCACGATCGCTTCGTCGTGGCCGACCGGGATGGTGCTTTCGCCGCTCCACGTGGGGCTGCAGCCGCCCTTCAGCACGTGGACCTCGTCCGGCTGTGCCGCGGAGGATCCCGAGGCGGCTACGACGCCGATGAGGCCGGCCATCGCGAGCCCCGGAACCATGCGCCGGATGGTGGCGATCACGCCGCCAGCCTGCCGGGCGGCATCCGACATCCGCACCGATCGGCGGCGGGACCCGGCCTGGCGGAAGACCTGGCATGCCGGCCGCCGGGCCGGGGCTCCGGCTTCACTGCGGCTGTCTCCGTTGGATGGTCTCTCTCGCGGCACGGTCCCCCTCGATCTCCTGGAACGCGATCCCGGTGATGCCCGCGCGGGAGACGCGATCGGCGAGATCCTCGGTCGCGAAGGTCCAGGCGGGCATGCCCATCGGCCGGAACAACGGCGCGGGCGGCTCGAACTCCGGCTTGAAGTAGACCTGCAAGGGCGCCGGCACTCCTGGGTCGAAGGGCGGCTCCAGTATCCACTCGTCCCGCGACGAACCGTCATCCTGCCGCACGGGACGCACGCGCCCGGGCATGCGTGCCGGGTCGAACGGGTTCGCGACCTTCAATGGCAAGAACGCCTCGTAATCCTTCGCCCGTGCGGCCTCGGGGCAGCCGGAGGCGTCGACCGGGCGATAGGCGATCTCGTCATCCCCGAGCGCGAGCGCCGACCTCAGCCGCGACGATGCATAGTGCCCCCGCCGGGCGAAGTAATCGAGATCGAAGGCCGGATCATCGATCCGCAGGATCGCCGTCGGAACCCTCCGGAATACCTCGACGGTCACCTGCCACGATTCGTGGTCCTTCACGTCGTCGAGGATCTCGCCGCGCCGATGGAGCACCTCGGCGTCATTGACCAGGTCGATGCGGGTGCGGCCGCTGTCGTCGGCATCGTAGACGCTCGACAGGTATGCGATGACGGAGATCGGGACCGTCACCAGCCAGAGCTTGGCGGCGCTCAATTCATCCTCTCGTGGTAGCGGGTCGCCATGATCCGCTGGGTCATGGCGGCTTCGACGCCGAGAAGGGCCGCACGCGTCGCGGCGGCAGGATCGGTGGGCGCGCCGGCCACGATCGGGGCGAGAAGGGCCGTCGCATCGGCGTCGTATCTCGGGTGCGGACCCTGCTGATACGGACGCACTCCGCTGTTCGGGGCGGAGATGAACGACCGGTAGTTTGCCGGCAGCGCGATCAGGTTCTCCGCGGAATCCATGACCCATCCCGAAGCGGCAATCGCCTTCTGAACCGCCGGCGGCAGGCTCGCCATGACACCGTAGGGTATCAGGTGGTGCGCCACCCATTGCTGCCCGACCTGGAGGCGCTGGATAGCCCTGGCGCGAACCGCCGTCGTGCTCAATGCCGGATCGACCGCCGAGGTCCGCTGCAGCGGCTCCGATGCGTCCGCGCCAGCGACCGCGCCGCGGATCAACGCATCCACCGTCGCCATGGCCGCCCTGTCGCGTCCGGCGACGGCCATCCCGGTGGTCCCGGGATGGGCCTGCTCGTAGCGCATGACCGCCTCGGCGGCGCGCGCGTTGGCCGGCCCCGTATAGGGCAGGTCCCAATGGCTGATCGGGGCCATCCACGACGTCCAGACGTAGGCGCGCGCCGCGAGCACGTCGGCGGCCGAGGTGCGATCGAGCCCGTAGCGCCTGATCACGTCATCGACCGCCGCCCGTTCGCGGACGGCGTCGATCGCGGCGAGGACCGCAGCGGCGGTAACGACCACGCCCTCCACGACGGCGGCGCCCTTGGGCACGGCCAGCCCCGGCATCGACGGCCAGGCGTCGGACATCGTCCCGGTCGCTGCCTGGGCTAGGCGGATCGGGCTGGGCCGGAGCTGTCCGACCCCGGCCATCCCGCCTCCCGGCCACCGGCGGTCGGCGAGAAGGTCTAGGGTCGCCGCCCTCGTCCCGGTCAGCCCGTCGAGAACGCCGTAAGCGGCGATCATGTCCTGAGGCGGCGGCCCGCGTTCAAGCGTGTTCAAGCTCATGCAGCTGCCCTGGCCTGGTTCGGGGGGAGCCTAGTGCAGGACGACGCCATCGTCATGCCGTGAGATGGTCGGTTTATGCCATTCCACGGGCACGGATGCAAGGCGCGCCTTAGCGTGCGCTTCGGCGGGGCCGCCGCATTCGCGCCACAGGGTCGGCGTGTTCCCAGCACCGGGCCGCAGTCAAGTCGAAGGGCCTCCCGTCCGTCAGCGCGGATCGGTATTGTCACGGCCGATGCGAGGGTGCCTGGGTTGGTGAAGTCGGTCAGGACGACGATTGATTGACACGCGCGGAGATGATGCGGTGTGCAACCTCTACTCGATGACGACGAACCAGCAGGCCATTCGCGAGCTGGCGCGGGCGATGCGCGACATGACCGGCAACGAGCGAGATGGCTTCGTTAACCTCCTTCAAACCGACGCGTTGTCCTACCAGCATTGTTGAGATGTTGATCCTTTGCGAAGCAGGCGTACGCGGACGCATGCCGTGATCTTGTCTTGCTTGGCGTGCGGCGAGTAGCTGAGTTCGGGAAGAGCGGCATACGGGGGTTCGGAAGGCCGGTGTCGGCCGTAGGCTCGCTGCCTATCGAGGGGTTCGTGCGGCCCCGCGCCACAGAGTCGATGATCGCGCGCGCTCGATCACATGCTACCCTGCTTTTGGCTTTGTAGGCGACGCCGTCCTGACCCGTCATGCCGCAACCCAGGCTGTTGCCCGGGTTTGCGCGGCGAGCTGCTCGCCGTCCTAAGTAACGCAAGTTGACGATCTCCGAGCAATTGCAATCGGCGGCATCAGCGATGCTTGCTCATTACGCTACTTGCACCAACGCTCGCCCATCCTGTGGGTGTGGAATTGCATGCCCGTTCACCCAACGCTCCGCCGAGTTCCCGCGAAGAGAACAGCAATTCCGAGAAAGCTGGTGCCAGGGGTTTGACATGCTAGCATATCAATCGCATGAGGTATGACGACGCTAGGCCTAGATCAACGCGCTTGAACGCGGCCGATGGAGGGAGAAAGCGTGGGTGAACCTTACGACATCGACGTGTTGGTGGTGGGCACAGGGCCCATGGGTGCGACGACCGCCCTGGCGCTCGCTACATACGGAATCTCCGTCCAGGCGATCTCGAAGTGGAACTGGCTGGCGAACACGCCGCGTGCCCACATCACCAACCAGCGCTCGGTCGAGATCCTGCGAGAGTTCGGGCTCGAGGAAGAAGCCCGCAAGCATGCCACGCCCTGGGACCAGATGGGCGACAGCCTATTCACAACCAGCCTCGCCGGGCCTGAAGTCGCAAGGCTGCGCGCTTGGGGCACCGGGGACGAGCGGTTCGGCGACTATCTGCGTGGCAGTCCCTGCGCAAACCTCGACATCCCGCAGCCGTTCATGGAACCCGTACTGGTCAATGCAGCGGCACTGCGCGGCGCCCGCGTTTCGTTCAACGTCGAGTATCTCGGGTCCGCTCAAGATGATGAAGGCGTCACGGCCAGGCTGAGGGACTTGATTACCGGGGCGGAATTTACGCGGCGCGCCCGCTACCTGGTCGGCGCAGACGGGGCGAACTCGCAGATCGTCAAGGAATTGGGCCTCCCCTTGGTCGGCACGATGGCTCGGGCCGGAACGATCTACGCCCACTTCAAGGCTGACCTGGCCCGCTACGTGGCCCACCGCCCGAGTATTCTGCATTGGATCCTCAATCCGGCAGGAGGGTTCGGCGAGATCGGCATGGGGCTCTTGCGGGCTGTCCGACCCTGGGGCGAGTGGATCGCTGGATGGGGTTTCGACATCAGCAAGGGGTCGCCGGATCTGAGTAGAGAATCCGCCCTGGCGAAAATACGCTCATTGGTCGGCGACCCGGCACTCGATTGCGAACTCATCGCCGTCTCGCCTTGGTATGTGAACCAGGCTTATGCCTCCTACTACAGCGTCGGACGCATCTTCTGCGGCGGCGACGCCGTCCATCGCCATCCCCCATCAAGCGGCCTCGGCTCGAACACCTCAATGCAGGACGGCTTCAATCTGGCCTGGAAGCTGGCGATGGTCGTTCGCGGGGACGCCGCCCCGGCCCTGCTCGACACCTACTCCGAGGAGAGGGCGCCGGTCGGTCAGCAGGTTGTGGCGCGCGCGAACCAGTCGCGTGTGGATTACGGGCCGCTGCGCGCTTGCTTCGCGACGACTGGCGAGGATGACCCGGTCGCGGCCGGGCTGGCGAAGATCAAGGCGCCAACGGCAGAGGGTGCCGCGGTTCGTGCCGCCCTCCGCGAGGCGCTCGAACTCAAGAATTACGAATTCAACGCACACGGAACCGAACTCAACCAGCGCTACGTCTCGGCCGCGGTCATCCCGGAGGAGGGCGCCGGCGACGAGGTCTGGCGACGGGACCCCGGGCTCTACCTCCAGGCCACGACCCGGCCCGGCGCCAAGCTGCCGCATGCCTGGCTGGTCGGACGCGACGGGATCAGGGTGTCCACGCTCGACCTTGTCGGCAGAGGCCGCTTCACACTGATGACGGGTCTTTCTGGCCAGGCCTGGCGGGCGGCTGCGGACATGGTCGATTGCGACTGGCTGCGGCTGGTCGTGGTGGGCGAGGACGATGCGCTCGACCCTTACGCGGTGTGGCACGACGCGAGCGAGATCGAGGAGGCCGGCGCTCTGCTCGTTAGACCCGACGGTTACGTGGCATGGCGGGTCCGTTCCTCCGTGTGGGACGCAGCCGAGGCCGGGCATCTTCTGCGCAGCGCGATCGAGCGTATCACCTGCCGGACGCGCATCCCAGGTTAGTGCTCCAGCCGCGTGGAGCGTCCAATCAGCTCATCGCGCTGCGAACCAGGATCGAAACCGAGTTGATGTGGGTTTCCGCCGCCGCGCACGCCGCCGCCGGGTCATTCGCCAGGATGGCCGTCACGATCGCGTCGTGCTCCCCCACGTAAAGGTCAAGCCTTGGCGGGACTTCGTAAGTTTGGGCGATCAGAAAGTCGGAGAAGGCCCAGTTGAGCGATTGCTGGCGGTGAAGCGCAGGCGAGCGCGTGAGCTCGTGGACGCCGCGATGAAAGCGCCGGTTGAGTTCAAGATACGCGCCGGAGGCATCGCGCCCATTGCGGTTCAGTGCCGCGAATGACCGATTGATCTTCTGCAGCGCACGCGCCTCGCCCGGCCGCTGACGCCGGGCCGCGAGTTCGGCGATCAATCCCTCCGTACGGCCGAACATGAGGTAGAAATCCTCCACCTCTCCTGCCGTGGGCGTCACGACTTCGCACCCGACCTGCGCCGTCACCAGCACGAACCCGGCGGCACGGAGGTCGGCTATGGCCGCCATGATCGGTTGACGGCTGGCCCCGGTCGCTTCAGCCACTTCTCCGATCGGTATCTTGTCGCCGAAGCGATATCGGCGGCACATCATCTGCTCTAGAATGTGGTGGTAAACGGCATCTTTCTTCCGGTCGCCGCGCCCGCGATCGAGGCGTGCGGCGACAAGGGCCTCCCGCGCGCTAGTGGTGAAGTCAGTCAATATCTTTGCCGCCTATACAGCCGCCTCGTACATCACGACAGGCAGCGCACCTTGGAAGTCGAAGGTGGGAAACTTGAGCGGCTGCAGCACAACGTGGATCGGCCCTGCACCGTTAAGTTGGCGATCCTCATGCGCGAACCGTGCCTGGGGTGCTTGCCGACACGGCATCCCACCAGGGGCAGAGTCCAGTGGCATGGTGGTTGCCGCTGGTGACCTGCACCGGCGCCCGGATACCACGGGCCGCCGCGTCCAGACGCATGCGCGCGGCCTCGGCCCGCCCCTCCGGCGGGAGCCAATTGCGTTCATGCCCCCATAGGCTCGGCCCATCGGTCAACTCGAATGGCTGCCACGTCGCGGGATCGATCACGCGCCCGCCCCAGCCCGTCTCCACCATAAAGCCGGAAGGCGTATTGGAGTAGAACGAGGTCATGTAGTCGTTGGTATGCCGCCCAAGCGTGGTGGCGATGCGGCCCTCTTCCCTGAGCGCCAGGTCGTAGCCCTGGCCTACGTCATCGAGGCTGAACAATTCGATCATCAGGTGATGCACGCCTGTCTGCCTGCCCTCGATCAGGGCGAGGCTGTGATGCCTGGCGTTGATATGCAGGAAGATCGCCCGGAACGGGTGCGAGAAATGGTCGCTGACCTTGAAACCCAGGAGATCGCGATAGAATGCCAGGTCGGCGTCCAGATCGCCGGTGGTCAACACGGCATGTCCGACGCCCAGCGATCCCGTCATGAAGCCCGACAAGGTGCGGCCGGGCTGAAAGGCCTCGCTGGCGATCTCCGGCCCAAAGAACGCCTCCAGCCGATTGCCGGCGGGATCCTCGAACAGCAGCCCGCCGCTGACATGGCGCTGCTGCGCCAGGGCGAGCGGCATGCGCCTGAACCCGACGCCTCCCCGCTCCAGCCTGGCGCCGAGCGCTGTCAACGCAGTCTCATCGGCGACTTCCCACCCGAAGAACGGACGCCGGTCCGCACCGTCGTGGATCACCACGCGCTGCTTGCGGTCGTCCATGCGGAAGGAAAGAGCCCCTGCCGTCCGGTCAACCAACTGCAGCCCGAGGAAACGCGTGCCAAAGCCAGTCCAGTCCTCAAGGCTCGCTGTATGAAAACCCACGTAACCGAGTGCTTCGATCTCCATGGTAGTCCTCCCTATCGAATGACTGGCCCGTTCCGCGTCGGGCCGGGACATACTCGTCGATGCATATTTGAGGCTCCAGCACTCATCGCGCTTATTTTGTCACTCCATTTCCGCGCATCAGAGGGCAGTCGCTGTCTGCGAGCTTGCGGTAGATCGTATCGCCCGAGATTTTTTTCTCGATCGCGACGAGGTCCCAAGGTCCTTGTGATTCGGCCGGCGCCTTGATCCGGACCAACCAGTCGTCGTGCACCATCAGACCGTCCTCTCGAAGCCGCCCGCCGGAGGTGAAGGCATCGTTGACGGGCGTGGCGCGCATTTGGGCGAGCACCTTCGGCCCGTCATCCGTCCCGCTATCCTGCACGGCCTGAAGATAGGCACGGACTCCCGAGTAGGTCCCAGCTTGGTTCTGGCTGGGCATGTAGCCGGTCCGGGCCAAGAACGCTTTCGACCATGCCTCGGCTTGCAGCGATTGGCCGTGGTAGAACGGCAAGGCTGTCAACGTGTTCTTGCCGTCGGCCAGGCCGATCGCCCGGATATCAGGTAGCAGGAGCTGTAGCGGAACGACTTTGATGCCAGAGGCGGACAGGCCAAACTCACCCGCCTGCTTGACGGCATTGGTCGTATCGACGCCGGACGTGGCGAATGCCACGACATTCGCGCCGCTCTGCTGGGCTTGCAGCAATTGCGAGCTGAAATCCGCCGTCCCGAACGGCGTCCTCACCGCTCCCAAGACCTTGCCGCCGCCTTGCTCAACGGCTGCTCGCGCACTTGCCTCGAAGGCATATCCAAAGGCGTAGTCGGAGGTGATGAAGAACCACTTATCCGTGCCCGGTCCGACCACGGCCCGCACGGTCGCGTTTGCGATTGAGTAGGTGTCCCAACTCCAAAGGACGCTCGTCGCAGAACAGGCTTTCCCGACGAAATCCGTCGATCCGGCGCCAGTGACGAGCACGACCTTGTTCAAGGGTGCGGCGACGGCGACGACGGCGAAGCCAACGGCCGAGCTGGCGAGATCGGCGATTGCGTCGACGCGTTCGTTGGCAAACCACTGCCGGGCGATGGCCGAACCGACATCCGGTTTGTTCTGGTGATCGGCGGAAAGCAGCTCGATCCGGTGCCCCGCGATGCTGCCGCCGAACTCCTCGATGGCCATGCGGGCCGCCATGACCGAGCCTGCACCGTTATAAGCGGAGATCGGGCCTGCCATATCGGTCAGTACTCCGATCTTAATCGAGTCATTCTCGAATTGAGCGCGGGCTGGGAATATTGCAAAAAGATTCATAGCAATCAAAGCAAGGAAGCCACACGCCCATACGGCTCGGTTCGTGTTCTCCCGACGGCAACTGATGTCAGGCATTGCTTCCCCCTGATCTTGTTGGTCAGGCTATGGACGAAATCGTGGTAACATGCTAGCATGCTTTGTGATCGTCGGACTGCGGCGTGGGCTTTATCCACATTCTCCCAGTCTCCGACGACAACGTTGCCCTTCCGTTATAGCGATGGATAGCTCACGTCGCTTCATAGAGATGCGCGATGGCGCCAATTCCGCCTAGACAGCGTTCGCCGGAATAGAGGGTTTCGACGTAGCAGCATCGCCGCGGTGGCGCTCAGCCTGATGGAAAGCAATGATGTGACGGTCGCCGTGGTTGACGTGGGCGGAGGCAGGCTGCTCGTCTGACGACTGCCGGCGAGGCTTAGCGGACCCGCCGCCAGTGTTCAGAAGGACAAACCCATGGAAACGATCGGTGCCGACCTTCACCAAATGCAGCGCACGCCCTTGGCGGACCGGCACGTTGCCGCGCTGCGCCAGCACGGCAAGGCCGTGACCTATCCGGCCGGCGCGTTCATGGCCCGGCCGGGCGAACCCGCCGACCGTTTCACCTACCTCGAGGATGGCGAGGTCGAGGTCGTCAACCCCTACACCGACGAACGCCATCTACCGTCCACGCTCGGGCCGGCGCAATTCATGGGGGAGATCGCCTTCCTCAACGGCGGCGCCTGGTCGCTGGCGATGCGCGCGGTGCGCGAGACACGCGTAATCGAGGTGCCGCGCGACAGGATGCTGACGTTGATGTCGCAGATTCCCGAAATGTCGGACATCATCATTACGGTGTTTGCGGCACGGCGACGCCGCGCGCTTGAGCAACGCGACAGCACGCTCACGCTGATCGGCGAAGACCAGGACAGGAACGTGCGGCGCATCGCCGAATTCGCGAGCCGCAACCGCATTCCCTATGCGTCGCTGGCGCTCAATAGCCCCGAAGCCGCAATGACGTCGCAAAGCTGCTCCCTGGCGCCGTCCGAGCCGGCGGTGATCTTCGGCCGGAACGTCGTCGTGACGGACCCGACGCCGGAGAAGATCGCGACGCTGTTGGGCCTCAACCGCGACCTGCACAATGATGAGGTCTTCGACGTGCTGATCGTCGGCGGCGGCCCGGCTGGCGTCGCTGCCGGGGTCTATGCCGGCTCCGAAGGCCTGCACGCGCTGGTGATCGAGGATGCAGCGATCGGCGGACAGGCCGGAACGTCGAGCCGCATCGAAAACTACATGGGCTTCCCGACCGGTATTTCCGGTGGCGACCTCGTCTGGCGCGGCGAGGTGCAGGCGATGAAGTTCGGCACGCGCTTCGCCATGCCGCGCCGCGTGGCCAAGCTGGAACGGCTCGGCGACGGTAGCTTCTGCGCCACGTTCGAGAGTGGCGAGCGCGTCCGCGGCAAGGCCGTCATCGTTGCGGCGGGGGTCCAATACCGCCGCTTGCCGATCGACCGGCTCGCCGAGTTCGAGGGCGCCGGGGCGTATTACGCCGCGACCGAGATCGAGGCGCGATACTGCAAGAACACCCAGGCGGTCATCATCGGCGGCGGCAATTCGGCGGGTCAGGCGGCCATGTATCTCAGCCGGTCGGCCAAATGCGTGCACCTGATCGTGCGTGGCGCGTCGCTCGCCGCGTCGATGTCGAGCTATCTATCGAGCCGGCTCGACGCCGACCCGGCAATCAACATTGCCTACAATGCCGAGGTAACAGCGTTGCACGGCGGCGAGCATCTCGAAGCCGTCACCATCCGGGACGCGAACACGGGTGCGACACACGACATCGAAACCCGCGCACTGTTCATCATGGTCGGCGCAGCGCCCAACACCGGCTGGCTGTCCGGCCTCGTCCAACTCGACGCCAAGGGCTTCGTGCAAACGGGCGCCGATGCCGGCGCGAACTCACCGTTCGCCACGTCGCAGCCCGGCATCTTCGCTGTCGGCGACATCCGCGCCGGCTCGGTGAAGCGCGTCGCCTCCGCAGTGGGCGAAGGATCCGTGGTGGTGTCGAAGGTTTGGGAGTTCGTGAACGGCAAGCTGTGAGGCAGCCGGGCGGAACTGGTCGGACGTTGAAGGCATGGATCTGCTGGATGGGGTGGGCAGGGCAAGGTTGGCTGGCCTCGCGGCGGGCCTCCCTGATCCCTGCCCCCGGATCGTATCAGGCTAGGCCGGTGCCCCCGGTGGCGCCGTACGTCTCGCCGGTGACGTAGCTGGCTTCCTGCGACGCAAGAAACACGTAGATCGGCGCGATCTCGACCGGCTGGCCCGGGCGGCCCAACGGGACCGAACTGCCGAAGCTTTCGACCGCCTCCTGCGGCTGCCCGCCGGATGGCTGCAACGCGGTCCAGAACGGGCCGGGCGCCACCGCATTCACGCGGATGCCTTTCTTGATCAACTGCTTTGCCAGCACCTTGGTGAAGGTGATGATGCCTGCCTTGGTCATGGAGTAGTCCAGCAGGATTTCCGGCGCCTGGTAGGCCACGACCGACGCCGTGTTGATGATCGCGCTGCCCGGCGGCATATGCGGCACCGCTGCCTTGGTGATCCAGAACAACGCATAGAGATTGGTCTTCAGCGTTCGATCGAACTGCTCGGCCGTGATGTCGGCGATGCTTTCCTGGCTGGTCTGCTTGCCCGCGTTGTTCACCAGGATGTCGAGGCCGCCGAGCCCTTTCACGGCGGCGGACACCAGCGACGCGCAGAACTCCGGGTCGGTGATGTCGCCGGGAAGCTGAACGACCGTGCGCCCCTCTTCCCGGATCAGCCTGGCGATGTTCTCGGCGTCCTCGGTTTCCTCCGGCAGGTAGCTCAGCGCGACGTCGGCGCCTTCCCGCGCGAAGGCCAGCGCCGCGGCGGCGCCGATGCCCGAGTCCGCCCCCGTCACCAGCGCCTTGCGGCCGGCGAGACGGCCATGCCCGGTGTAGGACGCCTCCCCGTGGTCCGGCTTCGGCTCCATAGCCGAGGCGAGGCCCGGCGCTTGCTGCGGCTGACGTGGAAACGGCGGCTGCGGATACTGCATCCGTGGGTCCTGCATGCGCAGCCGTTCGGTCATGGGATCGCTCATCTATCCGTCCTCAACTGGGAAAGCGGAGGACGGTCACGGTCAAACGGAGTTTCCACGCGGCATGAACGCTGCCGCGATGTTGAAGTCGG
>CAZZVB010000112.1:0-14102 GCA_964657445.1 uncultured Burkholderiaceae bacterium | reverse complement strand
CAACGGCCCGCAAGGTGGTCACGGCTTCATCAAGGGCACAGCCGGCAACGACCAGATTACCGCGACCGGCAAACACAACGCGATCTTCGGCAACGGCGGCAACGACCTTATCAAAGCCGGTGACGGCGAGGCCGTGGTGACGCTCGGCGCCGGCAACTCCAGCGTAACGCTCGGGGCCGGCTACAACGCCGTCTTGGGAGGGAGCGGCAACACGACAGTGACCGGCGGGCCGGCGGGCTTCAATCTGGTCATGCTCGGCAACGGCAACGACTCAGTGACGGTTGGCGGCACGAACGACGTCATCGTGCTCGGCACCGGCACCGACATGGTCAGCGGCACGCAAGGCATGTCGTTCATCACGACGGGTGGCGGCAACGACACGATCGTGCTCGGAGGCGCGCATAACACCGTCAACGCGGGCGGTGGAATGAACACCATCAGCGGCGGCACCGGCACCAACACCTTCGTGCTGGCCACGGCGGGTCAGGGTTTCGACAGCATCGCCGGGTTCACCAAAACCAACGGCGACGTGCTCAATCTGCGGGCCGCGTTGGCGGCGACCCAGTGGAACGGGCAGGCCGCGACGCTCGCAAATTACCTCAAGGTGACTGACAGCGGTGGGAGCGCCACGGTGGCGATTGCTTCGACTGGAACCGGTCCGGGCACGGCTGTCGCCACGTTGATCGGTTCGGGCAATCTCGGCCTATCAAACCTGATCAGTCGTCACTCGATCCAGACCTGATCAGACGACACGTGCCTGGAATTACCCATGTCTCCGGGTCAGACCGTTCTGGATTGGCGGAGGGGGTGGGATTCGAACCCACGGTAGGCTTGCACCCACAACAGTTTTCGAGACTGCCCCGATCGGCCACTCCGGCACCCCTCCGAGGCGCGGAGCTTTACCGCTTGTGTCCGTCCTGCGCAAACCCCTGCGACAGCCGGCTCACGCCCGGCGCAGAGCGTCCGCCAGCGCCTGCCAGTACAGCTTGCGGTGCCCGTTATCGTCCAGCGGCAGGCCGCGATGTTCCAGGCCGTCGCTGCGCTTTACGAAGGGGTTGGTGGCCAGCCAGGACTCCTTGTCCTGCAAACCCCACGTGATGAACGTCTTCACCCCGCCGTCGATGGCCGCGTCCACGAACGCCTTGACCCGGTCTGCGACCAGACGATCACGCGCGGCGAAGCCGTCGGGGATGCGCCAATGTTCGCGCACGTCCATCTCCGTCACCGCCAGCTCGACGCCCTCGGCCCGCAGCAGGCGGCAGAACTCGGTGAAGGGCGGGCCGGAAAACGGCTGCACCATCTGTAAATGGCCCTGCAGCCCCACCCCATCCAGCGGCACGTTGGCCTTGCGCAGGCTGCGCACCAGGTTCAGCAGCCTGCGCCGCTTCTCCACGTGGTGCGGGGCGGCTTCCTCCACCCCGTACTCGTTCAGCGCCACGCGCACGGTGCGGTCCCGCTCCTTGGCGGTGCGCAGCGCGAGCGGGATGTAGTCAGGGCCGAGCGCCTGAAGCCACGGGCTGTTACGAAGCTCCCCGGGGCCGGACTGGGGCGTGTCGCTGCCCGCCGGGTCGGCGACCATTTCGTTGACCACGTCCCAGTCGCGGATTGATCCCTGTGTATGCGTCAGCACCCGGCTGATGTGCATATCCAGCACGGCGCGGGCGCGATCCGGGCTTTCCGCGAGCGCCTGGGCGACCCAGTCCGGCAGGTCTTGATGCCAGATCAGGGCGTGGCCGCGCACGGGGTGGGATCGGGCGCGGGCATACGCGATCAGCACGTCCAGCGGGCCGAAGGCGAACTTGCCTTCCTTCGCCTGCAGCACCGCCATCTTCGTCTCGTAGTCCGGCATGATCAGGCCGCACTCGGCGGTCACGCACGCGGAATACGCCGGGTCGCTGACCAGCAGGTTGGATTTCACGGCCGCGCCGAACACCCGTCCATGTTCACCGGCGATCTGCCCGAGACCAGCGCCGCCTGCGGGCACGGGCGGATAGGCGTCCAGCGGCGTCGCGGGTGGGGCCGGCTGACCCGGCGCACGCGGCCCAGGTGCGGAGGCGGGAAGTGCCGGCAGCGGCACGCCATCAGCCACACCCTTCGCCGCGGCCGGCCCTGCGAACAGCCCCATCCCGGACAGCGTGGCTGCGACGATCTGCCGTCTGGTGGCCTGGTTTGGCCCGGGTGATTTGACGGCCATCGCGCCCTCGATAACAAGCGCGGATGAAACCGGCAATTGGGCCGGCAGCCGGGGCGGCCAGGTCCCCGGCAAGAGGGGATTTTCGTCCATGATCGTGGATATGCGCATCTACACGGCCCGGCCCGGCAAGCTGAACGCCTTCGTCAAGCTCTACAAGGACTACGCTTGGGAACTGCAGCAGAAGTATCTCGGGCGCTGCCTGGGCTGGTACACGGTGGCGGAGGGGCCGCTCAACCAGGTCGTCCACCTCTGGGCCTATGAAAACCAGGGCGACCGTGAGGCCCGCCGCGCTGCCATGGCGGCGGACCCGGACTGGGCGGTTTACCTGAAGCACTCGGAGGAGGCCGGCTACCTCATTGCGCAGGAGAATCGCTTCCTCAAGCCGACCGACTTCTCGCCCGCCTGACGATGGTTCGCTTGCATGCCGAGCCCGCGGTTCTTGGCATGCAAGCCGAATTGGCGGAGCATGAGGGCTATCAGCGAAGGGTGGCACTCGATGGCGCGGCGTGGCATGCAGTTCGGCATCTTCCTGGCCCCGTTCCATCGCCGCGGCGATAACCCGACGCTCGCCATCGCCCGCGATATCGAGATGATCGAGTGGCTGGACCGGCTGGGCTATGACGAGGCCTGGATCGGCGAGCATCACTCCGCCGGGTGGGAAGTGATCGCCTCGCCCGAGTTGATCATTGCCGCCGCGGCCGAGCGCACCCGGCACATCCGGCTCGGGTCCGGCGTGACCAGCCTGCCGTATCACCACCCGTTCCTGGTCGCCCAGCGGTTCGTGCAGCTTGACCACATGACCCGGGGGCGGGCGATGCTGGGTTGCGGCCCGGGCGCGCTGGTGTCCGACGCCTACATGCTAGGCATCGAAGCGTCCACGCAGCGCCGGCGGATGGATGAGTCCCTCGAAGCCATCATGGCGCTGCTGCGTTGCGACGGTCCCGTCACCCGCAAGACCGACTGGTTCGAGATGCGGGAGGCCCGGCTGCATCTGCGCCCCTACAGCGACCCGCATTTTCCCATCGCGGTCGCCAGCACGTTGACGCCCGCCGGGCCGTCGGTCGCGGGCAAGCACGGCGTCGGCATCTTGTCTCTCGGGGCAGGGATGCCCGGCGGGCTTGCCGCGATCGCCGGCCAATGGCGCATCGCGGAGGAGGAAGCGGCCAAGGCCGGCAAGACGATGGACCGCCGCCAATGGCGCATGGTGATGAACGTCCACGTGGCCGAGACGGATGAGAAGGCCATGGCTGACGTGCGGGTGGGCGAGCGGCTGGAAACGGTCACGTATTTCGAGGACGCCCTGGGCCGCCCGCCCGGCCGGTCGCAAGATCCGCTGACCGATGGCGTCGCCGCCGGCACCACGCTGGTGGGGTCGCCGGACACCGTCGCGCGGGGCATCCACAACCTGGTGGAGCACAGCGATGGCGGCTTCGGCGGCTTCCTGTTCCGCGCACATGACTGGGCTGACCGGGAGAGCACGTGGCGGAGCTACGAATTGTTTGCCCGCTGGGTGATGCCGCGCTTCCAGCAATCCCTCGATACGATCGAGGGGTCGTATGACTGGGTCGTGGACAACCGGAAGACCATTTTCGGGCCCAACGTGGACGCTCTGAAGCGCGCCTTCACCGATAGCGGCCGAGACGTGCCCGCCGGCTATGACGCGCGCGCAAGTGGCGCCCGGGACGCCTGAGGGCTAGCTGGGCGCGGGCGTCCAGTCCGCCATCGCCTGCATCAGTTCCGGCTGCTTCAGCGCAACCTGGCCACTTCGCAATTCCAGCAGACGGTCCCGCCTGACCTGCTGCAGCGTCCGGTTGATGTGCACGACGCTCAGGCCCAGCGCATCCGCCAGCACTTCCTGGGTCAGCGGCAGGTTGAAGGAATGGTCCTTGACCTGGCCCACCGAGTCCAGCCGGCTGTGGAACTCGAGAATGAGGTGGACCACACGCTCATAGGCGGTCTGCCGGCCGAGCCGCACGACCTGGTCGCCGAGGCTCAGTTCGTCCGCAAGGTCCATCTTCCGCACCGCTTCGGCCAGACCCGGCATCATGCCATCGCCTTCGGCAACAGCGCGTTGCAGGGGCCGCGCATCGGCCAGCGTCACCGAAGTCAGGGACAGGGTCGCGTTCGTTGCGGGTCGGTTGGCATGGATCAGCGAACCGATGGCGTCGCCGGGCAGCAGGAACCGGATGATCTGCCGGCGGCCGTCACGCAGCAGGCGCTGATGGCAGGCCCACCCGGACAGCAGGATTTGCGGGGACTGCACCTGCCCCTCGCTACAGAGTTGGGTCTGCGCCGGGACGTGCCGGGCGCCCACGGCCAGTTCCCGCAACAGGTGCCGCTCAGCCATTGAGAGCGTGGCCAGTGCGGCGAAACGGGTCGCAATCGGGTTGTCCAGCCTCGATACTTCGAACTGCGAGCTATGGGCGCTCATACGGGGCGAGCAATGCGACAATTTGTGACGATACTCAGTCCGAAATTCATCGCATCCTCCACATCATGACATCCCGCGGCAGCAAGCCAGCCGGGCCGAGAGGCGGTCGCGCGGTTATCATTCAGCATACCCAACGACCTTTCTCGCAACAATCAACTCGTCCCGGCCGGTGTGATGACCGGCAGGCCTCATTGCATTTCCATCACCCCGGCCGGTGAAGCGGAAACTCGATCAGACAACGCAGCCCGCCGGCCCTGAACTCGAGCGACGTCGTGGCACTCAGCTCGTAGGGAAGTCCCTGCTCGATCAATTCGCGGCCGAAACCGCGCCGGGTCGGCCGCAGGTCAGTCAACGGCACTCCGCTCTCCCGCCACTCGATTGCAACTATCTCCTCAAAACCAAGACCGGAAGGCTTGGAATTGACACTCCAGCGCACGTTTACGCGACCAGACGCTACCGAAAGCGCACCAAACTTGAGCGCGTTCGTCGCCAGTTCATGCATCGTAAGACCCAACGGACTC
Source organism: uncultured Burkholderiaceae bacterium (assembly GCA_964657445.1). Lineage (GTDB taxonomy): Bacteria > Pseudomonadota > Alphaproteobacteria > Acetobacterales > Acetobacteraceae > LMUY01. The sequence continues at coordinate 8,956 of CAZZVB010000112.1, read as the reverse complement.
GCAACGCGGTCTGACAATGCGACCGGCGGCCCTTCGACGCTGATTTGCCGTTCGTCCTGGCCGCCATGCGAAGCGAGTTCGTCGTGCACGAGTTCGTCAAGCATGACCAATCTTTCCGCGGTTCGCGCGGCGACGGTCTGGGTGCGTGCCAGCGCGCCGATGCGGCCGGCCAGATGCGAGGCGAACGCCTCCAGGTCGGTGCTCGATTCGAGAGTGCGATTGAGCACGGACCGCACGACGGCAAGGATGTTTTTCACCCGATGCTGCTGTTCCGCGAGCAGCACGCTCTGCCGGCTAGCGACCTGCCGGCGCTCGTCGATGTCGATGCATGAGCCGAACAGCCGCAGCACGTCGCCGCGGGTGTCGAGCTGCGGGACGGCCCGGATCAGGAACCAGCGCCACGCGCCGTCATCGCGGCGCAGACGCGCCTCCGTTTCAAGGGCGGCGCGTGTCTGCACCGCGCGGCCCCAGACATCCTGGCACGGCTGCAGATCGTTCGGGTGAATGGAGCGCAGCCAGCCCTTGCCGGTGGCTTGGTCCTCCGTCATTCCGGTATAAGCATAGAAAGGCGGGTTCACGTACTGCCAGGTGAGGTCTGCTGCGGCGATGAACAGGAAGGCCGGCACTGCCGCGGCCATCATGCGGAACCGTTCCTCGCCATCGCTGCGCGCCCGTTCGTCGCCGGCCCGGGCTTTGGTTGTCAGCGTGACGACAATGCCGTGTTCCGGCGGCAGCCGGGGCAGCATCCTGATCGTCAGGAGTCCGGCCGGCCCGGCAAACTCCCGTTCGATCCCCGTGGCGGAGGTGGCCACGCGCTCCAGCTCGGTAGCCAGACCGTCAAAGCCGATGCGCTGGCCGAATCCCGCGAACGGACAGCCGATCGCATCGTTGTCCATACCGAGGATGGCGCGGGCCGCCGACGTGAAGCTGCTGACCCGCAACGACGGTGTCAAAATCACGACCCCTATCCCCGCTTGTTCCAGCGCTCCAAGTAGCTCGGCCTCGGCGGGCGCGCTGCCGGAGGTGGCGATTTGCGTTGGACGATCGCCGGTCCCTATCACCGGCGCCGTTTGCGCTGGTCGGCTGGATTGGGTTGGCGTTCGCTTGGGGCTCACTCTGCATGGTCACTCACGCACGACGCGGCCCAGTCCACGGGTGTTTAGCGAAGCTAGCGGGATCGATACCGGCGGTCGAGGACAGGCCGGGCCGTCATGGCGGACTGTGCGAATTCTGCCCAGACGCAGTATTGCACAGGCACTAGGCCGTTGAAGGAACAAGACTTCTCACCGACGACGCAGGGCAGGCAAGCGCCGCACCAGACGGTCAGGCGCGGCTGATGAACCGGCTACTCTCGGCTTTGTGTAGGTGGGCCTGGTAAGCGGCAAGGTGTTGGCGGGCCTCCGGCAGCAGGTCGAGCCGGCCTGCGCGCACGAGCCGCACGATCAAGCCGATCTGCTCATCGACCCGCTGCCGCAGCGCGGAAAAACCCAACTCGGCCAGGTCGCTGATCCTCTGCATGGCCGGCTCCATCTTCACTGCACCGGGCCAACCCGGCTACCTTCGCCTTGCCCGTCAACTGTATACGGCATGTGCCGGCCGGATGGGGATTCATCCCTTCGATCTAAGTAGACGGGCGCCGCGGTATTGCCTGCCGGCTGCGGCAGAACCGTCGGCCCAGGACGGCGATGGTCAAACCACCAGACCGCCGGCCGAAACGGTCAGCTGGTCCAGGGTTGAGGTGCTGCTGCCTGAACTGGTTGCGTTGGCGGCGGCGTTGATGAGGTATTGCGTCGTCAGTGTCGTCACGAAGGCAGGATCCTTCAGCCGCGATATATCGAGCTTGGAGGTGATGGCTTTTTCCTGAGCGCCGATATCCTGCAATGCGATCTGCTGGGGGATATTGAGCGCCGTTGTGACCACGGTGCGGAAGTTGGCATTGCCCAAGATCTGATCGGCCGAGGTGATGGACGAAGCCGAATCGCGAAACGACAAAGCCTCTGACAACCCCGGCGTCGTGGAATCGAGCGAGTTGCGCCAGAGTACTTCGGCATAGCCGTTCGCGATGGTGTCGATGACCTTGCTGTTCTGCAGGACGGACAAGCCCTTGTTGGCGAAGTCATAAAGCGACGCCGTACTCGCCCATGCGGTATTGGACAGTGTGTTCGCGAGCGCGCTGCTGCTGCTCGTGTTGGACAGCAAGGCTTTTCGTGCCAGGGCAGGATATTGCACCTGGTCGCCCAAACCGTTGGCGGTGAGCAGAACCTTCAGCACGGTCGGGTTCTGCAGCAGCGCGCTGGCGCTTGTCGCGGAGGCAACGGCCGACTTGAACGTTGCGATATCGCGGGCGACGCCCGGCTGTGCTGCCTCGATCGCGATATTCTTGGTGCTGTTGGCCTCGGCCGTTTTCAGGGCTGCGGCCGGGTCGGCGTTGCTCGCAGCCGCACTGCCGCCGCCGTAGATGGTCGCCAGCAATCCGGCTGCGTCGCCCCCGCTGCTCACCGTCGAGTAGAGGGACAGCACGAGGTTCCCAAGGCCCGTTGTTCCGCTCATGGATTGTGCAGGTTCGGCCTAAGGGATCGCGGCGAGGCCGGACGCAATGTTCTCGTTCACTGCGATCAGGAACTCGAAATCGGGTGATCGCGCGTCCATCTCCCGCTGCACCGATTTGCCGACCGAGATGATGGAAGCGCGAACCGGGGCGGGCAGGGTGTTCGCCGGGTCCTGCACGAGGCCGACGACGGTCAGCCATAATTGCCGGTTATCGGCAAGCGCCCGTGCCCGATCGATCGCCGCACCGCGCGTCGCCGCACGCAACGCCCCCGTGGCGCGATAGAAAATGTCCGCTTCCTGCATGCGCAGGCTGCGATGATCGGAGGAAGCCTGGTAGGCGCGCGTCGCGCGTTGTGGCAGCAGCATGGCGTGTCCTTATTCGGCAGCAACAGGGTTGGGCGCGGCGCGAAGCCGCCCGAGCACGGTATCCTCATGGCGGATGATCCGGCGGGCGAGCTTGAGCGCACTGTAGCAATCGTCCGCCTCGGCGGCGGCCATGGCGCGGTCGAGGATTTCGCGCGCCAGATTGGACGACGTCGCCGCCTTGAAAGCCTCTATCAGCGTTCGTGCGGACACCAGCCCGCCGGGCCGTTCCTCCTCGGCGCCGATATAGGCCGACTGCAGGGCGAAGTAGATGCGGCGTGCCGGGCTGTCGGCCTGGTCAGGCTGCATGATCTGCTTGCCGAACAGAAAACGCGCATGCGCCGTCAGCTCGATCCGTGCCTTGGTGCGGAAGCGGATCGGCGCGCCGTTCACGATCATGACCTCGCCGGGACGCAGCTCAAGCACTAGGTTGGACATGGGCGCATCCTGCAGACTCAACGAGCAGCAACCAGGAGCGGCTCATCACCGCCCCTGGATGGTATCGAGGTCAGCGCGTTACTTGAACAGGCTGAGCAGGCTCTGCGGCGCCTGGTTGGCGATCGAAAGCGCCTGCGTGCCGAGCTGCTGCTTGATCTGCAACGATTGCAATACCGCCGATTCCTGCGAAAGATCGGCGTCAATCAGCGCACCCAGACCCGAGTTCAGGCTGTCGATCTTGTTCGTGTTGAACGTGATCTGGTTGTTCAGGTAGTTCGAGTCCGCACCGGCCTGGTTCAACTGGTTCGACAGCGCGTTCTGCGCCGTGTCGAAGCCCGCCCCGCTGACCAGCGCCGCCGCAGCCGCCGTCTGTGCTGCGGTGTCGTTGGCTGTCGTCGGCGACGCCACGAGCGTGCCGCCGAAGGTGTCAACGCCAGCGGCGGAGCGGGTGAATGTGCCGCCGACCAGGGCCGCCAGCGCCGCAGCCGTGCCACTATTATCTTCGGCCGAGAGTGTCCGCGTCGAACCAACCTCATTGTTGATGACGGTGGAGGCCGTGCCCGCGACAGCGCCCGACGCCGCCCCGAGCAGCGTCTGCCCGTTATAGGTCGATCCATCGGTCGCGTCGGCCACCGATTGCACGAGCGTCTTGAAGGAGGCGAGATACTGGTTGCGCTGCGCGTTGGACAAGCTGCCGTCGGCGATCTCCACCAGCAAACCTTTGGCCGTGGTGAAATCGTTCGAGATGCTGGTCAGCGATGTGATCGTCGTCGCAACCAATCCCTGCGCATTGCCGAGCTGCTGGTTCACCGTCGTCAGCGCCGAAACGTCGGAGCGGACCTTCTGCGCAACGGCAAATGCGCCACCGTCATCGGTCGCATCGTTGACACGGTAACCGGTGGAAATCTGCTTCTGGGCCTTCTGTAACCCAGCCGCGGTTTGACTCAGCGACTGAAGCGCAACGGCAGCGCCGTTGTTGGTATTGATGGAACCGAGGGACATGGTGTCTTACCTGTTGATCCTAGAAGTGGAAACATGTCCCACGATTTTCGTGGGGTCAGGACAAACCTACCGCAAACCGATTAATGGCCGGTGAACAGCTAGAGGTACTGCACCAGAGAATCACTGCTCAACTCCGAAATCAACTTGTAGCTCGCACTCAACTGAGTCTGAACCTGCGAAAGGCTCGAGATCGTCGCGGCCATGTTGACATCCTGCACCGACGATACTTGGGATGTCAGCGCCGTACTCGTGTCAGACAATCCGGTCTGCGCGCTTGCAAGGGAGGACTGGATGTCGCCCAAGGCCCCGGCCTCGATCCCCATCGTCCCAATCGCACCCGACAGGCTCGCCCTCGTGTTCTGCACCAGCGCCGTGAACCCGGCGTCGTTGACCTGGCTGCTCGACAGGTTGGCCATCACGGCGAGGCTCCCGAGGATGTCGCGCATATAGGACCCGGTCGTGGCGCTGCCGCCCGACGCCGCCAGCGTGTTCGCGTTCGCCAGCAGCCCGACCTGCACAGGCGCGCCGGCGCCGGTGACCACGGTCGGCGCCACGCCCGGCGGCCCCGCGAAGGGCGTCGTGCCCGGCGCATCCGACGACGCAACCGCCAGAGTGGACGCGATGGTCGCAGCGGCGCCGTTCGCCGCCAGGCCCGACACGGCCGTGCCAATCTGCTGATAGAACGGCGATGACGTGATCGCCGCCGGGTTCGGCACCGGGGGGTTGGCGCTGTCCGTGCCTGCGAAGACGTAGCTGCCGCCATCCTGGCTATCGAGCAAGGCAGCCACCTGTTGCAGCGCCGAGCGCGCGGCCGCCGCGACGCTATCGATCTGCGATGGCGTGACGTTATTCAGCTCTGCGGTTTGGGCGTTGAAGCTGGTGGCGATGGCGTTGATCTGCGTCAGCGCGGTCTGCGTGATATCGAGCTTGCCGGTCACCGCGTTGATCGCGGATTGCTGCGCCTGCAATTGGGCGATTTGCGGATTGAGGTCCAGCGCGGTCTGGCCGGCCGCACCCAGGCCGGCATACGTGTCGGCGACATGCCCCGTCGATGCTTGCTGCGTCAGCGTGTCGAGTTGCGTCTTGATGGCGGTGTTGTCGTAGATCGCCAGACCGAGCGTCCCATAGTCGCCCGTGATCATGCCGCGCCGACCGCGGTGTACAGGGCGGTCCACATCGATTGCGCGGCCGTCAGGATCTTGGCATTCGCCCCATAGGCGTTTTGCAGCACCAGCATGTTCGACAGCTCGGTATCGACCGAGACGCCCGTCTCGCTCTGCAGCTTCGTCTGCAACGTGTTTTGCAGCGCCTGCCCGGTATCCAGGGCCGTGGTCGCCGCCCCCGCCGATTGCGCCTGCGCGCCGACGAGGTTCGCCGCGAACGAGGCAAGCGTACCGCCCGGCGCATAGGGCAGGCTGATCGTGCCATTCGCGCCGAGCCCCGTCGTGTTCGGCGCCGGTTGCGCCGTCCCCGCCTGCGCCTGCGCGCCAAAGCCGTATTGCAGCACGTTGTCGATCAGCGTGGCAAAGCTGGCAGGCCCGCCCGCCGGGTTGGGCGTAAAGGCCGCCGCACCGCCCGTTCCGGCCGCAACCGCCTGCGTGCCGTCGCGCACCAGGCGGGGCGACGCCACGACGGCCGGGTTCACCGTGACCTCGCTGCTGAACCCGACATAGCCGGCCTGCACCGGTGATCCGCCGGTGACCGGCAGACTGCCCGCCGGGGTGGTGAATAAGGCCAAACCTTGGTTGCCGAGCCGGGTGGCCAGCGTGGCCGCGAACTCGTCCAGCCCCGCTTGCGCCTGCGGCAGCACGGTGTCGCGCAACGACAGCTGCGCGCCGATGCTGCCGCTGGTGAGCTGGCTGGTGACGTCGGCGCCGGACAGCAGCAGCGGCGGCGCGGCCGAGCCTGTGCCGAGCGTTGCGGCGGCGATGCTGAATGGCCCGGTGGCGGCGTGGGTATCGACCACGAGGCCGCCGGCCACCGCGGTCACGTCGCCATTGGCAGCCGGCAGGAAGTTCAGCCCGCCGAGCTGGGCGGCGGTCGATTCCTGCGCGTTGCGCTGCGACTCCAGATCGGCCGTGCTCTGCCCAGCGGCTTTCGCGGCTATGATTTGGTTCGACAGAGTTCCCACGGCCGAAACGGCGGCATTCAACGACGCGACGTCCGTGGCCAGGCTGTCCTGCGCCCCTTGCCGCGCCGTGGTGTAGGCGCCGGACTGCGCCGTGATGCCGTTCGCCAGGGTCGTCGCGGCCCGCACGACGGCGGACTGGTTCGCCTGATTCGATGGGTCGGCGCTGAGCGCGGTGAATGCGTCCGACACCGCGCCGAGCTGGCTGGCGAGGTCGTTGCCGGCGCCGGTGGTGCCCTGCGTCACGTTGATGGCCGCCAGTGCGGTGTTGAGAACCTGCTGCCCGGCCACGCTGGCGTTCTGGCCGTTGAGCGCGCTTTGCAACGCCGCATCGGTCTCGCGCGTGGCCGGCCGGATGACGACGCCGTAACCCTCCCCGCCAGCGGTCAGGGAGTCCTGCCCCGCCACTTCGCGCTGGTAGCCCGGCGTGGCTGCGTTCGCGACGTTCTGCGACACCACCGCGAGCTGCTGGTTGACGGTCGCCAGCCCGCTGGCCGCCGTGCTCAGGATGCCGTCGAGGCTCATCGCCCGGGCCGATTACTGGATGATGTTGATCGTCTGCTGCAGCATCGAATTTGCCGTGCTGACGACCTTGGTGTTGGCGGAGTACGCCTGCTGCGCCACGATCAGCTTCGTGAACTCGGTGGCGATATCGACATTGGAGCCTTCCAGCGATCCGGTGACGAGCGTTCCCGCGCCGGATGCGCCCGCGGTCTCCGCCGCTGCGGCGCCCGACTGGCTGGTGGGGGTGAACGCCTGGCCATCCTGCCGCTGCAACGCGTCGGCGTTGGCGAAGATCACGACCGGAACCTGGGCCACGGTCTGCGATTGGCCATTGTCGTAGTTCACCACAACGTTGCCGCTCGACTGCATGGTGACGCCGCTGAACGCGCCCGGTGCGATGCCGTTCTGCGTGATCGAGCCCAGCGTGTAGCTGCTGCCCGCGAACTGCGTCACGCCACTGGTCGCCCCATAGTCGCCTAGGCTGAGGCTAATGGTTTGCGCGGTGCCGCCGAAATTGGCGCTGAAGCTCAGCGACGCTGGCCCGCCGGCCGCGTAGGCGGATGTGGTGACGGTGCCGGTGCCGTTGCTCAGCGTTCCAACCGTGCCGGCGGGAACCCCGTTGCTGGATGCGCCGCCGAACTGCACCTCCGCGCTGCCCAGCGCAGGGGTGGTCGCGTCCGGAGCGCTCACTGCGACGGTCCAGGTATTGGATGCGCTCTGAGTCCACGACAGCGACACGGTATGAACGTTCCCGCTTGCATCGTAAACATTGACCTGGGAGACGATCGGCGCGGTTGACGCCGGAGTGGCCGGCAGGTTTGCGGACAGCGTGATGCTCGAGGTTGCGACGGGGGTGAACGACGACTGATCGATCTTGATCGGCGCGACGACGCCTTGGCTGGCGGCGCCGGTCGCCGGGTTGACGGTCCAGCCGCTCAACGCCTCGCCCGTGTCGTTCACCAGGTAGCCGTTGGCGTTGAGGGTGAAGTTGCCGTTGCGGGTGTATTCGGGCTGCGCCGCAAGCGATGTCGCGGCGCCGTTGTTGGTCGTTTGCGACACTTGAAAGAAGCCGTTGCCCGAAATGGCCAAAGCCAGCGGATTGTCCGATACGCTGATCGTGCCTTGCACTTTGTTCAGGTAATCCGGCGTGGCGCTGACGAAGCCAGAATCGTTGGTGGTTCGCGTGCTGGTGGTCAGGTAGTCTGCAAAGCTGGTGTCGATGCTTTTGAAGCCAGTGGTCTGGCTGTTCGCGACATTGTCGCTGATGTTGCCGAACGCAGCCGATTGCGCGGTAAGCCCGCTGACCGCCGTATCCAAGGCTCCGAAAAGGGACGACATGTGAACTCTCCAGTTTAGGCTATGCCGAACTCTGGCTGCCGGGTCGTTCGCAGGAACCATGCCAAGGGTATTCGTAGGAATACGCGATGTTTTCGCGCTGTTGGCTGCGGTGGAACGCCCACCCGGCAGCCCTGGCCCGGCATTTCTTGCCGGTCACCGTCGTGAAGTTCACGCAATCCAGGCCAATCGACGCGGCACAGGCTTTGCCAACCGTCTGGCCGATGACCAATCCAGTCCCCATCAGCGGCCTCGCGGCGCTCGCGTCCGCCGTCACACCGGCGCTGCCTGTGCCGTCTGCACTGGCTGGCAGCTTTACCGCGCTGCTGGCGGCACTCTCGGCGCCCGAGCCGGGTTCGCGTTCCCCGACCAGCGGTTTGGCCGAGGCCTCGCTGGATTCGCCGTCCACCACAGCATCGGCGTCGCCGGCACCTGAAACGGCCGCAGCCGCCACGAAGGGTAAGCCTACGCCGGCCCTCGCCGGCTGCCGCCCGGTATCCATCAGCACCATCGCGGCGGCAGAATCGCAAGCATCGGTACCGGTGCTGCCCGCGGCCCCGCAAAGTCCGGCCTTGGCGTCCATGCCGCCGGCCACGCCATCCGCGTCGCCGGCGGCGCCGCAGCCGCTGCTTCCCA
>CAZZVB010000111.1:0-14627 GCA_964657445.1 uncultured Burkholderiaceae bacterium | reverse complement strand
AGCGCGCCGCCTTGCGTCCCCGCTGCAGCCAGACCGAGCAGCAGGGGATCGGGATGATATTGGTTGCGGATGAAGATCAGCACGAACGCGATCGAGTAGAGGTCCCAGGCCTCAACAAGGATGGATGACATCATCAGCCATCCGACGCGGTTGCCCTTAGGATTGTAGTTGGTCAGCAGGTGGCGGACGGCGCCGTCCATGGCAGCCTGTTGCGGGATCGTATCGGACATCGTCGTCCCTCCTGCGGGCAGTGTGTTTTTGGCGCGCGGCGGCACCCTAAGTGCAGACGAACGCGGCAGGCAATCCACGCTTTGGTGGGTCGGCGTTGCCCCACTCCACCTGAGGTTTGATCAATGGCGGACGATCCGGCGCGACACGACGGCACCGGTCGTGAACCCGTGGCGCTGGTCGTCGTATGGTGGCTGGCGGCCCTCGCCGGGGCGGCTGTCGTGCGGCTGGCTGGAGGGTTGGAGTTGGACAGCCCAGGCCGTGCCCTGGAGCGGCTTGCTGGCCGGGGCGGTCGCGGCAAGCCGCATGCTGGCTGGGGCCGGGCCGCCGATGTTCCTGGGCCTTGCCGCCAGCGCCCTGGTCGTGTCGATTGGCGCCTGGTTCGCGCTGCCGGGATCGATGACGAGCCGGCAGGGCGCTGATGTCTAGGGGGGCCGCTGCAAGTGGATGAGGCTCAGATCCGCCGGGCCGTCGTTGAGGCCGCCCGGGCAATGAACACGCTGGGCATCAACCAGGGCACGTCGGGCAACATCTCCGTCCGCTACGGCGCCCAGATGTTGATCACGCCGTCCGCGACCCCGTATGACGACATGCGCCCGGACGACCTCGCCGCCATGAAGCTGGACGGAGACGGGAGCTGGACCGGGCCTTTGAAGCCCTCCACCGAGTGGCGCTTCCATCGCGACATTCTGCGGCAGCGGCCGGATGCGAGCGCGGTGGTCCATACGCATGCGACGTATTGCACGACGCTTGCGATCCTGCGGCGCGGCATACCGCCCGTGCATTACATGATAGCGGCGTTCGGTGGTGCCGATGTGCGCTGCGCGCCATACGCCACCTATGGCACCGCGAAGCTGGCCGATCTCGCGGTGGCGGCAATGGTGGGGCGCAATGCCTGCCTGCTCGCAAACCACGGAATGATCGTTGCCGGGCCGACCCTTGCCAAGGCGATGTGGCTGGCAGTGGAGCTCGAAACGCTTGCAAAACAGTATTGTCTCAGCTTGCAGATCGGCGAACCGGTTCTGCTGACCGACGCCGAAATCGCTGACGCCGCGAACGGTTTCGCCAGCTACGGGCTCGCCGCCGCGCCCTAACCTTTCCATGGACGGCGGCTGAACCCTTGGTTACGCTCCCGGCAATGCCGCCGCTCCGAAACGGGGAAGAGCGGCGGGGAGACGTTCGGGATGACGCGAAGCCTTAGCCTATGGCTACTGTCTGGTATTTTCGCGGCACTGATTCCACATGCGCGAGCCGCCGATACCCGCCATTTCACCTTCGGCTACGACCAGCCGCACACGACCGGGTTCGGAGTCGCTGGCGATATATTCGCAGCCAAACTTGCGGAGCTGAGCCACGATAGCCTGGCCGTGGACCAGTTCCCTGGCGCGCAGCTGGGGCAGGAGCCGCAGATGCTGCAGAAGCTGCGCACCGGCGACATCGACTTCGCCATCATCTCGACCGCCAACTCGGCCACCGTCGCGCCGCAATCGGGCGTGCTCTCCATCCACTTTATTTTCCGCTCCGAAGACCAGTTGATCCACGCGATCGCCGACCCGCGGCTGATCGCCGAGGTGCGGGCGATGTTCGACGACAGCCTGAAGGACGCGCACGTGCTGGCGCTGGCAACCCTTGGGTTGCGCGACCTGTATGGTAAGAAGCCTGTCGCCTCGGTCGCTGCCCTGGCCGGCAGCAAGGTCCGCGTGCAAGCGACTCCCACGGAAGACACGTTGTTCCCCGCCTACGGCGCGCAGACCGTGCACATGCCGTTCGGCAGCGTTTACACCTCGCTCCAGACCGGGGTGGTCGATTTCGCCGAGAACGGCGTCAACGTCTATGACAGCAACAAGCATTACGAAGTCGCCCCCGTGCTATCGATGACCGAGCATGAGGCGAACAACAGCGTCGTCTGGGTCAGCGACAAGGTGTGGTCGTCCCTGACCGACGAACAGAAGGGCTGGGTGCAGGCCGCGGCGACCGAAGTCGGGAACAAGCAGCCGGCGCAATCGATCGAGCTGGACCATAAATCGCTCGCCAAGCTGAAGCGCATGGGCGTCAAGGTCGTCACCGACGTGGACAAGGCGAGTTTCATCAAGCTTGCCGAGCCGTTGCAGGATAAGCTCGCGGAGGGGCTCGGGCCGCACGCGGTCAAGATCCTGCAGATCTGCCGTTCCATCGAATAGGACCGGCCGATGGCGGAACACACGGATCGTGGCGACCTGGTCCTTGAGGAGGACCGGCACCTGAAATGGCGTGCGCTGGACGGGCTGGAACGAGCGCTGATGGTGCTGTGTGGCGTGTTCCTGGTCGGTTTCACCTCGACCACGCTGCTGGACGTGCTGGCCCGCATCGCCGGCCACCCGCTGCTTTGGCCGCAGGAAATGACGTCCGCCTTCTTCATCTACGGTGTCTTCGTCGGCGCATCGGTCGCGACCCGGCGTAACGACCATCTCTGTCTATCGGCGATGACGGAAGCGATGAGCGGCTCCACCAGGCGCTTTTTCGAGGTCTTCAACCGGTCCGTGGTGCTCGCGGTCGGCATCTGCATGGTCATTTATGGCTGGCAGAACTTCCTGACCGGCTTCGGCAATTACCGCATGCCGTCGATGCTGCCGATCGCCTACCTGTATGCGCCGATCCCGGTCTGCGGCGCGCTGGTGGCGCTGTTCAGCGTGGAGCAGATCGTCAACGGCCTGCGCTATGGCTTCACCCGGACGCACATGCCGGTCGCCGAAGCAGTCTGATGCCCAACAGCGCCATCCTCGGCATCATGACGGCGCTGTTCCTGGCGCTGGGCTATCTCGGCGTGCCCGTTGCGTTCGCGCTGATCGCCGGCGTGATCGTCGGCACCACGCTGACCCCGATCAGCCTGCAATCCATGATGGGGCAGCTGTTCAACGGCATCGACTCCGAAGCCCTGATGGCGATCCCGTTCTTCCTGCTGGTCGGCGAGTTGATGACGTCGGCCAACGTGATCGTCCGGATCGCGGAGCTGTCGCAGGCGCTGGTCGGCCATGTCAGAGGCGGGCTGGCGCAGGTCACGACCGTGTTCAGCATGTTCTTCTCCGGGATGTCCGGATCGTCCTCGGCCGACGTCGCCGTGCTCAGCCGCACCATGGCCCGGCCGATGACGCAGGAGGGGTATTCGCCCGCCTTCATCGCAGCACTGATCGCCGCGGCTTCGACCATCGCCAACCTCGTGCCGCCGAGCATCATGGCCGTGGTGTATGGCGCAATCGGCAGCGTCTCGATCGCCGGGCTGTTCCTGGCTGGGATCGTGCCGGGCCTGATGGTCGGCCTCGGGCTGATGGGCTACTGCTACCTGTTCGGTCCCGTCGGGTTCCGCCGGCCGCGGTCGAGCTTCGGCAACCTGGTGCACACTTCGCGCCGTGCAGCGCTGCCGATGCTGATCCCGATCATCCTGCTCGGCGGCATCATGACCGGCTGGTTCACGCCCACCGAGGCAGGCGTGATCGCAGTCGCGTACATCCTCATCGTGGTGATCCCGTTCCTCAACGCCGGACACCTGCGGCATGTCCCGCGCGACTTCGTGCAGGCCGGGCTGATCTATTCGCTGCCGCTGATCACCATCGCCGCGGCGTCCGCCTTCGGTTGGCTGTTGGCCTATCTGCACGGGCCGATCGTTGTTGCTGGCTGGATCGGCAGCGCCGCCGGCACCGATCCCCATTTGACGATGTTTCTGTTGGTGCTTGTCTTCACCATCGTCGGGGACTTCATCGAGCCGATCCCGGCCATCATCATCTTCATGCCCGTCGTGACGCAACTGACGGATCAGGCGTCGATCAACGGCGTCCACATGGGCATCGTGCTGATCATCACGCTGGCTTTCGGGCTGATCACGCCGCCCTACGGGCTGTCGCTGCTGATGGCGTCCAAGTTCGTCGGCACCCGCTTTTCGAGTGCATTGCGGGCGTCGCTGCCGATCTACGTCATCTTCTTCGCCACGATCAGCTTCGCGATCTTCTTTCCGAGCGTGATCCTATGGCTGCCGAAAACGCTGTTTCCGGAATCAGTGGGCTGCTTCCGGGCGGCGGACGGTGTGAGCTATATCTGCCCCTAGTCCGAAGCCGAGTTTACCTCCGAAGGTGCCGAATGGTGGCGAGGTTTTCATGGGAATAGATATCATCGATTTGCCGCTGCGTCTGACGAGTGACGACTACCATCGAATGATTGATACCGGGGCGTTCGGTGACCTCCGTGTGGAGCTTCTCGACGGAAGGGTTGTTCCGATGTCGCCCATGAACCCGGCGCATGCCAGTGCGCTGACACGCACGTCCAGGCTCTTCGACGCGCTGTTCGACGAGACCATGGCCACCGTCAGACAGCAGTGTCCGGTGGCGCTGGACGAAGGATGGGAGCCGCACCCCGATATCGTCGTCGCCAAGCCGGGAGATTGGGAGGACTCGCATCCGCGGGCGGGGGACATTCATCTCATTATTGAGATCTCAGACTCGACCCTGCGTGAAGACCTGGTTCGCAAGATGCCGCGGTATGCCAGGAACGGTGTTGCCGAGGTCTGGATCGTTGACCTCACGGCGAACACCGTCCACGTCTATCGCGATCCGGACTCGGCAAGCCGTTACTTGGCCGAATTAGACGCGAAGCTCGCAGATCGTATTTCCATTGCAGCGTTCCCTGGCGTGTCGATCCCCGCCTCCGGACTATTTCCCGCTTCCCGTGTCGCCAAGCTCAGAGCGCATTAACGGGCTGCGAACCTGACCGGTCAGTGCTGGCGGATCCAGGGCGCAAGGTCACGGCAGACGTTAACCGCCGATCCCCGTGATGATCTTCTTGCAAACGGTGCGCGCCTCGTCCAGCGGCTCCTTTCGCATCACCATTGTATTGATGCATTTCTGCATATCCGTCGTGGCACCCGCGGCGACGTCATTACGAGGCGCATCCTGCGCGCCTTGGGCGCGGCTGTAGTAAGGGACGGAAGTATTGCCCGGGCCGCTTGCTGCGGACGCTGCCGGTAAGGGAGGGGCGATCAGCGCCTCGACTGCATCGTAAGGCCAGCCATAGGAATGTTCGACAAAACCACCGAGCAGGAACACGACGACGGCCCCTAGGAAGACGTAGAGCACGCGCATGACTGACTCCGAAGTTGCCGGCCCCGATTAGAACGGTGCCAGGCGGGCTGTCCAGGCTACGGCAGCAACATTTGTTCCGGACCATCATCTTTCAGCGCAACCCCGGAACTGCCGCGAGTACGCATGGCCCCGAGCAGCCAGGCGATCTTTGTAGCGGCAGCAGCCGGCGGCAGACCGTCCGGCCGGATGTTGGACACGCAATTCCGCTCGGCGTCCGTCGTGCCAGGGTGCGGGTTCCAGGTTAGGTAAGCGCCCATGCTGTCAGGCGCGGACAGTCCCGGACGTTCTCCAATCAGCACGGCGACGCACCCGGCGCCGAGTGCCGCCGCCACGGCGTCGCCGGCCGCGACCCGGCCCTGCCGCACCACCACCAGCGGCGCCACTCGCCATCCTGCAAGCAGCGGCTGCAAGGCGGCCAGCAGCGGGGGCGCATGGGTCTGCACGGCCCGTGCCGACAGCCCGTCGGCGACGACCAACGCGATATCGTGCTCACCGCGAGGCAGGACCGTCATATCGGCAAGTACACGGCCCAGATCAGGCCGTAGCAGGTATTCCGCCCGGCTTGCCGCCGCCGAGTCCACCACATGCAGCGGGCCGACAGCCGATTGCAACGCCTCCACGTCCAGTTCGGCGTGGACGGCATCGCGTGCCCGCGCATGGGCCAGCCGCAAAGCCAATGTAGGGGCGGTGGCGAGCGATGCGCCGGTTCGCGCAAGCCCGATCCGCGCTGCAGTCAGGGCGCGAAGGCCGTGCCATGGGTCCGCCACCGGCGCCGTCATGGCAGCAGTGCCCGCATCGGCGCCGGCAGGCCTTCCGGCCGCACGCGGCCGCCGGGTTCCAGCAGGCCGTGCTGGCTCAGCCACGCCTCGAATTCCGGCGCGGGCCGCCGGCCGAACAACTCCCGCATCGCCTGCGCGTCGTGGAACGACGTGCTTTGGTAGCCGAGCATGATGTCGTCCGCGCCGGGCACCCCCATCACGAAATTCACGCCCGCTGCCACCAGCAACGCCAACAGCGCGTCGGTGTCGTCGCCGTCCGCCTCGGCGTGGTTGGTGTAGCAGACGTCGCACCCCATCGGGACGCCGAGCAGCTTGCCGCAGAAATGGTCCTCCAGCCCGGCGCGCATGATCTGCTTGCCGTCGGCCAGGTATTCCGGGCCGATGAAGCCGACCACGGTGTTGGTCAGCAGCGGCTTGAAGTGCCGGGCGACCGCGTAGGCACGCGCCTCGATGGTCTGCTGGTCCACGCCGTGATGGGCGCGGGCCGAGAGCGCGCTGCCCTGGCCGGTTTCGAAATACATCACGTTGTCGCCCACGCTGCCGCGCCCGAGCGACAGCGCCGCCTCCCGCGCCTCGCGTAGCAAAGCGAGGTCGATCCCGAAGGAGCGGTTGGTGGCTTCCGTCCCGCCAATGGACTGGAACACCAGATCAACCGGCGAGCCGCGGCGGATCAACTCGAGCGTGGTCGTGACGTGGGCCAGAACGCAGCTCTGCGTCGGGATGGCGAGCTTTGTGCGCGCATCCTCCAGCATGCTGAGCAAGGCATGCGTCCGCTCCGGACTGTCGGTCGCCGGGTTGATGCCGATCACCGCGTCGCCGGACCCGAGCAGCAGGCCGTCTAAGATGGCCGCGGCGATGCCGGCCGGGTCATCGGTGGGGTGATTGGGCTGCAGACGCACCGAAAGCCGGCCGGGCAGCCCGATCGTGTTGCGGAACCGTGTCGTCACGGCGCAACGGGCCGCGACGACCACGAGGTCCTGCAGCCGGCAGATCTTGGCGACGGCGGCCACCATCTCCGGCGTGAGACCCGGCGACAGGGCGGCGAGCGCGGCCGGTGTTGCCGCGTCGGAGAGCAGCCAGTCGCGCAAACCCCCGACGGTCAGGTGCGTGACCGGCGCGAAGGCGGCCGCATCATGGCCGTCGCAGATCAGCCGCGTGACCTCGTCTGCCTCGTAGGGCACGACCGGATTATCCAGCAGGCGGCGCAGCGGCAGGTCAGCCAGCGCGATCTGCGCGGCCACCCGCTGTTCGGCAGACTCTGCGGCCAGCCCGGCGAGAACGTCGCCGCTGCGGTGCGGGGTGGCACGGGCGAGCAGGGCCGGCAGATCGGAGAACCGGTGCGTCGTGCCGCCAAGGGTCGTGCTGAACATGGCAGCAGTATAACCACGTGCAGAAATCGTTTACCCAGTTTCGAAACGGTAACACGGGCACTCTGCGCTTGAAGATCCTGATCACCATCCCGCACGCCTTCCTCGGCCGGGTAGAGAAGGCGATGTACGGCTCCGAGGGCGGCGATGCGGAGGCGCGGGCGGCCGCACTGCTCCGCTGTGTCAGCGCATTGCACCAGACGTTCGGCATGAACCATCGGTTGATCGGGCCGGAGGACGCGCCGTGCAACGCCGGGCACACCAGCCTCACGATCGTGGTCGCGACGTCCGGTTCATTCCACCTCATGGGCACGTTGCCCAACGGCCTGGCGCATCACCATGATGCGGGCGTGCACCCCCGCCTGCTCGGGTTTGCCTGCCACGCCGTGCTGAAGGCCAACCTCGGGCACTACGACTGGTATGGCTACGTCGAGGACGATATCGAGGTCACCGACGCGCTGCTGTTCGACAAACTGGGGTGGTTCAATGCGGCGTTCGGCCCCAAGGTGATGCTGCAGCCGAACCGGTACGAGGTTTCGTCCGGGCCGGTGCCGAAGCTGTTCATCGATGGGGTCATGCAGGACCAGGAACAGCAGGTGCTGCGGCAGTATCAGGATGTGACCACCCGCCCGCGGCTCCTCGCGCCGGCATTCGGGCGGATGATCGAGTTTTCGCGGGAGATCAACCCACATTCCGGCTGCTTTTTCGCCGATGCAGCGCAGATGGACGTGCTGGCCGCGCACCCGGAATTCGGCTTGTACTCCGAGGCGGACCGCTTCAGCAGCCCGCTCGAAACGGCGGCGACGATGCCGCCGATGCGCTGCTTCGAGCTGTACAAGCCGTCTCGGCAGAACGCATCCTTTCTGGAGGTTCGCCATCTGCATCAGCGTTTCCTGGACCGGCAGGTGCACTATCGTGTCGATGGCGAGTGGCTAAGGAAGATCCAAACGGTGGACCCGCTTTGACGGAGCCCTCCGGCAGCCTCGACCCACCTGACTGGGCGGATCTACGGGCATCCGGTCATCGCATGCTGGACGACATGCTGGACCATCTGGCGGGGCTGCGCGCCGGTCCAGTATGGCAGAAGAGGCCGCACGGCGATGCCTTTGACCAGCCGCTGCCGAGGGAGCCACAGGCTCTAGCGGCGGTGTACGACGTCTTCCGGCAGGAGGTGCTGCCCTATTCGGTCGGCAACCTGCACCCCGGTTTCATGGGCTGGGTGCATGGCGGCGGCACGGCTGTCGGCATGCTGGCAGAGATGCTGGCGGGTGGCTTGAACGCCAACCTCGGCGGCCGGGATCACGCGCCGATCGCGGTCGAGCAGCAGGTGATCGCCTGGGCTGCGGAGATGGCGGGTTTTCCTGCCGCAACATCGGGGGTGTTGGTGACCGGCACCTCGATGGCGAACTTCATCGCGGTCCTGGTGGCGCGGCGCGCCTTGCTCGGCAGCGGCGTTCGTACGGCCGGGCTCGGTCCGGCGCGCCTGACGGCCTATACGTCGTGTGCAGCCCACGGTTGTATTCCGCAGGCAATGGATATGGCCGGGCTCGGGAGCGACGCGCTGCGCATGCTGCCGGCCGATGCGCAAGGGCGGATGGACATGAACGCCCTTATCGCCGCCGTCGAGGCAGACCGCAGCGCTGGCTGGCAGCCCTTCCTGGTGGTGGGAACGGCGGGAACCGTGGACACCGGGGCGATCGACGATCTCGATGCCATCGCTCAGTTTTGCGAGGCGCAGACGCTGTGGTTTCACGTCGACGGCGCTTACGCCGCTGTGGCTGCGCTGTCACCGGTGCTCAAACCCTTGTTGCGCGGCATCGAGCGAGCGGACAGCCTCGCCTTCGACTTCCACAAATGGGCGCAGGTTCCCTACGACGCTGGGTGCGTGCTGGTGCGCGACCCGGCGCGGCAACTCGACACGTTTGCGCAGGACAACGCCTATTTGCGGCGTGATACCCGAGGCCTGGCGGGCGGCTACCCGTGGCCATGCGACCTGGGCCCCGACCTATCTCGGGGGTTCCGTGCGCTCAAGGTCTGGATGACGATCAGCACGTTCGGCGCTGACCGGCTTGGCAGCGTCGCGGAACGTTGCTGCAGCCTTGCCGCCCGCCTCGCCGGACAGATCGGTCAGGAGCCGGCGCTGGAGTTACTGGCGCCGGTGCCGCTGAATATCGTGTGTTTCCGCGTCCGCGCCTTGGATGACAACGGCAACGCCGCCCTGGTCGCCGATCTGCACGAGGCCGGGCGATTTGCCCCATCGACCACCCGGGTCGCTGGCCGCCTGGCCATCCGCTGCGCGATCGTCAACCACCGCACCTCGGAAATGGATATCGACGAGCTGGTTCAGGCTGTATTGGCCATGGCCTGGGCAAGTCCAGCGTAATCGGCCGGCCGGTCAGACTTCCAATAGACCATCACCAACTCGCCTTGCTGAGCCCCAGACTCAAGCAACCAGGTGTGAAGCCGGTATTCCGTCAAGGTTATTTCGCGCGTCAAGTTGTCGTCTTCGAGTCCATCGCACGTCGCGTCATACTCACCGACGCGCAGAGACATTATAGTCTGGTCATTCAGGTTAGATGCAGGCCGTAGATCGATGAGTTCTTCGGCCTCCCGCAGATCCGAGGGGGCGGCCGACAGATCGAATAGTTTAACGGTTGTGAACTTGTCCATGGCACCTTGTCATAACATCACCGTAAGATATCTGGTAGTGTAATGAATTGCCAAGCTGTCAAATATCGCGCCATTAGCGCTTTTTAACGCGGTTCACTTTGCTGCTTTGGAAGCCAACGACTTGGTCGCAGCCTAAAAGGACGCTAGCGGGAGGACCCGCGTGACCCTATGTGTCGCCTTCTGTGAAGGAGTGCCAACGGATGCGCGTGATCGCTGCTTTGTTCCTGCTGTGTGCGGCAGCCGGCGTCACCGTCCCGGCAAAAGCCGACCCCGTCCAGCTCGCAGCGCATCAGGCCACCTACACCTTGTCCCTCGATAACGCGCGCGGCGGCGACATCACCAATGTCGGCGGCACGATGGCCTACGAAGTGACGGATGCATGCGACGGCTGGGCGGTGCGGCAGCGCCTGGACATGACCTTGTCCAACCGGGACGGGCAAGACGTGCACATGGTGTCGGACTATCTGACCTGGGAAAGCAAGGATGGCAGCAAGCTCCGCTTCCACATGAAGCAGACCACCGACACCGCCGTCACCGAACAGGTCGAGGGCGACGCCGCCTTTACCAACGGCGCCGGGCAGATCCACTACACGCAGCCGAAGGATGAGGTCGTGCCTTTGCCGAAGGGCGCGCTGTTCCCGATGGCGCATACCGCCGCCATCATCGCGGCGGCCGAGGCCGGCAAGAAGTTCCTGACGCTGCCGCTGTTCGACGGCACCGGCGCCGATGGTGCGCAGAACACGTCCATCGTCATCAGCAACTGGAACCCGCCCTCCGGGGCGCCTTACCCGGCGCTCGCCGAACTGCCGTCCGGCCGGGTGCGCGTCGCCTTCTTCGCCCGCACCGCCGACGCCCAGCAACCCGACTACGAAGTGGGCATGCGCTACTGGTCGAACGGCGTGGCCGATGAGCTCAACATGGACTTCTCGGACTTTGTGGTGAACGGCAAACTGGCCAGCTTCAAAGAGCCGCAGCCGCATTGCTGAGCGGCTACTCCGCCCGCGCCTTGTTCGCCGTGTCCAGCCGGTTGACTTCGGCGGGCGCGGCGACGGTGACTGCCAGATCGTTCACCAAGCCGGTTTCAAGCGAGTAAACCCAGCCGTGGATGCTGAGCGGTTGCCCCCGGGCCCAGGCGTCCTGGACGAATACGTCGGTCGCGACATTGCGGACCTGGCGGATGACGTTGAGTTCGGTCAGCCGGTCAAGCCGTGCCCGTTCGTCGCCGATGGCGTCCAACTCGTGCCGATGTTCGTGCTGGACTTCGCGGATCGGATGCAGCCAGTGGTCCACCAGTCCGCGGCGCTCGCCATCCACCGCCGCCCGGATGCCGCCGCAGCCATAATGGCCCACCACCAGCACGTGCTTGACCTTCAGGACGTCCACCGCGAACTGTAGCACGGAGAGGTAATTGGCATCCTGCGGCGGCGCCAGGTTCGCGACGTTGCGGTGTACGAACATCTCGCCGGGATCGAGATCGACGATTTCGTTTGCCGGCACGCGGCTGTCCGAGCAGCCGATCCAGAGATACTCCGGTGCTTGCTGACCAACCAGCCGTTTGAAGAAACCCGGGTCGTCCGCGACCATCCGGGCCGCCCAGTTGCGATTGTTCGCCTTGAGCTGTTCGAGCATGCCGAGCCCCCTCAGTCCGTGCCTATTCCACTATTCCCCAATGCCG
Organism: uncultured Burkholderiaceae bacterium; assembly: GCA_964657445.1. GTDB lineage: Bacteria > Pseudomonadota > Alphaproteobacteria > Acetobacterales > Acetobacteraceae > LMUY01. The sequence goes on along the minus strand of CAZZVB010000111.1, from coordinate 2,800 downwards.
CGACCCGGTCCACCAGCCGGTCGCGCGCCGGCGGCAGACCGCGGTGCTGGGTGCCGAACGCATCCCGTGCGAGGAAATGGCCGGTCAGCGCCAGCCCCGCCGCCCAGCCCGCCGCATCGGCCTCGCCGCCCAGCAGGAAGCCGGGCAGGGGCAACAGCCTCTCCTTCCATGGCCCGGCGGCGGCATCGCTCACCGCGTGGCCGGTGCGCGGCGAAACCCAGATGAGGCCGTCCGTGGTTCCGGTCGCGGCGCAACTGCCCAAATCCAGCCCGTAGCCGAGCTCCTGCAACAGCGTCATCTCCCACAGGATCAGGTCGGTGAGCACCTCCGCGCCCGAGGACAGGTGCGTGATGATGCCGAGCAAGCCTGCAAAGACCGCCGGGTGCGGCTCCCGTTCGGTCAGCGCGCCTTCCGCCACCGCACACGCGCTCGATAACACCGCCAGCGCCAGCGCGTCATCCATCGCCAGTGCGGCGCCGGGGTGCACAAGCTCCGCCGAGAATGCGCCGAGCTGGTCGGCGAGCCGGCCGACCCAGCGTGCCTGCACCAGGTTGCCGGGCTGCCACAAGCCGGCCCGCGCGCGCGAACCGCCACCCCGCGCAAGGCCCCGGTGCGCGCCGTGGTCCGCCGTCAGCACGGTGGCCAAGGCATCGCCCTCGCCATACGGCCGGGCGGCGATGACGATGGCGGGCGCCGTCCACTCCATATCGTCTAGCCAGGATCCTCCAGCCCGATCGCCCGCAGCCGCGCACCTTCCTCGTCCCACCCGGCACGTTCTTTCACGTTCAGGAACAGGTGCACCGGCCGCTCCAGCAATCCGCCCAGCTGCTGCCGGGCGCGGGCGCCGATCTCACGGATGCGGGCGCCGCCGCCGCCGATCAGGATCGCCTTGTGGCCGGGCCGGGTGACGTAGATGGTCGCATCGATCCGAACCGAGCCGTCCGGGCGTTCCGCGTAGCTCTCCGTCTCGACCGTGGTGGCATACGGCACCTCCTCCTGCGTCTGCAGGAAGATCTGCTCCCGAACGATTTCCGCGGCGAGCAGGCGGTCGGGCAGATCGGTCAGGTCATCGGGCGGATACAAATAGGGCCCGGCCGGCATCACCGCCGCGAGCCGGTCCAGCAGCACGTCCAGCCCTTCGCCATTGGAGGCGCTCACCATGAACGTCTCCTCGAACGCGGTCAGGTCATTCAAGGCTGCAATCAGCGGCAGCAGCGACGCCGGCGGCACCAGGTCCACTTTGTTGAGCACCAGCCAGGTGCGGCCGCCGCGCTGCGCCAGGCGCGTGGCGATATCGCGCACCGCGTCCCGTGCCCCCGCCTTGCTATCGACCAGCAGCAGCGTGATGTCGGCTTCCTCCGCTCCCGTCCAGGCCGCGTTGACCATGGCGCGGTCCAGCTTGCGCTTGGGCGCGAAAATGCCCGGCGTGTCCACCAGCAGCATCTGCGTCTCGCCGCGCATCAGGATGCCCAGCACACGAAACCGCGTCGTTTGCGCCTTTGGGCTGACGATGGACAGCTTCGCCCCGGTCATACGGTTCAGCAGGGTGGACTTGCCGGCATTGGGCGCGCCGACGATGGCCGCGAAGCCGCATCTGGTCATGAACTCGGTGCCTTGCGGTGTGATTGCAGCTGCTGCAACAGGTCGGCGGCCGCGTCCCGTTCCGCAAGCTGCTTGGTCGTCGCCGCACCGGTGCCAGTGTGTCCCATGGCCGAGACCGTAATGGTGAACACCGCGGCGTGCGCAGGCCCGGCGCGATCCTGCACCACGAACGGCGGGAGCGCGCTGCCCCGTGCTTCCAGCCATTCCTTCAAGCCGGATTTCGGGTGCTTGGCTGGGTTATCCTGCCGGTCGAACGCAGCCGCCCAGGCGGAGCGCACCAGCGGGCGTGCCGCGTCCAGTCCGCCATCGAGAAAAAGCGCCCCAAGCACCGCCTCCATCGCGTCGGCCAGAACGGCGGCCCCACGGGCAACGCCGGCCCGGGCCTCGTTCGGCGCCACGATCAGCATGTCGGCCAAGCCCAATTCCTCGCCGATCTCCGCGAGTTGCGGCTCGGCTTGAAGCTCGGACTGGCGCCGCGCCAGCATCCCTTCCGGCTGGTCTGGGAAACGTTCGGACAGCCATTCGGCGATCAGCAGGTTGAGCACCCGGTCACCCAGGAACTCCAGGCGTTCGTTCGACCGGATCGTGGATGGACGGCCGTCGCGTCGCGGCACGGCGGAGCGGTGGGTCAGGGCTTCGCGCAGCAACTCGGGACGGCGGAACTCGTAGCCGCAAAGGGCTGCGGTCAATGAATCCCGGTCAGGATTCGGTTCCAACGGATCTCGAACGGCCATTGCCATATCTGCCACCACGGCGCGGATGCGTCGATGGAGAAGAACAGGAACTCGGCCCGGCCCACGAGGTTCTCGACCGGCAGGAACCCGACGCCGCGCCCGTCCATGAAACGGCTGTCCAGGCTGTTGTCGCGGTTATCGCCCATCGCGAACAGATTGCCATCAGGGACGACATACTCCGGCGTGTTGTTCTGGAACCCGTCATCGCCCATCTTGGCGATCAGGTGCGTGTAGTTGCCGGGCAGCGTCTCGCTGTATTCCTTCTCCAGAATGGAGTGATCGTTCTCATCCGTGGCCAGGATGTCGCCGATCGGGCGGCGCCCGGTCGGCTGGCCGTTCACGTACAGGATGCCGGCCTTCACCTGGATATGGTCGCCCGGCAAGCCCACGATGCGCTTGATGTAGTCGGCGTAGTCGTCATGCTCGTTCTTGAACACCACCACGTCGCCCCGCTTCGGCAGCGC
>CAZZVB010000110.1:0-14688 GCA_964657445.1 uncultured Burkholderiaceae bacterium | reverse complement strand
CCGGCGGCTGTCAGCGCTCGCTGATGACAGGCTCCATGGCGTCGTAGAAATCGTGGCCCTTATCGTCCACAACGATGAAGGCAGGGAAATCCTCGACCTCGATCCGCCACACCGCTTCCATGCCGAGTTCCGGATACTCCAGCACCTCGACCTTTCGGATGCAGTCCTGCGCCAGCCGGGCCGCCGGGCCGCCGACGCTTCCGAGATAGAAGCCGCCATGCGCGCGGCAGGCGTCCCGCACGGCGCGCGAGCGGTTGCCCTTTGCAAGCATCACCAGGCTGCCGCCAGCCGACTGGAATTGCTCGACATAGCTGTCCATGCGTCCGGCCGTGGTCGGGCCGAAGGACCCGGTGGCGAAGCCCTCCGGCGTCTTGGCGGGACCGGCGTAATACACCGGGTGATCCTTGATGTAGTCCGGCAACGCCTCCCCGGCGGCAAGCCGTTCGGCCAGCTTGGCGTGCGCAATGTCGCGCGCGACCACCATCGTGCCGGTCAGCGACAGCCGGGTGGAGACGGGGTGTTTCGACAGCTCCCGCCGGATTTCGATCATCGGGCGATTGAGTTCGATCTGAACCACCTCGCCGCCCAGGATCGCGTCCGTGGCTTCAGGCAGGAAGCGCGCCGGGTCGGTCTCCAGCTGTTCAAGGAAGACGCCGTCCGGCGTCACCTTGGCCAGAATCTGCCGGTCGGCGCTGCACGAGACGCCGATCCCGACGGGGAGGCTGGCGCCATGCCGCGGCAAACGAATGACCCGAACATCATGGCAGAAATACTTGCCGCCGAATTGGGCGCCGATGCCGATGCGCCGAGTCATTTCCAGCACCTGGCGTTCCATCTCGGTGTCGCGAATCGCGTGACCGGCCGCAGTCCCGGTCGTCGGCAAGGTGTCCAGCCAGCGGGTGCTGGCGAGCTTGACGGTCTTGAGCGTCAGCTCCGCACTCGTGCCGCCGATCACGATGGCCAGGTGATACGGCGGGCAGGCGGAGGTGCCGAGTGTGCGGATCTTGGTTTCAAGATAGGCCAGCAGCTTGGCTGGCGACAGGATCGCGCGGGTTTCCTGGAACAGGAACGTCTTGTTGGCGCTGCCGCCGCCCTTGGCGACGAACTGCATGTGGAACTCGTCGGCATGGTGCTCGCCGGGTGCAGCCATGATGTCGAACTGGACGGGGAGGTTGTTGCCGGTGTTCACCTCCTCGAACATGCTGAGCGGCGCCATCTGGCTGTATCGCAGGTTCGTTTCGGTGTAGGTGCGATGCACGCCGTACGACAGCGCCTCCTCCTCGTCGCCCTGCACCCAGACGCGCTGGCCTTTCTTGCCGAACACCAGGGCTGTCCCCGTGTCCTGGCACATCGGCAGCACGCCGCCCGCTGCGATGGCGGCATTCTTCAGCAGGTCCAGCGCCACGAAGCGGTCGTTGGCGCTGGCCTCCGGGTCGTCCAGGATGGCCCGCAATTGGGCGAGATGACCGGGCCGCAGAAGATGCGACGTGTCGTGGAACGCCTGAAACGCCAATTCCGTCAGCGCCTCGGGCTGAATGCGCAGCACGGTCTGGCCATCGCAGACCGCGGTGGACACCCCTGCGATATCGAGCTTGCGCCACGGCGTCGATCGCTCCCCGACAGGAAACATTGGCGCGTAGGCGAACCCTGGCGAGCGCGGCGGCAAGCTATCCAAGTCAGTCTTTCCTTTTGCGGAATGCGTCCAGGCTGACGACCTGGGGTTCTTCGCTGGGTTCGGGAACGGCAGCCAGGGCGGTGGATTTGTTGGATGAGGGCTGCTCGTCGAAATCCTCGCTGTTCGCAGCCTCCACAGGCGCCGCGCGGAAGCGGAGGCCGAACTGGGCATGCGGATCGGCGAAGGCGGTCAGGGCTGCAAACGGGATCACCAGCGTGCTCGACACGCCGCCGAAGGAGAGTCCGACGCTGAACAACCCTGCCGCCTCGTCCACCCGCAAGTCCCAGTATTGGTGCTGCAGCACGATGGTCATCTCTTCAGGATACTGGGCAAGCAGCCGCGTTGGGATGACCACGCCCGGATGATCGGTGCGGAAGCTGACGTAGAAGTGGTGGTCACCCGGCATGCCTTCCTTGCCGGCATACTCCAACGCTCGGATCGCCACGCCGCGCATGGCCTCTTGGGCCCAAAGGTCATACGGCAGCAGGCTATCGGCTTGCGGAACAGGGGGATCGTCGTCTTCCATGGCGTAACGCTCGATTTTCAGTGATGTCATACCGCGACAGCCTGCCACGGGCAAAAGACTGCTTGGCCGGGCCGGCGCAGATCTGGCGAGTGACGAGTTGGCCGACAACGCCACAGTCACCATGATATTGTGGCAACGTGACGGCAGGAGGGACCAGAGTGTTTATCGCGATGAACCGCTTCAAGGTGGCGCCCGGGTCTGAGGAGGCGTTCGAACAGATGTGGACCGGCCGCGAGAGCTACCTCCATGGAGTGCCCGGCTTCGTCGAGTTCCACCTGCTGCGCGGTCCGCAGAAGGAGGATCACGTTCTCTATTCCTCTCACACCATATGGGCCGACAAGAGCACGTTCGAAGGGTGGACCCGATCCGAGCAGTTCCGCGCAGCCCATGCCAACGCCGGCGGCAGCCGCGCCAAGTACCTTGGGCATCCGGAATTCGAGGGCTTCGAAGTCATCCAGACGATCACATGAGCGCTCCGCCGCCATTCCCGCCCGAGGCGCTGGAACATCGGTTCCACGCGGCGGCGCGGGGTGGCGACACGGCGGCTTTGGTGGAATGCCTGGATCGCGGGTGCGATCCGAACCGGCCCGATGAGCGCGGCTTCACCCCGCTGATCCTGGCCAGCTACAACGGGCAGATGGATGCGACGGTGCTGCTGCTGGAACGCGGCGCCGATGTAAATGGAATGGACGAGCAGGGCAGCACGGCCCTGTCCGGCGTGGCTTTCAAGGGCTATGTGGCGATCGCCGAGGTCTTGCTGGCGGCCGGCGCGGATGTTGACAAGCCGAACGAGGTGGGTCGCACGCCGCTGATCTTCGCCGTGATGTTCGGCCGGCCTGAAATGGCGGCGCTGCTGGTCCGGCATGGCGCCGACATACTGCGAAAAGATGCGGAGGGCGTGAGCGCCGCCGCGATCGCGCAGCAGAGCGGTCGCCCGGAACTGATGACGGCGCTTGGTCAGGTGGCATAGGTGGTATCGCGCGTGCTGACGGAGGCGCTGGCGGCGCGTTTCGCCGCAGTGGCGCTTGGGCACGTGCGGCGCGAATACCCGAACAAACCCGGCAACGTCATGGCAGGCCCGCAGGACGCCCGCTCCCCGCGCGATTTGCACCCGGTGTTCTACGGCAGTTTCGACTGGCATTCCTGCGTGCATGCCTACTGGATGTTGGCGCGGCTTCTGCGGCTGTTCCCCGCCATGGCGCCCGCGGGCGAGATCCGCGCCCTGTTCGACGCTCAGCTCACGCCAGAAGCGGTGGCCGGGGAGTGCGCGACCTTGCAGCACCCGATGGCCGCCGGGTTCGAGCGGCCTTACGGCTGGGCCTGGCTGTTGAAGCTGGGGGAAGCGTTGACGCACCTGCCGGAACACCGGTGGCATGATGCCCTGGCGCCGCTCACGACTATCTTCGCCAGCCGGTTCAAAAGCTTTCTGCCCAAGGCGAGCTACCCGGTTCGCACCGGCACGCATTTCAATACCGCCTTCGCGCTGGCGTTGGCGCATGACTACGCCCTGACCGCCGGAGACCTGGAGCTGAATGAGCTGCTGATTTGGACGGCGCAGGGCTGGTACGAGCACGATGCCGACTGCCAGGCCTGGGAACCGAGCGGCGACGACTTTCTATCTCCAGCGCTCATCGAAGCGGAGTGCATGCGCCGCCTTTTCCCCGCGGAGCAGTTCGTGCCCTGGTTCAACCGCTTCCTGCCGCATCTGGCGGAGGCGCGTCCGGTTGCGCTGTTCTCACCGGTCGGTGTGTCTGACCGCACGGATGGCAAGATCGCCCATTTGGACGGCCTCAATCTCAGCCGCGCCTGGTGCTGGCGATCCTTGGCTTCGGCGCTCGCAGAGGACGATCCGCGAAGGGTGATGATGGAACAGGCGGCGGAACTGCACCTGGACGCCGGACTGCCCCATGTGGCCGGCGACTACATGGGGGAACACTGGCTGGCGAGCTATGCGGTGCTGGCGCTCGACCCCGGTTAGGATGCAAGGCTTCAATGGCGTCGCTCTCAATGGAATGGCTCTAGTCGGAGTAGCGTTGCTCCAGCCAGGGATCGCCACGCTCATGATAGCCGCGGACTTCCCAGAACCCAGGCCTGTCCGCATCGACGAACTCTATGCGCTGCAGCCACTTCGCGCTTTTCCACAAATACAGGTGCGGCACGATCAGGCGAACGGGGCCGCCATGTTCGGCTGTCAGCGGCTTGCCGTCCCAGCTATGCGCTATGACCGCGTCCTCGGCGGCGAAGTCGGCCAGCGGCAGGTTGGTGGTGTAGCCGTCATGGCTGTGCAGGATGACATAGTTGGCGGCGGGCAGCGGTTGAACGGCAGCAAGCACGGTGCGGGTGGCGACGCCTTCCCAGGCGTTGTCGTAGCGCGACCATGTGGTCACGCAGTGGATGTCGGTCACCTCGCGCACTTGCGGCTGGGCACGGAAGGCCTGCCAATCCCATGTCACGGCCTCTTGCACTGCGCCGAATACCCGAAGGGTCCAGTGCGCGGGATCGATCTTCGGATGAACCCCTAGATCGAGCACCGGCCACTCCTTGACCAGGTGCTGACCGGGGGGCAGGCGGTCCGCCTCCGGACGCGACACCCGGCCCGTGAGGGCGCGGCCCTCCGCCGCCCAGCGCAGCTTGGTGGCAGTGAGCTTACTGTCTGGGGGAGGCGTATCGCTCACGCCATCGCCTTTTCGCCGATCAGCGCCGGTGCGATGTCCGCCAGGAGTTGGTATGACCGTAGTCGCGCGTGGTGGTCGTGGATCGCGCAAGCAACCATCAGTTCGTCGGCGCCAGTCTGCTCAACGAAAGCGGCAAGTCCCCGGCGCACCGTCTCGCGGGATCCAACAAAGCTGCAGGCGAGCATACCCATGACCTGCGCCTTTTCCGCCGGCGACCAATAGGCCTCGATGTCGTCGATCGGCAGCGGCAGCTTGCCTCGCTGACCGCGGAACATCCGGGTAAAGCTCTGCTGGATCGAGGTGAACAGGCGCTCAGCCTCGGCATCCGTATCGGCTGCAATCACGTTCACCCCGACCATGGCGTGCGGCCGGTTCAGTTGTGCGGACGGACTGAACCGGGCGCGGTAGATAGACAGCGCCTGCATCAGCGAATCCGGTGCAAAATGGGAGGCGAATGCGTAGGGCAGGCCGAACAACGCTGCGACTTGGGCGCCATAGGTGGAGCTGCCAAGGATCCAGAGCGGAACGTTGGTGCCGCCGCCGGGCACCGCCTGCACGCGCTGGCCGGGTTCGACCGGGCCGAGCAGCGCCTGCAATTCGGCTACGTCCTCGGGGAATCGCTCTGCCGAGTCCGGACGGCGGCGTAGCGCCTGCTGCGTGTAGCCATCGCTGCCAGGTGCGCGGCCAAGGCCCAGATCAATTCGGCCAGGGTAGAGCGTGGCGAGCGTGCCGAACTGCTCGGCGATGACCAAGGGTGAGTGGTTGGGCAGCATGATCCCGCCTGCGCCGACCCGGATGGTGTGCGTGCCGCCAGCGACGTAGCCCACCGTCACGGCGGTCGCGGCGCTGGCGATGCCCACCATGTTGTGGTGCTCGGCAAGCCAGTACCGATTGTAGCTCCAGCGTTCAGCGTGCTGCGCTAGATCGAGCGAATTATGCAGCGCGTCGGCTGGGCTGCAGCCTTCCGGCACGGGAGCGAGGTCAAGGACGGAAATCGCCTGCATCGGTCACTCCAAAGGTGGAAGTGGGGGGCTTCTGTTGCCCGGTGCCCCCCGAACCGCGTCTATCGCAACTTACGCTGCGACTGCGAATGCCTCATGATTGTCATTGGCACTTGTAATATAGCCCGATAACGGCGGTACAATGCCGAGCGAAAAATGTGTCTTTACCACGCGTGTCGAGCCTATTTCGTCCCCTCATCCATTCACCGGGATGTTGATCCCGGAGACTGGTGGAGACGCCGGGTACCGCCCCCGGGTCCACAACGATTATTCCACACACCGTTTATCGCCATATCTGGCAAGCCAGCCACCGACATATAGGCGACCGGCACGCCGGATGGTAGGGGTTTCGACTCACGAACGTCATGGAGCCGTCGGTGGCTGATCTTCCCGCCCGCCTTTCCGCCGACCAGCAGGACGCCATCGCGGAGCTTCGCGCGACGGTCGCGCCCACGTTGCGCGCGACCGTCCCGGCGCTCGAGGCCATGCTGTATCAGGCCATGCCTGTGCTGGATCACGGCTTCATCCGCGTTATCGACTACATGGGCGACGACGCCGCAGTGGTGCAGGCCGCGCGCGTGTCGTATGGCCGCGGCACCAAGCGCGTCAGTGAGGATGCGGGGCTGATCCGCTACCTCATGCGGCATCGCCATTCGACGCCGTTCGAGATGTGCGAGATCAAGTATCACGTCAAACTGCCGATCTTCGTCGCCCGGCAGTGGATCCGCCATCGCACGGCCAACGTGAACGAGTACTCGGCGCGTTACAGCGTCATGGATCGCGAATTCTACATCCCTGCGCCGGAGCAGCTTGCCGCCCAATCGAGCGTCAACCGCCAGGGCCGCGGCGCCGTGCTGGAGGGCGTGGAGGCGGCCGCGGTGCTCGACATGCTGCGCGCCGACGCGGGCCGGGCGCATGACGATTACACCTGGATGTTGAACGAAGACGCAGATGGCAGCCCGGCTGACCCGGCCCGCCAAGGACTCGCACGCGAGCTGGCGCGGATGAACCTGACGCTCAATACTTACACGCAGTGGTATTGGAAGACGGACCTGCACAATTTGCTCGGCTTCCTATCGCTGCGCGCCGATGCCCATGCCCAGTATGAGATCCGTGCCTATGCCGACGCCATGATGGCGACGGTGGATGCCTGGGTTCCTTCGACTGCGGCAGCCTTTCGCGACTACCGCATGGGGGCGGTCACTTTCTCCGCCGGGATGCTGGCCGTGCTGCGCCGCCGCCTCGCCGGCGAAGACGTGCAGCAGGGCGAAAGCGGCTTGAGCAAACGGGAGTGGGCGGAGATGGAGGAGGCGTTGAAGGCGTGATCGTGGTTTTCGGCAGCGTCAACCTCGACACGATCTATACCCTGGACGAGTTGCCAACCGCCGGCCGGACCGTCATCGGGCGGTCCGCCCAGATCGAGCCCGGCGGCAAAGGCGCCAACCAGGCGGTCGCAGCGGCGCTGGACGGCGCCAAGGTCGTCTTCGCCGGCGCCGTGGGGCAGGACGCGATCGCTGAAACGGCGCTCGCGGGGATGGTCGCCGCCCGGGTGGACTTGAGCGGGCTGCAACGTGAGGCAGCACTGCCTACCGGATCGGCGTCGATCTGCGTTGACCGAACGGGCCAGAACCACATCGCCGTCGCCAGCGGCGCCAATCTGCTGGCACGTGAAGACCGGGTACCCGACGAATATCTCGGTCCGGCCACGACGCTCGTTCTGCAGATGGAGGTCGATGCCGGCGAGACGGCAGCATTGATCCGCCGGGCGCGGGGACGTGGTGCGCGGATCGTGCTGAGCTTGGCACCCGCGGGCGATCTGGCCCCAGATGCGATACGAATGGTCGATTGGTTGTTGGTGAACGTGGAGGAGGCAGCCTGGCTCGCGGGGCAACTCGGCTGCTGCGCCACGGCGGGCGCGCTACACTCGGCGCTGGACACAGGCGTCGTGCGCACGCTCGGGGCGAATGGACTAGAAGCAGCCGATGCTGCCCTTGCAGTGACATTCGCGGCTGCGCCGTGCCGCGTGGTGGACACGACGGGCGCGGGAGACTGCTTTGCCGGTGTTTTCGCTGCGGCGTTGGACCGCGGGCTGGGCATTCCCGCCGCATTGAAACGCGCAAACATCGCGGCCGGGCTGTGTTGCGAAACTGCCGGCACTCAGGGGAGCCTTCCGGTTGCCAGCCGGATCGATGAGGCTATTCGGCGGCTGGAATAGCAGGCTCTCGGTGTTCGTAGCTCGATATCTCCGCCAGCAACGACCACACACGCGCAGGTTCCATACGGCTGTCGGGATCATTCAGGATCCGGTCCAGCTCGGTTACCTTCTGATCGTAATCCTGCTCGGTCATCGCCACTCCGTCACGCCGCACTGCACCATTGCAGGCTTTAACGCTCGGGACGAAGGCGAATCTAAGGCTGGCACACGAACTTTATCGATTTGCTACACCGACGACGTAACTGCCGGCGCAAGTGCAGCGGTTTTGGCTGCCGGGTGGGAGGGGTTGCGGAACCGCAACTCGCCATCCGGTGCCGCCTCTGGCACTGCCATGCCGAACATCTCAAGCCGGGACGCGCACGTGACAGCGACGACCGACTTGGCGCCAGGATTGGTGAGGAACTGCCGCGCCTCGCCTTCCAGCTCCATCCTCTCGCGCAGTAGGCGCCACTCGGTCTTGTCCGTGTCTTCGATGAACATGGCCAAGATGCCTGGCCTGGTTCCCGTCAGCCGTGCGGGTGCGACGGCCGCCATACGGTTTCGCACGGCGACCGCAACCTGGTTCTCCTGCCCGGCACGGGCGGCCATGACAAACAGGCTGCGCTCCGTCTTGGTGACCGCAAGATGCGCTTCGGGTCCGAACTCTGTCCGCAGACGCGGCATGAGGCCCAGTTCGTCCGCCTGAGCAGCGGCCAGCATCAATGGATCGAGCCGTAGCACCGCCGCCTCATCATGGTCGGCGCGACGCATGGTGGAGAGCATTGCCGTGATGCGGGTATGGAGGGTGCCGAGCGCGTCGCCTTCCGGCAGATCCTTCAGCCCCTGCGGCAAAGTCAGCTTCAGCAGGTAGCGTCCGGGATGGCTAGCGAGCCAGGTCTGCAGCTCCGGATCGATGCGATCGCACAAACTGGACCAGGCGCCACGATGGACACCGCGGCCGTCCTCAGCGGACACGACGTCGCAGGCGACCTCCGCCTCCTGTCCGTCACGGTGCAGCAGCAGATCGAACGTGCTCTCGTCTTCCAGGCCGGAGAACGCGACGTCGAAACCGCGCGCCCGCTGCATCGCGGCGATCCGCAGCAGATGGAATTGCGGGATGAGCGTGTTGTCGTCCTTCACCGTCTCCAGCAGCCAGTTGCGCAAGCGGTCCCGGCTGGCTTCCGTCAGCGTGTCGAACAGCCGGCTTGCATCGGTGGCCAATGCGATGATGCGGAGTTCGGCTTTGCTGGGAGGGCGGTTTCGCCCGGGGATGCGCCAGCGGTTGATCGTCAGTTCGATGACGTGGCGCTGTGCAACAGCGCGGCCAAGTCGCGTCGGACTTGCCGAGGCGCGTTCCAATTCCGCCAAGCGATCGGACCACGCACGTTTCCCGACGGCCTCGACAAAGGCCTGGAGGGCAGCACAGTCGATTTCGCCTGGGATGTGATTCATTGCTGCCCAAAATAGGGTTGCCCAACCTCCGCCCCCGAGTCACATGATCGTGACCTGCGTTAGTTGCGAGGCTGGTTTGTTCCGGATGCTGTAGGCCCATTCTGCCCGCGATGTCGTAACAAATGATCAACGAGCACGCACGCCATCATCGCCTCACCCACAGGCACGGCGCGAATGCCGACACAGGGATCGTGCCGCCCGCGGGTTTGGACGTCCACGTCGTTGCCGCCCAGGTCCACGGAAGCGACGGGCGCCAGAATTGAACTCGTCGGCTTGACCGCAAACCGCGCTACGACGGGTTGGCCGGTAGAAATCCCGCCCAGAATGCCGCCGGCGTGGTTCGCTTCGAACGCGATTTCGCCGTCCTGCATGCGCATTGGGTCCGCGTTCTCCTCGCCATGGAGAGCCGCAGCCGCGAAGCCGGCGCCGATTTCGACTGCCTTGACGGCATTGATGCTCATCAGCGCACCGGCGAGATCGGCGTCCAGCTTGCCATAGATCGGCGCGCCCAGACCGCGCGGCACGCCCTCGGCCGTCACCTCGATGACGGCTCCAACGGAGGAGCCGCGTTTGCGCACGTCTTCGAGTATCAGCGCCCACTCCGCCGCAGCCACCGGATCGGGGCAGAAGAACGGGTTCTCCAGCGTGGCAGCCCAGTCCCAGCGGCTGCGATCAATGGGATGGCTGCCGAGTTGCACCAGCGCGCCGCGGATGGTCACGCCATCCAGCACGCGGCGGGCGATGGCGCCAGCCGCGACCCGCATCGCGGTTTCCCGCGCAGATGACCGTCCGCCGCCACGATAGTCGCGGATGCCGTATTTGAGCTGATACGTCAGGTCCGCATGGCCGGGGCGGAACTGCGTGGCGATCTGACCATAATCCCGTGACCGTTGATCCACATTGTCGATCTGCAGCGCGATCGGCGTTCCGGTCGTGCGGCCCTCGAACACGCCGGACAGAATGCGGACCGTATCCGGTTCCTGACGCTGGGTGGTGAAACGCGATTGGCCCGGGCGCCGCCGGTCGAGATAGGGCTGGATGTCCGCCTCGCTGAGCGGCAGCAGCGGTGGGCAGCCATCGACCACACAGCCGATGGCGGGGCCGTGGCTCTCACCCCAGGTCGTGACGCGGAACAGGTGGCCGAAACTGTTGTGGCTCATGGCCGGTCGGGCGCCGTGGCGCTACTCCGAGGAAGCGACGTTGATGTCCGGCGCGGCCGGGTTCTTCATGCCGACCGTATGATAGCCGCTATCGACATGGTGCACTTCGCCGGTCACGCCGGACGACAGGTCGGACAGCAGATACACGCCGGCGCCGCCGACTTCCTCGATCGTCGTGTTGCGTTCGAGCGGTGAGTTGTACTGGTTCCAGCGCAGGATGTAGCGGAAATCGCCGATGCCGCTGGCCGCCAGCGTCTTGATCGGCCCGGCGCTGATCGCGTTCACGCGGATGCCCTGCCCACCCAGATCGGCCGCCAAATACCGCACCGACGCCTCCAGCGCGGCCTTGGCAACGCCCATGACGTTGTAGTGCGGCATCACCCGCTCGGCGCCCAGATAGGTCATTGTCACGATCGACCCGCCGGCGCGCATCATCGGCACGGCGCGAGCGACCACTGCCGTCAGCGAGTAGCAGGAGATGTCAAGCGCGGTCAGAAACGCATCGCGTGGCGTGTCGAGGTACTTGCCCCGCAGATACGCTTTGTCCGCCCATCCGATGGAATGTACCAGAAAATCGAGGCCGTCCCAAGCGGCGCCCAACTGAGCGAAGGCGGCGTCCATGCTGGCGTCGCTCGCGACGTCGCAAGGTAGCACGATCTCGCTGCCGACGCTCCCGGCCAACGGCCGCACCCGCTTCTCCAAAGCGTCGCCCTGATAGGTGAAGGCAAGCTGCGCCCCCTGTGCGGCGCAGGCCGCAGCAATCCCCCATGCCACCGAACGATCGTTCGCCACACCCATGATCAGACCGCGCTTGCCCGCCATCAAGCTGCCGCTGAGGGGCTTCGCTCCCGGTTTGGCGTCTTGCATAGCGGTGGTCCTTACGTCTTCGATCGTGGGGCGCGATATTGGGCAGGCGGTGGTGACACAGGAGGCTCGGCAAGGGAAGGGCAAGCTTGGCGAAGTGCCGTGCCGCCTCCACACTAGGGACAGAGAGGTCACCCCTATGCCCGACACCCCCATCCTGCACGACCGCGAGGCAACCAAGCCAGTTCCGGTCGTGTCCGACCCGATCCGGCTGTTTCAAGACTGGCTGGCCGAAGCCACGGTAAGCGAACCGAATGATCCGAATGCCATGGCGCTCGCCACCGCCACGCCGGACGGACATCCCTCTGTGCGGATGGTGCTGTTGAAGGGCGTCGATGCCAGCGGCTTCGTGTTCTACACCAACTTCCAGAGCCGCAAGGGTGGCGAGCTTGCCGCCAACCCTCACGTATCGCTCCTGTTCCACTGGAAGACGTTGCGCCGCCAGGTCCGCGTGGAGGGCCCGGTGACGCCGGTTTCGGCCGAAGAAGCCGATGCCTATTTCAACAGCCGCGCCCGCATCTCCCGCCTGGGCGCGATCGCGTCCGACCAGTCCCGGCCGCTGCCGAGCCGGGCGGAGCTGGAACGGCGGCTGGCGGAGATGGACAGCCGCTACCCGGGAGACACCGTGCCGCGTCCGCCCCATTGGTCCGGCTATCGCGTTACGCCCGCGGCAATCGAATTCTGGCAGGACATGCCGTTCCGCCTGCATGACCGCCGCGTGTACACGCCCGATGGCGGCGGATGGCGTTCGGAGGCCCGGTATCCCTGATCCGGAGGCAGCGCAGGGTCCCGTCCGCAACTTCCTCGAAACACTGGCGGGGTCGCCTGCGCACGAGACGCAGATTTCGGCTGTGTTCGTGGGCGATGCAACTGTCTGGAAGCTGAAACGGGCCGTCCGGCTCGCCTTTCTGGACTTCACAGAGCTTGCCAGCAGACAGTTTTTCCTGGAGCGCGAATTGGCGCTGAACCGCGACGCGGCGCCGGGTCTCTACCGCGATGTGGTCGCCATCACGCAAGGGCCGGATGGGCTGCAACTCGGTGGCGACGGCCGGGTGGTGGACTGGGTGTTGCGGATGGCGCGCATCCCCAAGGGCGACTTCGTGCTTGACCGGGTGCCCGCCGGCCTACCGGACACCCTGCTCGACGCGCTGGGCGACATGGTGGCGGCGGACCACGCGCGCCGCGCCCCCGCACACGATCATGACCCGGCGCACCCCGGCCGTAACGCCCGCGGCAACGCGCGTGCCGCCCTCGACGCAGGTTTGCCGGCGGGCAGCGTGGCGGACTGGCTGCAGGCGGCCGAGCAGGCGCTCGACGCACTTGCCCCTCAACTGGCGCAGCGGTCGGCTGACGGGTTCGTACGGCGGGCGCACGGCGACCTGCATCTCGGCAACATCTGCCTGTGGCACGGCGCCCCCGCCCCGTTCGACGCACTGGAGTTCGACGAGGCGATGGCGACCATCGACGTGGCGTACGACCTCGCGTTCCTGCTGATGGACCTGGACCGCCGGGCTGGGCGCCGCGCCGCCAACCGGGTGCTGAACCGCTATGTGGCGCGCACCGGCGACGCGGCGCTCGTGCGGTTGCTGCCGGCCTTCATGTCGCGCCGGGCGATGGTGCGGGCCCATGTGACAGGCGATCTCGATTACCTCGATGCAGCGCTGGCCTATCTCAGGCCAGTGCCGGGCCGCATCGTTGCGATTGGCGGGCTGCCCGGCACTGGGAAATCCACCCAGGCCCGGGCACTCGCCCCGGCCCTCGGCGCGGCCCCCGGTGCACTGATCGTGCGCAGCGACGAAATCCGCAAACGGCTGCATGGGGTGGCGCCGGAAGCGCGCCTGCCGCCCGGCGCCTACTCGGCAGAGGCGAACGCCCGCACCGATGCGGCGCTGCTGGCAGCCGTTCGCGACGCCGCGCCCCACGGCGTAATCGCGGATGCGACGTTCCTGTCCGCTGCGCTGCGCGATGCGGTGGCCGACATCGGACCAGCCTTCACCGGCATCTGGCTTGAAGCGCCCATCGCCGAACTGGCGCGCCGGGTTCGTGACCGGACGGGCGACGCCTCCGACGCGACCGAAGCGGTGCTGCACCGGTTGGCCGGCGTCGATCCGGGGCCGATAAGCTGGCACCGGGTCACGGCGGATGAAGGCGCGATGGCGGCCTGCCGGACGCTGCTCGGACCCGGCTGAACGCGAAACGCTTGCGCGCCGGTTCCGCGCTTGCTCATGTCAGGTGAAATCAGCGGCCAAGACGACACGAACCCACAAGGACGCTCACCATGCCCATCCGCAAGCTGCTCCTTCCGTTGATCGGCACCGCGGCCGGAGAGGCCGCCATCTCGACCGCCCTGATCGTCGCCCGCCAATGGAACGCCCACATCCTGGCGCTGCACGTCCGCACGGACAGCCGCGATGTCGCCCCATTGGCCGGCGAAGGCCTGTCCGGCGCGATGATCCAGGAGATGATGCAGGCCACCGAGAAGGAAAGCGGTGAGCGCTCCTCCGCGGTGCGCCGCATGTTCGAAAATGCGATCGAGACCGCCGGCATCCACATCGAACAGCCCACGGACCACGCCGACCATCCCACGGCGACCTTCGCCGTGACCGTCGGCCGGGAGGAGGACGTGGTCGCGCAGCAGGCCCGGCTGGCCGACCTGACCATCGTGCCGCACCCGGAAGCAGGCGACGACGTGTCGTCGTCGGACGCGCTGCATGCGGTGCTGTTCGATAGCGGCCGACCTGTCATGATCGCTCCGCACAATGCGCCGCAGACGCTCGGAACGCGGGTCGCGGTCGCCTGGAACGGCACCGGCGAGGGTGCCGCGGCGGTGCAGGCCGCGCTGCCCTGGCTGCGCGAGGCGCAGGCCGTGCGCATCCTTTCGGCCGCAGAATACCAGCGCAACGGGCCGCCGGCCCGTGACCTGGCGAACTATCTCGCCCTGCACGGCATCAAGGCGGAGATGGCGACGTTCCGCCCGCTGGACCGCGAGGTCGGCGCAGGCATGCTGGCCGCAGCACGGGAATTCGGGGCGGACCTGCTGACGATGGGCGCGTACTCGCACTCGCGCCTGCGCCAGTTGATCCTAGGCGGAGTTACCCGGCACGTGCTGGAGAACGCCGATCTGCCGGTCATGATGAACCG
>CAZZVB010000109.1:0-14700 GCA_964657445.1 uncultured Burkholderiaceae bacterium | reverse complement strand
CACCTACAGCCGCGAGTTCGCCCGCGAGGTGCGCGAGGCCGCCAAGCTCTACGGGATCGAGGCGCTGATCACCGACGACTACCTCGACGTCGAACAGCAGATCGCAGCCCTCGCACCGGAACTCGTGCTCGGCACGCAAATGGAGCGGCACGTTGCCAAGCGCCTGGGCATCCCCTGCGCCGTGATCTCCGCGCCCATGCACGTGCAGGACTTCCCGGCCCGGCACTCCCCGCAAATGGGCTTCGAAGGCACGCACGTGCTGTTCGACACCTGGGTGCACCCGCTGATGATGGGTTTGGAGGAGCACCTGCTCGGCATGTTCCGCGGCGATGCGGAATTCCATGACGAGGCCCAGCCGTCCCACCTGCAGCACAGCGCACCGGCCGAAGCCGCAGCGCCAGTGCAGGCCGCACCGCTCACCCTGACCTGGGCAAGCGACGCCGAGAAGGAACTCGGCAAAATCCCCTTCTTCGTTCGGGGCAAAGCTCGCCGCAATACGGAGCGGTTTGCCACCGAAAAGGCGCTCACGACCATCACGGTGGAGACGCTTTACGATGCCAAAGCTCACTTTGGTCGGTGACGCCGTGACGCCGATCCGAGTCGTCATGGTGACGATGGACAGCCACCTGTCCGGTGCGCTCGCACGCGTCACGCATCAGTTGGAACGCGACATCCCCGGCCTGGAATTGACCATGCACGCCGCGGACGAATGGGACCGTGAGGGCGCGCTTGAAGCCTGCCAGGCCGATATCGCGCGCGGCGACATCGTCGTCGCCACCATGCTGTTCCTGGACGACCACATCCGCGCCGTGCTGCCGGCGCTGCGGGCGCGGCGTGACCACTGCGATGCCATGCTGTGCTGCATGTCGGGCAGCGAAATCGTCAAGCTGACCCGCATGGGCCGTTTTGACATGGCTGTGGAGCCGAAGGGCGCCATGGCGATGCTGAAGAAGCTGCGCGGCAAGGGCGGACCTAAGTCCAGCGCCGGCAAGGATCAGATGAAGATGCTTCGGCAACTGCCGAAGATCATGCGCTTCATCCCGGGCACCGCACAGGACGTGCGCGCCTACTTCCTGTCGCTGCAATACTGGCTGGCCGGGTCGGAGGAAAACCTCGGCAGCCTGGTCCGTCTGCTGGTGGACCGCTACGCAACCGGCCCGCGCCAGGCCCTCGCCGGCAGCGTCAAGGCTGCCGACCCGGTGGTCTATCCGGATATCGGCCTCTACCACCCCCGCGCGCATGGCCGGATCGTGGAGCGGCTGGAGCTGCTGCCGACGGGGCTCAGCACAGGCACGGTCGGGCTGCTGCTGCTGCGATCCTACGTCCTGTCGGGCAATGCGCGGCACTATGACGGCGTGATCGCCGCCCTTGAGGCCCGCGGCCTGAAGGTGATCCCCGCCTTTGCCAGCGGCCTCGACCAGCGCCCGGCGATCGACAAGTTCTTCAAGCGGAACGGCGTCCCTGCCGTGGATGCCGTGGTCTCGCTCACCGGGTTCTCACTGGTCGGCGGCCCGGCCTACAACGACGCGAAGGCCGCCGAGACCATCCTTGGCGAATTGGACGTCCCTTACATCACCGCCCATCCGCTGGAATTCCAGACGATGGTGCAGTGGGAAGGCGACACGCGCGGCCTGCTGCCGGTTGAGGCGACGCTGATGGTCGCCATCCCCGAACTCGACGGCGGCATCTGGCCGATGACTTTCGGCGGGCGCTGCGGACGCTCCAAGTCCGAACAGCGCTGCCCCGGCTGCGACGGCAAGACCTGCGAGCGCGACATGGCGTCCCACCCGGAACGCGCCAACACCCTGGCGGACCGCGTGCTGAAGCTGGTGCAACTGCGCCGCAGTGAGCGTGCGGATCGCAAAGTGGCGCTGGTGATCTTCAACTTCCCGCCCAACGCCGGCACCACGGGCACCGCCGCCTACATCAACGTCTTTGAATCGCTGCGCAACACCATGCTGGCGATGAAGGCGGCCGGCTACACGCTGGACATTCCCGCCACCGCCCTGGACCTGCGCGAACAGGTGACCATCGGCAATAGCGGCCGCTTCGGCGCCAATGCCAACGTGTTCGCCCGCATTCCCGCTGACGACCACGTGCGCCGCGAGAAGCACCTGGCGGAGATCGAGCGCAACTGGGGCCCCTCGCCCGGCCGCGCGCAAAGCGACGGCAGTTCCATCTTCGTGCTGGGTGAGCGCTTCGGCAACGTGTTCATCGGCATACAGCCCTCCTTCGGCTATGAGGGCGATCCTATGCGCCTGCTGTTCGAGCAGGGCTTCTCCCCCACCCATGCCTTTTCGGCGTTCTACCGCTACATCCGCGAGGATTTCGGCGCCCATGCCGTGCTGCATTTCGGCACCCATGGCGCGCTGGAGTTCATGCCGGGCAAGCAGTCCGGCATGTCGGACACGTGCTGGCCGGACCGGTTGATCGGCGACCTGCCGAACTTCTATCTCTATGCGTCCAACAACCCGTCCGAGGGCATGATCGCCAAGCGCCGCGCCGGCGCGGCGCTGATCAGCTATCTGACGCCGCCGGTGGCGCATGCAGGGCTCTATAAGGGCCTGCTGGACCTGAAATCCTCCATGGACCGCTGGCGCAACCTCGAGCCGGATACCGACGCCGCGCAGCGCCAGAACCTTGCGGAACTGGTGCAGGCGCAGGCCGTGGCGGTCGAACTCGCCGCCGCCGACCCAATCTGGACCAATCCGGAAGCGGAGATCCTGAGCATCGGCGTCTCACTGCTGGAACTGGAATACGCGCTCATCCCGCACGGACTTCATGTGGTCGGCGAGCCGCCGGATGCGGCACAGCGCGCCGAAATGCTGGACGCTGCCAATGTCACCGAACCCGTGGAACGCGCCCGGCTCGACCGGTTGATGGGCGAGGATTACGAGATCCCGGGCATCCTGCACGCGCTGGACGGCGGCTACCTGCATCCGGCACCCGGCGGCGACCTGCTGCGCAACACCGACGTGCTGCCCACGGGCCGCAACCTGCACGGCTTCGACCCGTTCCGCCTGCCCAGCGCCTTCGCGGTGCAGGACGGCGCGCGCCAGGCCGACCGGCTGCTCGCCCGCCACGCCGCCGAGGGCAATCCCCTGCCCGAGACGATCGCGATGGTGCTGTGGGGCACCGACAACCTCAAGACCGAGGGCAGCCCGATCGCGCAGGCGCTGTGGCTGATCGGCGCCGAACCGCGGCGCGACGGCTACGGCCGGCTCGCCGGGGCGCAACTCGTGCCATTGGAGACGCTGGGCCGCCCGCGCGTGGACGTGGTGATCTCGCTCTCCGGCATCTTCCGCGACCTGCTGCCGCTGCAGACCAAACTGCTAGCCGAGGCGGCCCTGCTCGCCGCCACGGCGGACGAACCGTCGGAGATGAACTTCATCCGCAAGCACGCCCTGGCGTTCATCGCCACGAACGGCGGCACCATGGAAGAGGCCGCGCTGCGCGTCTGGGGCAATGACGACGGCACCTACGGCGCCAACGTCAACAGCCTGGTCGGCGAAGGCGCCTGGAAAGAGGAAGACGAACTCGCCGAAGCGTACACCAAGCGCAAAGGCTACGCCTACGGCGTGAACGGCAAGCCGCAGCGCTCGGACAGGGTGCTGGCGCAGACCCTGGCAAGCGTCGAACTCACCTACCAGAACCTGGATTCGGTCGAAGTCGGCGTCACCACGGTCGATCACTACTTCGACACGCTCGGCGGCATCAGCCGCGCCGTGCAGCGTGCCCGCGGCGGCAAGAAGGCCGCGGTGTATATCGGCGACCAGACCCGCGGCGATGGCGCGATCCGCACCCTGTCGGAACAGGTGACGCTGGAAACCCGCACCCGCGCGCTGAACCCGAAATGGTACGAGGCGCTGCTGAAGCACGGCTTCGAAGGCGTGCGTGAGATCGAGGCGCACGTCAGCAACACGCTCGGCTGGTCCGCCACCACGGGCGAAGTGCAGCCGTGGGTCTATCAGAAATTAGCCGAGACCTACGTGCTGGACGAGGAGATGCGCGAGCGTATCGCGCAGCTCAACCCCACGGCCTCGGTCAAGATCGCCAACCGGCTGATGGAAGCGAAGGAGCGCCGCTACTGGTCCCCGGATCAGGCGACGCTGGATGCCCTGCGCCACGCGGGGGAGGAGCTGGAAGACCGGCTCGAAGGCGTCGGAATAGGGATGGCAGCATGAACACCGCAACACTCGTTCGCAGGACCACGGGCCGAGGCGACGGCGAAGGCAGCGTCCAGGTCAAGCTGGATGCCACCGTCAAGATCGGCACCGCCAAGGTGTTCGCCGTGTATGGCAAAGGCGGCATCGGCAAATCGACGACATCCTCCAACCTGTCCGCCGCCTTCTCCAAGCTTGGCAAGCGGGTGCTGCAGATCGGTTGCGACCCCAAGCATGACAGCACCTTCACGCTGACGAAGAAGTTGGTGCCGACGGTGATCGACATCCTGGAGAGCGTGAACTTCCATTCCGAGGAGCTGCGCCCCGAGGACTTCGTATACGAAGGCTATAACGGCGTGATGTGCGTCGAGGCCGGCGGCCCGCCCGCAGGCACCGGCTGCGGCGGCTACGTCGTCGGACAGACGGTGAAGCTGCTGAAGGAGCATCACCTGCTGGAAGACACCGACGTGGTGATCTTCGACGTGCTCGGCGACGTGGTGTGCGGCGGATTCGCCGCCCCGCTGCAGCATGCCGACCGGGCGCTGATCGTCACCGCCAACGACTTCGACAGCATTTTCGCGATGAACCGCATCTTGGCGGCGATCCAGGCCAAGTCGAAGAACTACGATGTCCGGCTCGGCGGCGTGATCTGCAACCGCAGCGACAGCACCGACCAACTGGACAAGTTCAACGCGGCCACCGGGCTCGAGACGCTGGCGCACTTCCCGATGCTGGACGTGATCCGCCGCTCCCGCCTGAAGAAGGCCACGCTGTTCGAGATGGAAAGCTCGCCGGAACTCGAGCGCGTCAAGGCCGAATACCTCCGCCTCGCCGCCCAGCTTTGGGCCGGCGTCGAGCCGCTCGAGAGCAAGCCGATGCGTGACCGCGATATCTTCGACCTGTTGGGGTTCGACTGATGGCCGCCACCTACCTCCAGCAACGCACGCGGATCGAAACCTATTTCGACCGCACCGCCGCCGAGGCCTGGCGCCAACTGACGTCCGACGCCCCGGTCAGCGGCATTCGCGCCAACGTGCGCGCCGGGCGGGACCGCATGCGCGCCCTGCTTCTGGGCTGGCTGCCGGAGGACCTCCACGGCCGCCGGCTGCTGGACGCCGGGTGCGGCACAGGCGCGCTCGCGGTGGAAGCCGCGCGCCGCGGCGCCGAGGTCGTCGCGATCGACCTGTCCGCCAACCTGGTCAACGTCGCGCGGGACCGCACGCCGGCCGAACTGGCGCACCGCATCACCTACCAGGCCGGCGACATGCTCGACCCGGCGGTGGGCCGCTTCGACCACATCGTCGGCATGGACTCGCTGATCCACTACCGCCAGGCCGATGCTCTGCGGGTGGTCGCCGGGCTGGCGAAGCGGGCCGACGTGTCGATGATCTTCACCTTCGCCCCCAGCACCCCGGCGCTCACCCTAAAGCGCGCCGTCGGCAAGCTGTTCCCGCGCAACGACCGCTCGCCGGAGATCGTGCCCGTCAGCGCGGCCAGCTTCATGCGCGCCCTCGCCGCCGACCCAGCCGTCACCGCCACGATCGGGCGGACGGAGCGGGTCAAGGGCACTTTCTACACATCCCAGGCGCTGGAGCTGCTCGCGGCATGATGCGGGTCAACGCCATCGCTGTGAAAACGCTGCGCAGGATCGGGCCGCAATTCCTGCCGTTCGCCGATGCCGCGACGCCGGAACTGCCGCTGGGCCGGCTGCTGCGGCTGTCGCTGTTCCAGGTCACGGTCGGCATGGCCGTGGTGCTGATGATCGGCACGCTGAACCGGGTGATGATCGTCGAACTCGGGGTCCCCGCCTGGCTGGTGGCGCTGATGGTGTCCCTGCCGCTGGTGTTCGCACCGTTCCGCGCGCTGGTCGGGTTCAAGTCGGACAACCACCGCTCCGTGCTCGGCTGGCGCCGGGTGCCCTACCTGTGGTTCGGCACCATGGTGCAGTTCGGTGGCCTGGCGATCATGCCGTTCGCATTGCTGATCCTATCAGGCGACACCACCGGGCCGCTGTTCATCGGCAAGATCGCCGCCGCCCTCGCCTTCCTGATGGTTGGGGCCGGGCTGCACACGACGCAGACGGTGGGCCTTGCGCTGGCGACCGACCTGGCGCCGACCAAGGCGCAGCCCCGCGTTGTGGCGCTGCTTTGCGTCATGCTGCTGGTCGGCATGGTCGGCAGCGCGGTGGTGTTCGGCCTGCTGCTGGCGCATTTCAGCGAAGTGCGGCTGATCCAGGTGATCCAGGGCACCGCCGTGACGACCATCGTGCTGAACTCGATCGCCCTGTGGAAGCAGGAGCCGCGCCGGCCGTCGCAGACCGCGAAGACGATCGCCCGTCCGACATTCGCCCAATCCTGGAAGCTGTTCACCGCCCAGCCGCAATCGATGCGCCGCCTGGTCGCGGTCGGCCTCGGCACGGTCGGCTTCAGCATGCAGGACATCCTGCTGGAGCCGTATGGCGGCCAGGTGCTGCACCTCTCGGTCGGCACGACGACGTCGCTGACCGCACTGCTGGCGGTGGGCGGTCTGGTCGGGCTGTATGTTGCGGCAAAGCTGCTGGAACGCGGCATGGACCCCTACCGGGTGGCCGCAATGGGCGCGCTCGCCGGGGTTTGCGCCTTCGCCGCCGTCATCTTCGCAGCCCCTGCCAACTCCGCCGCGCTGTTCGCGGTCGGCACCAGCCTGATCGGTCTCGGCGGCGGGTTCTTCGCCCACGGCACGCTGACCGCAGCGATGCGTATGGCCCAGGGCGGCCAGGTCGGGCTTGCGATCGGCACCTGGGGCGCCGTTCAGGCCTCCGCGGCCGGGCTCGCAGTGGCCAGCGGTGGACTGCTGCGGGACGGCGTGGCGGCCCTTGCCACCCGTGGCGTGTTCGGCCCTGCCCTGGACGGGCCGGCGACCGGCTATGCCACCGTTTACAACATCGAACTCGCCCTGCTGTTCGTGACGCTGATCGCGATCGGACCGCTGGTGCAGTCCTCCCGCTCACTTTCGCTCTCCGCTCCAGCTCTTTCGGTCAGGTGACTCACATGGAAATCGGCGCATTCACCGGATATATCGACGTCGCGCAGGCGACCCTCTACGCCTTCTTCCTCTTCTTCGCCGGGCTGGTGATCTACATCCGGCGCGAGGATAAGCGCGAAGGCTATCCTCTCACGCCGGACCGGCCGCAGCCGCGCACCACGGTGGAGGGCTTCCCGCCCACCCCGCCGGGCAAGGTGTTCATCCTCGGCCATGGCGGCATGCATGTCTCGCGAGAGCAGGAGCGTCCGGTCGCAGCGACGCCGATCGGCTTCTGGCCCGGCGCCCCGCTGGAGCCGACTGGCAACCCGATGGTGGACGGCGTAGGCCCCGCGTCGTGGGCGATGCGCACCGACGAGCCCGATGTCGGCTTCGATGACCGCAAGCCGAAGATCGTGCCGCTGCGGGTCGCCACCGACTTCTTCCTCGCCGAGGAAGACCCAAACCCGATCGGCATGCCCGTCATCGGCGGCGACAACAAGCAGGGCGGCACCTGCGTGGATGTTTGGGTGGACCGGTCGGAGACGATCATCCGCTACCTCGAAGTGGAAGTGGCAGACGGCTCGCGCCGCGTGCTGCTGCCGATGAACCTGGCGAAGATCATCGACGGCAACCGCCCCGTGGTCCGTGCCAGGTCCATCACGTCGGAACAGTTCGCCTTCGTCCCCGGCCTCAAGCACCCGGACCAGGTGACGCTGCGCGAGGAAGACATGGTCATGGGCTACTACGGCGGCGGCACGCTCTACGCGAAGCCCGGACGCCTTGGCCCGCTTCTGTAAGGAAACGAAGATGCGCGAGCACGATTACGAGCCGATCAAGGGCCTGCCGGAGCGGCCACCCGCAGGCGAACAGGTGATCTGGCAGGGATCGCCCGACTGGCGCAGCCTCGCCCGGAACGCCTTCTACCACCGCAAGCTGAGCATCTATATCGGCGCGCTGTTCGCATGGTCGGCGTTCGAGGCCTTCCCGCTGACCAGCGAGTCGATGCTGGGCGTCGCCCGCAACGCCGGGCTGGCGGCGGCCTTGCTGGGCCTGGTGGCGCTGTATGGCTGGCTGGTGGCGCGATCCACCATCTACACGCTGACCGACCGGAGGCTGGTAGTGCGCTTCGGCGTCGCGCTGCCGATGACGATCAACGTGCCCTTCGCCAAGGTGGACGCCGCGTCGCTGCGGGTGTTTGCCGACGGCACGGGCGACCTGTCGCTCGAACTCCGCCCCGATCAGCGCATCGCCTATCTTGCCATGTGGCCGAGCGTGCGGCCGTGGCGCCTGAAGCACGCCCAACCGAGCCTGCGCGGCATTCCGGACGCTGGCCGGGTGGCGCAGATCCTGTCCCGCGCGCTCGCCGCCTCCGCCCAGCAGGCCGCCCAGCCTGTGCCGGCCGCTGCGCAGACCAGCCCCGCCGGCGCGCAAGTCCCGGTGGCAGCATGAGCCCGCACGCCGCGGAGCGGCTGGGCCGGGTCGGCGTCGCCGGCATCGGCGCCATGCTGGCCTGCCTGATCGTCGGCGCCGGCGTAGCCCACCGCGTCGGCCAATCCACGGAGATTCCGCAATCCTCGGTCGTGTCGCAACGGGACCTGGTATTCCAGGACCAGCCGGACGGCGCCATCACCGTCTGGGATGCCGGCACGCACAAGCTCGTCGCCCAGATCACGGGCCAGGCCGGCTTCCTGCGCCAGACCGTCCGCGGCCTGGCAATGCAGCGCAAGCGTGAGGACGACGACCAGAAGACGCCTTTTCGCCTGATAGCCTGGGCTGATGGCAGGTTGACACTAGATGACCCGGTGACGGAGCGTCACGTCGAGCTAGAGTGCTTCGGCGAGACAAACGAGCGGGTTTTCGCGGACCTGCTTGGAACCAGGGAGGTTGGCGGATGACAGAGACGACTTCATGGGCGGGGGGACGGCCGACGATCGAGGTCAATTGTGACGTCGATATCGAGCAGACCCACGACAGCTTCCACGCCCATGCCGTGCCGGACGGGATCGACATCCAGCCGGGCGACATCGTTATGGTGCACGGCGCCCCGATCGACATTGGCTTCGGCGACCGGATCACCTGCCAGTGCCGTGCGACCGTGGCCCGCGCGGGCTGGCTGAGCCGCGCCTGGACCCAATTCGCCGGTTTGTTCGAACTGACCGAACTCTACGATGTCGGCTTCGAAGCGAGGACCGCGCCATGATCGACGCCCTGGACCTCAAAGTCCCGAACGAGTCCACGAAGCTGGCGCAGCAGGATACGATCCTCACGCCGCGCTTCTACACCACGAATTTTGAGCAGATGGAGAAGCTCGACGTCTCCTCCGTGCGCACCGAATGGGATGCGTTGATCGCGGAATTGCGGTCCGACCCGAACCACGGCCATTTCGTCCGCACGCCGGAGTTCGAGGTCACGCTCGACGCGATGTCGCCGGAGCTGAAAAAGGAATTTCTCGAGTTCCTGGTCAGCTCCGTCACCGCCGAGTTCTCCGGCTGCGTGCTTTACGCCGAGATCAAGAAGCGCATCACCAACCCCGACATCCACGACCTGTTCGCCTTCATGAGCCGTGACGAGGCCCGCCACGCCGGCTTCATCAACGAGGCGCTGAAGGAGTTGGGCGTCGGCGTGGACCTCAGCTTCCTGACCAAAGCCAAGAAGTACACCTACTTCCAGCCCAAGTTCATCTTCTACGCGACCTACTTGTCGGAAAAGATCGGCTACGCCCGCTACATCACCATCTTCCGCCAACTGGAGCGTCATCCGGACCGGTTGATCCACCCGATCTTCAAGTGGTTCGAGAACTGGTGCAACGACGAGTTCCGCCATGGCGAGGCGTTCGCGCTGCTGATGCGGTCGAATCCGAAGCTGCTGAGCGGGGTCAACAAGCTCTGGATCCGGTTCTTCCTACTGGCGGTGTTCGCGACGATGTACGTCCGCGACCATGCCCGCCCGGCCTTCCATGAGGCGCTGGGGCTCGACCCGACCGATTACGACTACCAGGTGTTTCGCATCACCAGCGAGATCTGCCGCCAGGTCTTCCCGGTCGAGCTCGACCTCGACAGCCCGGTGCTGCGGGCAGGCTTCGACAAGCTGTTCGCGATCACCCAGGCGCAGGCTGCCGCGCGTGCGCAGGGTGGCGTGATGGGAAAAATCAAGGGCTGGGGCCTGACGGCGTCTGCAGGCTTCACCTTCGTGCGGTTGTACCTCCTGCCCGCCAAGGGCAACGCGCTGCCGCGCAGCGTTCGCCTGTCGCCGGCCTGGTAGGCCAGGCGGATGATGCTCAACGGCCAAACGGTCCTGTTCGCGCTCTTCGTCTGGTACGTCAGCACGGGCGTCATCCTTTACCTGGACGGCCTGCCGGTGCGCACGTTCCGCTGGAGCATGATCGGTATCACGATCGCCTCCGCTGGGGCGCTGTGCGGGCTGTCGCTGTGGAAGTTCGACACCTCGGTCGGCGGCGCCTACGCGGGGTTCGCATTCGGCGTGCTGGTCTGGGCCTGGCAGGAAATGGCGTTCCTGATGGGCTTTGCGACCGGCCCGCGACGGGCGGCGCCGCCCGAGAACTGCAACGGCCTGCAGCATTTCGGCTACGCCATCCTTGCGGTGCTGTGGCATGAACTGGCGATCATCGTCGGCGCGGTGCTGGTCGTCTCGGCCACCTGGGGCGGGACCAATCAGGTCGGCATGTGGACCTTCATGATCCTCTGGGGCATGCGGCAGAGCGCCAAGCTCAACGTCTTCCTCGGCGTGCGCAACCTGAACGAGGGGCTGCTTCCGCCGCACCTCGAGTTCCTGCGCAGCTATCTGACGTGCAAGCCGATGAACCTGCTGTTTCCCGTCTCGGTGACCGGGGCGACGATACTGGCGGTGATACTGGTGCAACGGGCTGCGGCGCCCGAGGCCGGCCTGACATACGCCACGGGCATGATCTTTCTCGCGACCATGACCATCCTGGCCCTGGTGGAACACTGGTTCCTGGTGCTTCCGGTCGATTTCGCGCGGCTTTGGGATTGGGGGCTCGCCTCCCGCGCGCGAACCACGCTGCTCCCCGCGACAGACCCGCAACACGGTGCGGCCCAACCCCAAGCCGCGCGCTAACGCTGCCAACCCATAACCCGGAGGCAACCATGGATTACGAGAGCTTCTTCACCCGGCAGATCGATGGACTTCGCCGTGAGGGACGTTACCGCGTGTTCGCAGACCTCGAGCGCCGGGTCGGGGACTTCCCCCGTGCCACCCACCATAAGGATCGGGGGCAGTCGGAGGTGACGGTCTGGTGCTCGAACGATTACTTGGGCATGGGCCAGCATCCGGATGTAATCGAGGCGATGCACTATGCGCTGGACCGTTGCGGCGCCGGGTCGGGCGGGACGCGCAATATCTCCGGCACCAACCGCTTCCATGTGCTTCTCGAAAACGAATTGGCAGACCTGCACGGCAAGGAAGCCGCCCTGCTGTTCACCTCCGGCTACGTGTCGAACTGGGCGACGCTGTCGGTGCTGGCCAGCAAGATGCCGGGCTGCCAGGTGTTCTCCGACGCCAAGAACCATGCCTCGATGATCGAGGGCATCCGCCACAGCCGCGCCGAATGTCACATCTTCGCCCACAACAGCCCCGAAGACCTGGAGCGGCGTTTGGCGAAGCTGCCGCTCGACACGCCGAAGCTGGTGGCCTTCGAGTCGGTCTATTCGATGGACGGCGACATCGCGCCGATCAAGGAACTCTGCGACGTCGCGGACAAGTATCACGCGATGACTTTCCTCGACGAAGTGCACGCGGTCGGCATGTACGGGCCGCGCGGCGGCGGCATCGCCGAGCGCGAAGGCGTCAGCCACCGGCTGACGCTGATCGAGGGCACGCTGGCCAAGGCGTTCGGCGTCGTCGGCGGCTACATCGCCGCGTCCGCCGCGCTGTGTGACTTCGTGCGCAGCTTCGCGTCCGGGTTCATCTTCACCAGCGCTCTGCCCCCCGCCGTGGCCGCCGGCGCCCGCGCCAGCATCCAGCACCTTAAGGTCAGCCACATCGAACGGGAGCAGCAGCGTCAGCGCGTCGCCCAGGTCCGCGCGGGCCTGGATGCCGCCGGCATCCCGCACATGCCGAACCCGAGCCACATCATTCCGGTGATGGTCGGCGACCCGATCCTGTGCAAGCACATCACCGACACGCTGCTCGACCACTATGGGATCTACGTGCAGCCGATCAACTACCCGACGGTCGCACGTGGCACCGAACGGCTGCGCATCACGCCGAACCCCGGCCACACCGATGCCGATGTGGAACACCTGGTCACCTCGCTGGCGGCGATCTGGGCGGAACTGAGCTTAAATCGCGCGGCTTGAACCCAGGCACGGCTTGACCGTTGCAAGTCTGGGCTTCATGCCCAGACTTCATGCGACTATCCAAAGCCGGCCACGAAATGGAGACGCCATTCTATGACTGACAGCAGCAATACAACGCGCCGCGCGGCCCTGCGGGCTGGGTTTGCCGCCGTGACCACGGGCCTTGTCGTGGGCGCCGCTGCCCGCTCCGCCAAAGCCCAGGAGAAGCTTGCGCAGAACCTGGTGCAGTATCAGGAGCAGCCGAAAGACGGCGCCAAGTGCAGCAGCTGCGTGAACTTCCAGCCGCCGAACGCCTGCTCGATCGTTGCAGGCACGATCAATCCGGAAGGCTGGTGCGTCGCTTACGCTCCCAAGAACTCGTGACGTCTCGGACGGCGCAGACGCCCGGGCCGTCAAGCCGGGCCGGCTGAATGCGCCGTCCGTTCCCCTTCTCCGCCATCGTCGGGCAGGAGGAGATGAAGCGTGCGCTGCTGATCGGTGCGATCGATCCGAGCATCGGCGGCGTTCTTGTGTTCGGCGACCGCGGCACAGGTAAATCCACCGCCATTCGCGGTCTGGCCGCGCTGCTGCCGGACATGAAGGTCGTTCCGGGCTGCCGCTATAATTGCGACCCGGCGGCCGATCGCTCGCAATGCTCGGCTGACTGCACGGCGCGCGACTCTCGTTTCGACCCGCAATACGCCCCCGTCCCCGTCGTGGACATGCCGCTCGGCGCCACGGAGGACCGGGTGGTTGGCGCGCTGGACCTGGAGCGGGCGCTGACCCAGGGCGTGAAGGCGTTCGAACCGGGTCTGCTCGCACGCGCGCATCGCGGGTTCCTGTACATCGACGAGGTCAACCTGCTGGAAGACCATCTCGTCGATCTACTGCTCGACGTCGCCGCATCCGGCGAGAACGTGGTGGAGCGGGAGGGCATCAGCGTGCGCCACCCGGCGCGCTTCGTGCTGATCGGCAGCGGCAACCCCGAGGAGGGTGAGCTTCGCCCGCAATTGCTCGACCGGTTCGGCCTGTCCGTGGAAGTCCGCACCCCCACCGATCTGGCGACAAGGATCGACGTAGTGCGCCGTCGCGACGCGTTCGAGCGCAATCCTGAGGCATTCTGCGAACGCTGGGACGGTGAGGATGCCGTGGTGCGCGAACAGATCACCGCCGCGAGGGGCCGCCTTGCCAATACCGACGTGCCGGACGCCGCTCTGGAACAGGCCGCAACACTCTGCATGGCGCTCGGCACTGACGGCTTGCGCGGCGAGCTAACCCTGATCCGCGCCGCCCGCGCCGTCGCCGCCCTGGAGGGTGACCCGGCGGTGACCGTCATCCATCTGCGGCAAGTGGCGCCTTCCGCGCTGCGCCACCGGCTGCGACGCAACCCGCTGGACGAGGCCGTGGCGACGACCCGCGTCGAACGCGCTCTGGAGGAATTGCTGCCGGTATGAGCGGCCGTGACGGGGCTGCCGTTTGGCATGACGCCGTCCTGGCCGCCCGGTTGTTCGCTGTTGACCCGGCAGGGCTTGGCGGCGTCTGCCTGCACGCCCGCGCCGGCTCGGTGCGCGATAGCTGGCTGGCCGAGCTGCGGGATGCCCTGCCCGCGCATCTGCCGATGCGCCGGGTGCCGCTGAACATCGCCGACGAACGGCTGCTGGGCGGTCTGGACCTCGCTGCCACATTGCGGGCCGGCAAGCCGATCGCCGAACGCGGCCTGCTGGCGGAGTGCGATGGCGGCGTGATCGTCCTGGCGATGGCCGAACGCATGACCACCAGCACTGCAGCCCGCCTGACCGCGACCGCCGACGCCGGGGAAGTGGTGCTGGAACGCGACGGGCTCGGCCGGCGGTATCCGTGCCGGGCGGGGATGGTCGTGCTGGACGAAGGCGGCGAGGACGAGCGCCCGCCGGTGGCGCTGCTGGACCGCTGCGCATTCCTGGTCGATCTCGAGCCGATTGCCCTGCGCGATGTCGTGCCGGTGGACGGCGATGAGGCAATCGCCGGGGCGCGCAGGCTGCTGCCGCGTATCGAAAGCGGGGAGGACATGCTTGAGGCGCTGGGCGCCACGGCAGAAGCGCTCGGCGTGCCATCCTCGCGCGCGTTGCTGATGGCGTTGCGGACCGCCCGCGCCGCCGCGGCGCTGGAAGGCCGGACGGGCGTGACCGAGGCGGATGTCATGATCGCGGCTCGCCTGGTGCTGGGGCCGCGCGCGACGC
>CAZZVB010000108.1:0-14726 GCA_964657445.1 uncultured Burkholderiaceae bacterium | reverse complement strand
TGGTGCCGCCGTCGCTGCCGTCCGAACCGTCGCCGCCGCTCGTGCCGCCATCGCTGCCGTCTGAACCGTCGCCGCCAGCGCCGCCATCTGCGCTCGAGTTGCTCGCTCCGCCGGCGCCATTGGCGCCACCGGCACCGCCGCTGCCGCCATCGCTGCCGTCCGACATATTGTTATACAGGTAGGCGGCGCCGGCCCCGACCGCGACGCCCACCGCCGCTGCCGCGACGAACGGCGCTGCAGCGACGGCTGCGGCACCAATCGCTCCCATCGTAGCCGCCGCGCCGACGGCCAAAGCCGATTCGCCAACTGCGCCGATTGCAACGGCCGCCATCGCGCCGACGTCGCCCGTCATGCCCAAGGCCGCTGTGCCGACCGCAAGCGCAGCACCGGCACCGGCTTCGGTTGTGCCGGCGGCGATGCCGATTCCAGTTGCGGCAATCGTCGCCGTCTGCTCCGGATGCGACACAGCCGTGCCAACAGGGTCGCTCACGGCAGAGGTGATGCTGTTCCAGGCGTCGCCCAGCATCGACTTCGCCCAGCTTGTTTGTTCGTCCGTCGGTCCTGGCATTGAGCCTCTCCCTGATCAGTCGTGGTCCGGCACGCGGCAAGCCGTCAGATCGCCATGCCCTGCCCGAGGCTGCGGAACTTGTCGGAGATCCCGGCCAGCCGGGTGTCCCAGTCCGCTTGGATCGGCTGGTTCTCCACCAGCGCGTGGAAGCGGATCATCATGACAATGAGGAATAGCGGGCTGAGGAACGCCGACCGGATTGCCAGCGCCAGCAAGACCGCGACGGCGACGGTGAACAGCCCGGCGCTTTCACGCACGCTTTGCGGCATCGCAGCGGTGATCAACCCGGCGGGAATCAGCATCGCAACGAACACCAGGAAGCTCAGCACCCGTTCCTGCACGACCATCCAGACCGAGGTTGTCAGGATCGGCTTGGCATTCTGACAGTAGTAAACGATGCCCTCGCGTGCATCGCGCCCTGGGTCGCCATCGTTGCGCGCCAGGATGTAGGAAAAGATGACCTTATCCAGGTAGCGCGTGGCCGCCCTCAGGATGAGGTTGAGCAGGCTTGCAAGGCCCTCGAGACCCGGCAGCGGCAGCAGGTCGGCGACCCAGTCGAGCGTCCGGTGGAACGCCTGCAGCACGCCGCGGACCAGGGCGTTGAACCCAAACAGCAACGTCACCTGGCCGAACCGTTCCGTCACGACCCGGCGGCCATACGCGAACATCGGCTCGCTGCCGTTGCCAACCTGCCCGCGGGTGATCAGGTCGGTCAGCACCACGACATGGCCGCAAGCGATCAGGTGCAGCGCATAGCGAAGTACCGCGCCCCAGAACCAGCCAACCCCAACAAGGCAAACGATCAGCCAGACGCCACCGAAGGCCGAGGCGACATGAGTGCCGAGCCAGGAGGCACCGCCAAACGCGACGGCCAGCCATAGGATGATTGCGAATGTCGCGCCAAGCTCCACGCCGAAGCGGGCGATAGCGTAGGGCAGGCTGCGCCGCAGCAACCCGGCTGCCGTGATCAACCCATGGTCGCGCACGCTGAGAGCGTAGAGGCTCCGGACCTGTGATGGCGCACCCCAAAGATCACTCGTTTCAGACATGACGCACCAAACGTAACGGTGCGACAGCGTAAGCACCTTGGATCGAGCGAGTCACTTAAAAACGAGACTGCATCGACTTTACGGTTCTGCCAGCGCCAATTCCTGCTGCAACCATGCCTGGAACAGTGCGACGGCGCGGCCCATGGCGGCAGCCGGACGTACGAAGCGATGGCCGACGTAGCGGCAATCCACAGTCAGGCCGGCAAGCGGTTGCACCAGGCGCCCAGATGCCAACTCCCGTTCGGCGAGGCGCGTGCTTTCCAGCGCGACCCCGAGCCCGTCGGCAGCCGCGGTCAAAGCCAGGAAGGACCGATCGAAGCGCGGACCACGGCTGCGCGGCGCGGCAAGTCCGTTCGCGGCGAACCAGTCGGGCCATTGCAGCATCTTGTTGTCGCTCTGGATTAATGGTCGATCGAACAAATCCTCCGCCCGCCGTAAGCCGCGAGCAAGCTCCGGCGTGCAGAGCGGCGTCAGCGTCTCCTCACCCAACGGCAGCACGGTCAACCCGGCGAGGCGCGGCAGGCCGTAGATGATGTCGGCGTCATACTCGTCGGCAGCGAAGCGCGTGTAGTTCGCGTCGGCGTGCAGCCGCACCTCGAGCGCCGGGTGAAGGGCCAGCAGCTGCGGCAGACGCGGCATCAGCCACTGCGCCGCAAAGGATGGCGCACAGTGCAGCCGCAGCAGCAGCGGGCCTTGGGCGGACACCGCGGAGATCCCGCGCTGCAGGTCGGCGAACCCGCGCGAGACGTGCTGCATCAACGTCTGCCCGGCCGCGGTCAGGCTCACCATGCGCGCCTGCCGCTCGAACAATGCCGCGCCAAGGCTGCGCTCCAGCCGCCGGACAGCGTGGCTGACGGCGGAAGGCGAGAGATGCAGCTCCTCTGACGCCCGACGGAACGATCCGGTGCGGGATGCAGCCTCGAACGCCCGGAGGGCGGTGAGCGGTAGCACGATCATCGACCATAGATGACAGCGAGTCACCTATCGGTGCAAACATGTCGTTTGCCGCGAGGTGATGCCTGAGCGAGCATTCATTAAAGAAAGAACGAGGAAACGCATGCTGCTCGAAGGCAGAACCGCGGTCATTTCCGGGGCAGCGAGCCCGCGCGGGATCGGGCTGGCGACCGCCAAGCTGTTCGCCGCCCACGGTGCACGCGTGGCGATCCTAGACCTGCAGCAGGGCCAGGCGGCCGATGCCGCGGCCGGGTTGGGCGAACACCACCGCGGCTACGCCTGCGACGTCACCGATCGTGATGCCTGCGGCGAAGCGATCAGCCAGGTGCTGCGTGACTTCGGCGGCATCGACATCCTCATCAACAACGCCGGCATCACCCAGCCGCTGCGCTTCATGGACATCGGCCAGGCGCAGTGGGACGCCGTGCTCGACGTGAACCTGCGCGGCGTGCTGAACCTCAGCCAGGCGGTGGTGCCGCACATGCGTGGGCGCCGGGCCGGCAGCATCGCCTGCATGTCGTCGGTGTCCGCGCAGCGCGGCGGCGGCATCTTTGGCGGCCCGCACTACTCGGCCGCCAAAGCGGGGGTGCTCGGCCTGGCGAAGGCCATGGCGCGCGAGTTGGGGCCCGACGGCATTAGGGTGAACTGCGTGACACCGGGCCTGATCCAGACGGACATCACCGGCGGCAAGCTCACCCCCGAAATGAAGACTGAAATCGCCGCCACCATCCCGCTGGGCCGGCTGGGCGACGCGATCGATGTCGCCCGGATCTTTCTTTTTCTGGCGTCCGATCTGTCCGGCTACGTGACCGGAGCGGTGATCGATGTGAACGGAGGGATGCTGATCCATGGTTAGAGACCGCCGCAACGTCAGCCGCGAGCTGCTGCGCGACAAGGCGAAGATGATCCGGCGCGAGACGGTCAAGCTGACCGACATCTGCGGCTCCGGCCATTACGGCAGCGCCTTCTCGATGGCCGAGCTTGTCGCCTCGCTCTACTACGAATTCCTGCATGTGGACCCGGCGAACCCGCAATGGGCGGACCGCGACCGCTTCACTATGGGCAAAGGCCACGCCGCGATCGGGCTGTATCCGGTGCTGGCCGACCTGGGCTTCTTCGGCTGGGACTCGCTCTATACTTACACGCGGCTGGGCTCGCCGTTCGGCGACCATCCAGACATGCGCAAGGTGAAGGGCGCGGATTTCTCGTCCGGCTCCATCGGCCACAACCTGTCGGTCTCGGTCGGCATGGCGCTCGGGTTGCGGCTGCGCGGCTCGCCGGGCCGGGTGGTGTGCATGATGGGGGATGGCGAGCAGGCCGAGGGCCAGGTGTGGGAGGCGGCGATGAGCGGCGCCCACTTCAAGCTGTCGAACCTCGTTGGCATCGTGGATATCAACAAGGTCGGCAGCGACGGCGATGTCGGCGAGACAATGGACAACGAGCCGCTGGATGCGAAATGGCGCGCCTTCGGCTGGGATGTGCGGCGCATCGACGGCCACGACCTGACTGCGGTCGGCGACGCGCTGGACTGGGCGCTGAACGGCGACCGCACCGGCCCGGCGGTGATCCTGGCCGACACAATCGCCGGCCGCGGCGTCGGCTTTATGGAACACACCTGGCAATGGCATCTGGGATTTCTGGGACCAGACGACCGGGACCGTGCCTTGGCGGAGATCGAAGCGGGGGTCGTGGGATGAGCGGCGCATACGAGGCCATCGCCAACCCGGCGGTGGACATGGGCGAAAGCACGGTCAAGGCGGGCATGGACCCAAAGTCTTGGGATATGGTCGGCAGCCTGAACCTGTCCCTGCAACTGCCCACCGGCGAAGTCCTGCTGCAACTGGCAGAGCAGGGCAGGGACGACATCGTGGTCTGTACCGCCGATCTCGGGCGGCCCACCCAGGTGATCAACTTCGGCCGCCGCTATCCGGAGCGCTACTTCAACTTCGGGATTGCCGAGCGGAACATGATCGGCGCCGCCGCCGGGCTGGCGACCACGGGGCTGACGCCGTTCATCAGCAATTACAGCTTCTTCCTCGCCCTCATGGGGGCGGAGAACATCCGCAACGACATCGCCTACCCGAACCTCAAGGTCCGCATGGTCGGCACCCATAGCGGCATCGCCATGGGCTTCTACGGCACGTCGCACCACTGCAACGAAGATATCGGGCTGCTACGCGCCATCGCCGGGCTGACCGTGATGGCGCCTTGCGACGCCAACGCGATCCGCGCCGCCATACCCGCCACCCTCGACCATGACGGCCCGGTGTATTTCCGCGTCGGCCGCGGGCGGGAGCCGGTGGTGTACGATGCGCCGCCACCTTGGCGCATCGGCGGCAGCACCACCCTGCGCGACGGCAAGCATGCGACCGTCTTCGCCATCGGCAACCTCGTGCACGCCTCGTTGCAGGCGCACGACATTTTGGCCAGCGAGGGGATCGGGCTGCGCGTGGTCGATGCCTACAGCATCAGGCCGATCGACGAAGCTGCAGTGCTGGCCGCCGCCCGTGACCACGGCGTCATCGTCTCGGCGGAGGAGCACAACGTCACCTCGGGCTTCGGCTCGGCCGTGGCGGAGGTGCTGGCGCAGCACGGCGCCGGCGCCCGGCTGGTGCGCATCGGCATGCCGGACCAATACTCGATCCTCGGTCCGCCCACGCATTTGTATAAACATTATGGTCTGGACGGGGAGGGAGTGGCCCAAACCGTTCGCGCCGCGCTACAACGCTGAACAAGCACCGCAAAGGTGCATCTCCAGGGGAACTCCAATGACCGACGCACCAAAGGCGGCCATTTCGCGGCGAGCGGCGCTGGCCGCTGCCGCAGCGCTGCCTCTGTTCGCGATCCGCACCCGCCCGGCCAACGCGGCGGAGTTCGAGTTCAAGTTCGCGACGGGCCAGTCGCCGACCAATCCGATCAATACCCGCATGCAGGAAGGCATCGACCGCATCAAGGCCGCGACCGGCGG
The DNA here is from genome assembly GCA_964657445.1 of uncultured Burkholderiaceae bacterium. Classification (GTDB taxonomy): domain Bacteria; phylum Pseudomonadota; class Alphaproteobacteria; order Acetobacterales; family Acetobacteraceae; genus LMUY01. The sequence continues at coordinate 9,187 of CAZZVB010000108.1, read as the reverse complement.
CCGCCTGCAGATCACGCTGTTTCCGAATAACCAGCTCGGCTCCGATACCGACCAGATCAGCCAGCTCCGCGCCGGTGGGATCGAGTTCCTCAACGTCGCCGGGTCGGTGCTGTCCACCCTGGTGCCGGCCACTGCGCTGGTGAATGTGGGCTTCGCGTTCAGCGGCTATGACCAGGTCTGGCGCGGCGTGGATGGCCAACTTGGCCAGTATATCTCGGCGCAGATCGACAAGGCCGGGATCGTGCAGATCGCCCCGCTCGGCGACAACGGCTTCCGCCAGATCACCTCGTCCGACCTGGTGATCAAGGGGCCGGCGGACATGAAGGGCTTCCACATCCGCGTCCCCGTATCGCCGATCTTCACGTCCCTGTTTCAGGCGCTCGGCGCTTCGCCGACCTCGATCAATTTCAACGAGGTCTATACCGCGCTGCAGACCAAGCTCGTGGGCGGGCAGGAGAACGGCCTGGTCACGATCGAAACCGCCAAGCTTTTCGAGGTGCAGAAGAACTGCGCCGAGACCAGCCATATCTGGGACAGCTTCTGCGTGCTGGCGAACCGCCGCGCGCTTGGCCGCCTGCCGGACGACATCCAGGCAATTGTGCGGCAGGAGCTGAAGCAGTCGGTGATGGATCAGCGCGCGGACGAAGCGCGGCTTGACGCCGGGTTGAAGGCCACGCTGGAGAAGGACGGCATGGTGTTCAACGCCGTGGACAAGCCGGCTTTCCGCGCCGCACTGCAAAAGTCCACCTTCTACAAGGACTGGCAGGCCAAGTTCGGCGACCAGGCCTGGGCCGCGCTGCAAGCTGTCTCCGGTGAACTGACGTAGACGGTATGCACGCAGCCTCTGACCCGGCGCTGACCCGGCCGCGCACCGCGTCCGGCCTGCTTCCGGTTGCGATGCGCGGACTGGCCTTGCTGGTCGAGATCCCGGCCGTCTTTGCCCTGGCGGCGGAAGTGGTGATCCTGTTCTGCGGCGTCACCGCCCGCTACGCGTTCCACACGCCGCTGATCTGGTCGGACGAACTCGCCTCCATCATCTTCCTGTGGCTCGCCATGTTCGGCGCCGCCATCGCGGTCCAGCGCGGCGGACACATGCGGCTGTCCTACCTGGTGGACCGTCTGCCGCCGCGGGCGCGGGTGGTCGCCGAAGTGCTGAACTACGGCATCCCACTGCTGTTCGTGGGCCTCGTGCTATCCGCCGCGTGGGACTACGCCGACGACCAGAGCTATATCGAGACACCGGCATTGGCATGGTCGGGGCTGGTGCGGGCCGCTGCGATGCCCGTCGGCTTGGGCCTGATCGGGCTCAGCGCCGCCGCCCAGTTGGCGCGCTACCGGCTGCGCGACCTGCTGCTGGGCCTTGCGGTGCTTGGGGTGGTGGCCGCGGCATTGTGGCTGGCCGCGCCGGCGCTGCACGGCATGGGTAACTGGAACCTGGTCGTGTTCTTCGTCGTGCTGCTCGGCGCCGGCGTGCTGTCCGGACTGCCGATCGCGTTCGGCTTCGCGCTCGCCACCATCGCCTATTTGCTCGCGACCACCTCCACGCCGCTGTCGATCGTGATTGGGCGCATGGACGAGGGCATGAGTTCGCTGATCCTGCTCGCTGTGCCGCTGTTCGTGCTGCTGGGCCAGTTGATGGAAATGACGGGGATGGCGCGCGTGCTGGTCGCCTTCCTGGCCGCGCTGGTGGGCCACGTGCGCGCAGGCCTGTCCTACGTGCTGATCGGCGCGATCCTGCTGGTCAGCGGCATCAGCGGCTCCAAGACCGCCGACATGGCGGCCGTGGCGCCCGTGCTGTTCCCGGAGATGAAGCGCCGCGGCGCCAACGAAGGTGAGCTGATCGCGCTGCTCGCCGCATCCGGCGCGATGAGCGAGACGATTCCGCCGTCCATCGTGCTGATCGTGATCGGCTCGGTCACCAGCGTGTCGATCTCCGGCCTGTTCACTGCGGGGCTGCTGCCGGGGTTGTTCCTGGCGGTGGTGCTGGGGTTCATGGCCCGGCGTTCGGCCGGGCGGGAGAACCTGGCAGGCGTCATGCGCGCGCCGGCCCGGGTGGTGTGGCGCGCCTTCCTGGTGGCGATCCCGGCGCTGCTGCTGCCCTTCGTCATCCGCGGCGCCGTCGTGGAGGGGATCGCCACCGCCACCGAGGTGTCCACCATCGGCGTCGCCTATGCCATCGTCGTCGGATTGTTGATCTACCGACAGTTCGATTGGCGCCGCGTTTATCCGATGCTGGTCGATACCGCCGCGCTGTCCGGTGCGATCCTGCTGATCGTGGGCGGCGCGACCGCGATGGCCTGGGCGCTGACCCAGTCTGGCTTCTCCAGCGCGCTGGCCCGGTCGATGACCGGGTTGCCCGGCGGGCAATGGAGCTTCCTGGGCATCTCCATCATCGTGTTCGCCGTGCTCGGTTCGGTGCTAGAGGGGATTCCGGCGATGGTCCTGTTCGGGCCGCTGCTGTTCCCGGTGGCCAAGCAGCTCGGCGTGAATGAACTGCATTATGCCGTCGTGGTGATCCTCGCGATGGGAATTGGCCTGTTCGCCCCGCCATTCGGCCTCGGCTACTACGCTGCCTGCATCATCGGCCGTGTGCCGCCCGAGGTCGGGCTGCGGCGGATCTGGCCCTATCTCGGCGCGCTGACGGCTGGGATCGTGGTGATCGCGCTGATCCCGTGGCTATCGACCGGGCTGGTCGGAAAGCCTTGAAGGTTATCGGCAGATGACATCGATCGATATCTAGTCGCGCGGTGATCCGCCGTGAGGTGCGCAAAGCCTTCGAAGATCGCAGGATTGTCAGTGCGATTGCGTCGGATGGACGCTGAGCGGCTAAGCAAGCCTCATCACCCATTAGAAGGACAGGAGCCACGCCCATGAACCTCTTCCCCATGCTCGGCAAGCGCGCGGAAGGCGGCCGCCCGGTGCGCGTCGGCCTGATCGGGGCCGGCAAGTTCGGCTCCATGGTGCTGGCGCAGGCGCAGCGGATCGCCGGGTTGCACATGGTAGGCGTGGCGGATTTGGACGTCGGCAAGGCCCGCGCCTCGCTCGCCCGCGTCGGCTGGCCGTCTGAACGCTACGAGGCACGCTCGCTGGATGACGCGATGCGCACCGGCGGCACCTGCGTGCTGGACGACGCGCACGCCCTGGCCGCCCACCCCGGCATCGAATGCATCATCGAGGCGACGGGCCACCCGATTGCCGGTATCCGCCACGGCCTGGCGGCGATCGAGGGCGGCAAGCACGTCGTCATGGTCAACGTGGAGGCCGACGTGCTGTGCGGTCCGCTGCTGGCGGCCAAGGCGCGGGCGAAGGGGCTGGTGTATTCCATGGCCTACGGCGACCAACCGGCCCTGATCTGCGAGCTGGTGGATTGGGCACGCTCCTGCGGGTTCGAGCTGACATCCGCCGGCAAAGGCATGAACTTTGAGCCGCGCTACCGCTATTCCACCCCCGACACGGTCTGGGGTTTCTTCGGCTGGTCCGAGGAAACCGTCGCCAAGGGTGACTTCAACCCGAAGATGTACAACAGCTTCACCGACGGCACGAAGGCCGCCATCGAGATGGCGGCCGTCGCCAACGGCACCGGGCTCGATTGCCCCGATGACGGACTGGCTTTCCCGCCCGCCGGCTTGCAAGATCTAGCCCGCGTGTTCCGCCCGGTCGCCGATGGCGGCCGCCTGCCGCGGTCCGGCCTGGTCGATATCGCCGCCAGCCAGGAGCCGGACGGGCGCGAGGTGCTCAACAACATCCGCTATGGCGTGTTCGTCACCTTCAAGGCGCACAACGAATACGCCCGCGCCTGCTTCGCCCAATACGGTCTGCTGACCGATCCATCCGGTTGGTATGCCTCCCTGTGGCGACCGTTCCACATGATCGGGCTGGAGACGAGCATCAGCGTCTTGTCCGCCGTGCTGCGCGGCGAGCCGACCGGCTCGTCGAAGGAGTTCCGCGGCGACGCGGTGGCAACGGCCAAGAAGACCCTCGAACCCGGCGAGATGCTGGACGGGGAGGGCGGTTACGCCGTTTGGGCCAACGCCATCCCCGCGACTCGCAGCCTGGCGCTCGGTGCGTTGCCGATCGGCCTGGCGGGCAACGTCCGCATGAAGCGGGCCGTGGCTCGCGACACCATCGTCTCGTTCGACGATGTCGAACTGACGCAGGACCTCGACGTGGTCGCGCTGCGGCGCGAGATGGAGAACGCAGCGAGCCCGCGCTAGCATCCGTATGAACGGGGGAAACGACGGATGACGGACTTGCACGTGATGGCGACAGGCCTGCGCTTTCCGGAAGGGCCGGTGGCAATGCCCGACGGATCGGTGATCCTGGTGGAGATCGCCCTCGGCCGGGTGACGCGCGTCGCGGCCGATGGGGCCGTATCGGTCGTGGCCGAACCCGGCGGCGGCCCCAACGGCGCAGCGCTTGGCCCGGACGGCGCGCTATACGTCTGCAACAACGGCGGCTTCGTCTGGCGCGAGATCGAGGGCTTGCTGCGCCCCGTCGGCACGCCGCCCGACTACGCCGGCGGCCGGATCGAGCGGATCGATCTTTCGACGGGTGAGTGCAAGGTGCTGTACGACCGGTGCGGCGAGAACCGGCTATGCGGCCCGAACGACATCGTATTCGACCGTGACGGCGGCTTCTATTTCACCGACCTGGGCAAAGTCCGGCGGCGCGACCGGGACCATGGCGGCCTGTATTACGCGCTGCCCGACGGGTCTCGCATCATGGAAGTCGTGCACCCGATGCTGACCCCGAACGGGATCGGCCTTTCGCCGGACGAACGCACGCTGTACGTCGCGGAAACCGAGGCCGGACGGCTCTGGGCCTTCGATATCCGCAGCCCCGGCGAGCTGCTGAAGCAGGGCTCGCCGTCACCGAATGGCGGGAGGCTAATTTTTACGCAGCCGGGCTACCAGAGATACGACAGCCTCGCCGTGGACGCGGACGGGAATGTTTGCGTTGCCGCCCTTGTGGCTGGCCAGATCATCGTTGTCGCGCCGGACGGGCGGCTGGTTCGCGAGGTCAAGATGCCTGAACCGTATCCAACCAACATCTGCTTCGGCGGCGCGGGCTTGAGGACCGCCTACATCACCCTGTCCGGGACTGGAAAACTGGTGAGCATGCCCTGGCCGGACAGCGGCCTGGCGCTGAACTTCGGGCAATACTCGGTGTAATTGATCCGGATCAATGCCGGGCGCCCGCAAGATGCTCAGCCTGTCTCAAACAGGAGGACATCATGTTTGCCAGCCAGATCATGAACCGGCATGTCGTCACGGTTACGGTGGACACACCCATTGCCGACGCGATCAGCCTGATGCTGAACCATCGGATCAGCGGTTTGCCGGTCCTGGATCGCTCAGGCGACCTTGCGGGCATCATCACAGAAGGCGATCTGCTGCGCCGGAGCGAGACGGGAACGCAGCGGCGGCATTCCTGGTGGTGGAGCTGGCTGCACGGCGCAGGCGTGCAGGCCGGCGAGTATGTCCAAGCCCACACGCGCAAGGTTTCCGACCTGATGACGGACAAGGTGTTGACCGTTGAAGGTGGCACCCCGCTCGATGAAATCGTCGATCTGATGGAGAGCAAGCACGTCAAGCGCCTGCCTGTGACGCAGGACGGCGATGTCGTCGGCGTGGTCAGCCGCTCGGACTTGCTGCGGGCTGTTGCCGATGCGATGAATCGGCCACAGCCCCCGGCGTCGGGCGAGCCGGACGACGCGCTGGAGCAGCGCATCCTTGCGGAACTCGACAAACAGCCATGGTTTGCGCGGGGACGCATCAAGGTCGAGGTCGAGAAAGGTATCGTCACCTTGACGGGCGTTTACACCGACATCCGCGAACGCGACGCAATGCGCGTGGCCGCTGAGAACGTGCCAGGCGTGACGGCAGTACGTGTCCAGCTTGAGTTTCTCGATCCGAACACGGGCGCCTTGTATGGCTAGAAGCCGGGTCACGTAGCCCGCATCTTCAGGTGCGGGATCATCCTGACGGCGCCGTTCCCCCGCATCGAATGATGCGGGCTACGACGACGCCATCGTGAGCTATCGGAAGCAGAATTGTCTCTATAACCGAGACATACTTAGAAAAACGAAGCAAAGCGCAAACAATGGCGCGCTTGCGCTGGCAATTTCCGGTCTTGGGCGCGGCCAGCCTCCCAGGGTATACTCATCATCCCGACCGTCCACGTGCTGTCTCAATGCTCCCGCCTACGGGTGAAGTGCGCCGGGCGAGGCCGCACTTCCTAGCCGAAGCGCACGCTCACGGCGGCCAAATGACAACTTTGCTGACACTATCTACGAGTTTGGGCTGACTTCCGGTTGCAGCCGGGCTAGTCAGAGTCGTCCAGTCCAGGATCGTATCGTCCGTCCTGGCAATTCAGACGATACGAGGCCGAAGGTTGCGGCTCCCCGAGGCCAGTCACAGTGCGATCGGTTTGCTGCGTGTGCTCCTGGCAGCGTCGCTCCTGCTGCCGCTTGCGCTCTTCCTGCTTGCCTCCTGGCTGAACTACCACTCCGCAGTGGAGGACGCCCAACGCGACCTGCGGCGGACTATGGAGGTGGCGCGCGAACAGGCAGCGCGGGTGTTTGACGGCCAGAACCAGGTCGTGGATCGGGTCTCTGACCTGGTGCGCGGCATGGACGTGGCGGCGATCCGGGCGTCCGAGCGACAGCTGCACGAAACGTTCGCCGGCATCGTCGCCCGCCAGCCTCAGGTGCAGAGCGTGCTGCTGGTGGCTCGGGACGGCAGGCCCCTGGTCAGCGCTGGCACCTACCCCGTTCCATCACAGGTTGATGTCAGCGGCCGGGATTACTTCAGGGCCGTGATGGAGGGCTATCCCGGCCCCTTCGTCAGCAGCCTCCAGATCGGCGATGTAAACCGGCAGATGTTCTTCGGCGTGTCGCGGCCTTGGCTCAGGCTGGACGGCACGCTCGCCGGCGTGATCGACGTCGCCGTGTCGCCTGCCTTTTTCCGCGACTTCTATCAGGTTGTGTTGGGCGAACGCGGTCCCGAGGGCCATGGCAGCGTGGTGACCCTGGTCCGCGACGACGGCCAGGTCCTGGTTCGTTTTCCGGATTTCGCAGGCCAGCCGCCGCAGGTCGTGGCGAACTCGCCATTCTTCCAGGCAGTGCGGCGCCATCCCGATTCGGGAACCTACCAAGGCGTGTCCATCGTCGATGCGGACGCGCCCAACCGCTTATTCGTCTATGGCAAGGTGCAGGACTTCCCGCTGTACGTCGTGGCGGGCCGTAGCATGTCGGCGATCGCCGCGGATTGGCGCCGGACGGTCGGCAGCCACCTGGTTTTCGGCCTGCCGGCCACCTTGGCGCTGGTCGCGGTTGCCTGGACGGCGCTGGTGCGCGCCCGGCGAGAGCAGGAGGCGCTGGCCCAGGCGCAGCGCGAGATCCGGCGGCGGGAAACCGCTGAGCAGGCCTTGCTGCGGTCGCAGCGATTGGAAGCGGTCGGCCAGATGACGGGCGGCATCGCCCACGACTTCAACAATCTCCTTACGGTCATTCTGGGCAGCGCCGAACTCCTCACCAAGCGATCCGATGACCCGGCGCGTGTCCGCCGGATCGCCGAGCAGATCACCCTGGCAGCACGGCGGGGCGGGGACGTGACGCAGCAGTTGCTGGCGTTCTCCCGGCGGCAATTCGTCAACCCCGAGGTGATCGACCTCGACGTGCGCCTGCACGCCTTCGAGGAACTGCTCAACCGGGCGGCCAGCCAAGCGGTCAAGCTGACGCTGGACCTCGACGGGCAGTTGGACCCGGTCCGGCTCGACCCCGGGCAGTTCGAGGCGGCGATCCTGAACCTGGTGGGCAATGCGCGCGATGCGATGCCGGGTGGTGGCCGCATCCGGATCATGACCCGCAACATCCAGCTTGGACGGAGCGATCACCAGGAACTGGCGCCGGGCGCCTATATCCAGGTGTGCGTCAGCGATACCGGGACGGGAATGGATGCGCAGACTGCGGCCAAGGCGTTCGAGCCGTTCTTCACCACCAAGGAGGTCGGCAAAGGCACCGGCCTGGGCCTCAGTCAGGTGTACGGCTTCGTCAAGCAGGCCGGCGGCGACGTGCGGATCGACACCGCACCCGGCAAGGGCACCACTGTCGAGATCCTGCTGCCACGTGCGCTGGCCCGCAGTGACGCCATGGCGGGCGCAGCACTGCCCGGCACGCCTCACCAGGACGCCGAACCGCCACCGCCGCGCGAGGCAGGCAAAGGGGAAGTGGTCCTTGCGGTGGAGGACGAGGACAGCGTGCGGGAGACCGTCGGCGAGACCCTGCGTGATCTAGGCTACCGTGTCCTGACCGCGGCCACCGCGGAGCACGCGCTCTCGTGCCTGCGCAGCGAGGAACGCATCGACCTGCTGTTTTCAGACGTGATGATGCCGGGTGGCATGAACGGCATGGAATTGTCGCAGGAGGCTCGCCGGCTGCGGCCAGCGCTGAAAATCCTGCTGACCTCTGGCTACAACTCGGTCATCGTGCCAGGCGTACAGCATACGTTCCCGCTCTTGCCAAAACCGTATGATCGCGGCCAGTTGGCCAGCCGGCTGCGAACCGTCCTGGGTGGGTGAGGAATTTGGCATGGCGCGTGCTACACGGCAGTTAGGCTCCCAGGAGGATTCGCGCCCATGACCCGTTCTAAGCTCGCAACGCTTTGCGCGGTGCTTCTGGCGGCGGCCCTGCCGGCGGAGGCCGCAACCCGGGGCGGCACGCTGGTGTTTGGCCGCGCGATCGAAAGCCAATACCTCGATCCGGTGCACACCGCGCAGAACGCCGATATCTGGCTCGCGCTGAATTTGTACGACACGCTGCTGCAGCCCAGCGAGGACGGGAAGGGCATCGAGCCGGGGCTGGCACAGAGCTGGAAAGTGTCGGACGACGGCAAGACGATCACCTTCACGCTGCGGCCCGGCCTCAAATTTTCTGACGGCTCTGCGCTGTCGCCGGGTGACGTGAAATGGTCGTTGGACCGGGCGCGCACCAAGGAGACGGGAGGCGAGTTCCAGTCGCTGCTTGCGTCCATCGGCGGCATCGACATTTCGGGCGACGACACTGTCGTGCTGCACATGGCGCATGCCGATCCGGTGATTCTGCAAGCGCTGGCAACCTTCAACGCCGGCATCATGCCGGAAAAGCTGCTGATGGCAGCCCCGGGCGCCGACCTCGAGGAAAAGAGCA
>CAZZVB010000107.1:0-14757 GCA_964657445.1 uncultured Burkholderiaceae bacterium | reverse complement strand
CGAACCGCGTCAACCGCGCCCAAACGGCGGCCCTCGCGATGGTCACGTCCCGCACTCAGGCCGCCTGAAGCGCGACGTCTCGTCCGCGCCTATTTCGCCGCCGCCGCAGGCTGCCAATTGCCACCAGCCCCTTCCGCCTGCACGATCGCCCCATGCGGATCTGTTTCATCGGCGACAGCTTCATCACCGGCGCGGGGGACGACGATTGCCTCGGCTGGGCGGGGCGGCTAGGCGTCGAGGCCAGGGCGAACGGGCACGACGTCACCGTCTATAATCTTGGCATCCGCGGCGACACCTCGGCCGACATTGCGGCGCGGTGGGAGCATGAGGCCCGGGCGCGGCTGCGGCCCGAGCATGACGGGCGGCTGGTGTTCTCCTTCGGCGTCAATGATTGCACGCACGAGGCGGGGCAGCCGCGCGTGAGCGAAGCCGCCAGCCTCGCCAACACGCGCACGATGCTTGCGCGGGCCAAAGCATGGCGGCCGACTCTGATGGTGGGACCGCCCTGCACCGCGGACGCCGCGCAGGACGAACGGGTGCAGCGCCTCTCCGACAAGATGGCGGCCGCGTGCGACGACCTCGGCGTCCCGTTTCTACCGCTGTTCGCCACGCTGCGCGGCCACCCGGTCTGGCGGCGGGATGCCGAACGCGGCGACGGCATTCATCCCAACCGGGACGGCTACAGCCTGATCTACGACGCCGTCCGCGCCTGGCCCGCCTGGCGCGAGTGGGCGCCGCCTCCTGACCGGAGCCTCTGATCATCGAAACGCAACGTATCGGCATCGTCTTCTTCGGCGCCACCGGGGATCTCGCGGCGCGGCAGCACCTGCCCGCCTTGGCGGCCATCCGCGATGAGGGCGGGCTGCCGCTCGCTAACGGAACGCGGCTGGTGCCGGACGTGGTGCTGGTCGGGCGGGACCCGGCGAAGCTCGACCACGCCGCCGCACGCACCGGGTTCACCCGCCGCACCACCGACCTCGATGCCGCCCTCGCCTCACCAACCGAAACCGTGTTTTTTGATGCGGCGCCCACAGGATTGCGGTTCAGTGCGGTCAGCCGCGCCATCGCCGCCGGCAAGCACATCTATTGCGAGAAACCGGTCGCCGGCAGCACGGCAGAAGCCCTCGCCCTGCACGCGGCAGCCGAAGCTGCCGGCGTGAAAGCGGCGACGGTGCAGGACAAGCTGTTCCTGCCCGGCTTCGCCGCCATGCTCGGGCTGCGCCGGGCCGGGTTCTTCGGCCAGGTGCTGGAGGTCCGTATCGACATGGGCCGCTGGATCTTCGACGGCTATGACCAGCCGGGCCAGCGGCCAAGCTGGAACTACCGCAAGCAGGACGGCGGCGGGCTGATCTTCGATATGATGCCGCACTGGCGCTACATGATCGACGCACTGGCCGGCGAGGTGCGCGCCGTCACCGCCGTTGCCCGCAACACCATCCCCCGCCGCAAGGATGAGCTAGGCCGCGCCTACCACGCCGACGCCGAGGACAGCGTATTCGCGCAGTTGGAACTGGAGGGCGGCGCCATCGCCTCCATCCTCAGCAGTTGGTGCACCCGGGCGCGGCGCGAATTCCCTATCCAGGTGCAGATCGACGGCACGCTGGGCTCAGCCGTCGCCGGGCCGTTCGGCTGCTGGCAACAAACCGCGTCCGAGGCGCCGGGCGGCCCGATCTCCGCCGCCCTGCCGCAAGGCGCGTCGATGTTCGACGGCTGGACCGCCACGCCCACCGACCCGGCAGCCACCAACAGCTACCGCGCCGGTTGGGAGCTATTCTTGCGCCATGTGGTGGAGGACGCGCCGACGTCGTATGGGCTGCTGGCGGGGGCGAAGGGCGTGCAGCTCGCCGAACTCGCCACGCGAAGCTGGCGCGAACGCCGGTGGATCGACATTCCGCAGCTATCAGGAGCCAACGCATGACCGACCGCGCCACCGCCCTGCGCGCCCGCTATGGCGAAGAGGCGCCACAATTCTCCGGCCCATGGAACCCGGTGATCGACTCGCTTATGCAGCATCGCTCGGTGCGGGCCTACAAGCCCGATGCGGTGCCGCCAGGCACGCTGGAGACGATGATCGCGGCCGCGCAATCCGCCGCGACCTCCTCCAACATGCAGACCTGGTCGGTGGTGGAGGTGCATGACCCGGCGGCCCGTGCCTCGCTGGCGCGCATCGCCAACAACCAGCAGCATATCGTGCAATGCCCGCTGTTCATGGTGTGGGTGGCCGACCTGTCCCGCATCGACCGGCTCGGCCACGCCATCGGCACGGACATGGAAGGCCTGCCCTATCTCGAAACCTTCCTGGTCGCCGCCGTGGACGCCGCCATCGCGTCCCAGAACGCCATCGTTGCCGCGGAGAGCACGGGGCTGTCCACCGTCTATATCGGCGCCCTTCGTAACGACATGGCCGCCGTGGCGGAGCTGCTGGGATTACCGCCGGGTGCGGTGGGCGTGTTCGGCCTCTGCGTAGGCTACGCCGACGAATCGGCCGGCCCGGCGCTGGTCAAGCCGCGCCTGCCGCAATCCGTCGTGCTGCACCGGGGCCGCTACGACACCGCTCACGAGGCCCACGGCATCGCGGAATACGACCGCGCGCTGGAAGCCTTCAGCGCCACCGCCGAACGCAGCCGCTATAGCTGGACCGAACGCGTGGTTTCCCGCATGGGCCGCGTTGCCGCGCTGTCGGGGCGGGACAAGCTGCACGATGTGCTGGTGCGATTAGGTTTCCCATTGCGGTGAAGCGCGGCGGCATCAACCACACCCTGCGTTCAGAGGTCGATCGGCGCGGACATCAACGCCGGATCAAGGATGGCGCCTTGCGCGGTTAGGATTGTCCGAACCCGCCCAGCATCGACAGAACCGCTGTCCGCGAAGCACGCCGCAGCGACGCCCGCTGCCTGCCCGGTGGCAAACGCAGTCCCCATCACACGCACCGACGCGCCGGCTTCGCGGTCGGCGTCGGCCGTGCGCCCAGCGGCGAACAAGTTGGGCGTGCCAGCGCTGCACAGACAACCGAGCGGTATCCCGTAGGCGCCGCCCCCGATCTGGTCGCGATTGGGCGGATAGACGAAGCTGCTCTGGAACGTGGCGCGGTCGTGCCACTCCACCCCCCAAGCGCCGAGCGCGATGCTGTCTGCGGGGTGTCGGCCTGCCGTGACGTCCTGCCAGGTCAGTTGGCGCTCACAGTCCATGTGCCGGCTTTCGCGCGTGCCCATCTGCGGCCCGGTGGCGGCCAAGTATGCGCCGCTCCATCCCGGCAAGCCGCGCAGGATCTCGAGGTAGGTCCAAGCCTGCTGACGCGCCTCTCGCTCCGCGCGCCCCATGCTGCGGCTGTCGCGGGCGTCGTAATCCACACTTGCAAGATAGGCGATCACGTCGCCGGACAGCGGCAAGCGGGCGATGACGCTGCGATCCTTGCTGACCGGGCCAACGCCACGGCTTCGCGCCGAAGCGATCGCGTCGCTGACGGCCGCCGCCGACACCTCCGCATCGGCGGCCACGCCGCCGAACCGTGTGCCGAGCGTGCCCAGGTTGACCGCGCCGTGATTGCCGTATCGCGTCGCCGCCCCGGCGAAAGCTGCCAGGTCGCACTCGCCGCTCGCATCCACGAACGCAGCGGCCTGCAACGTGTGCTCACCGGAATGGTCGGCGTAGCGGACGCAGGCCACCCGGTCGCCATCCCGCCCCGCGCCGGTGACGAAGGCGTGCAACAGCACGTCCACGCCAGCTTCGTGGCAGACCTCGTCATAGGCGCGCTTGGCGGCTTCCGGGTCGAACACCACGAACACGCCGCGGTGGCGCAGCGGCCCGGTGACACCGCCCCACTGCCGCAGCTTCGCCAGCACGTCATCCGCCACGCCCGCCACCGCCTGCTGCGGCCGTTCGCCCAACGTGTACAGACCGCAATAGGTCGTCACACCGCGCATGGTGCCCGCACCGCCCAAGCACCCGGCGGCCTCGATCAGCCCCACCCGCGCCCCGGCCCGCGCCGCCCCAACCGCGGCCCCGATGCCACCGGCGCCGCCGCCCACCACAAGCACGTCATAGCCGGCCATCAGTGCCGCAGTCTTTCGCCGCTCATGAGGGCTGTCCTATCACCCGGCGAAGATCTTTGGCGTCGTCTGCCGGGTTCCCGGGATTTTGCGGCCATCCTAAGCCGCCCCATCCAACGCCCGATGCGCGTTGCGCAACGCGTGCAGCATGCGGTTGCGCGCCCGCACCGCGTCCACCGCCGCGAACCGCACCGCGTCCGCCCCCTCCGCCACCGCCAGCGCGCGGATCGGGTCCAGCACCGGCCAGGGCGATTGCGGCAACGCCGGGTCATGCGCGAAGCGGTCGCCGGTCGTATAATCCACCGGCACCAGCGCGCGCGACACCCGCATCAGCGCCAGGTTCTTCGCCTGATCGTCCCCGCCGAGCGAGCCCATCCGGTCCCGCAGCCCCTTGGCCGCCGTCACCAGCGGCGCCAGCGACAGCCGGTCCCCAAGCTTTCCCGCCAGCGCGTCCAACTCCCGCAGCAGCGCGCTGGCATGCGCCCCGTAGTCGAGCGGCAGCACCGGGCTGCTCAGCAGCCGCCACAGCGCACGCACGAACACGCGGGTGTCGCGGGTCAGATTGGCCGGGTCGATCTTGTCGATCAGATCCTCCGGCGTATGCCACCACCAGCCGAGCGGGTTGCGCATCTTCACCGGACCCGGCGGCTGGTGGCTCAGGCTGCCGAACAGCGATGGCACGCCGACGCCCCAGAACGACATGTCGCTGTTGCGCCCGGTGCGCCGCCCCTCATGCGTCGCGTTCGTCTCGGTCTTGATGACCGACGCTGCAAGCCCCGCCAATTCCGACGAGACGGCACTTTCCGTCATCACAGACGCGCCGATGCCGCCGGTCGAATCCACGTTCACGTGCACCGCGCACCGGCGGTCCAGCTCGTCCCAACGGTTGTCCACATACCAGGCCGAACCCGAGTAGCGCCCGTGCGAGTGGCCTGACCAGAAGCATAGCCGCAGCCCCCGGCGCCACTGGTCACGCTGCCCAGCGAGCACGCGGGCACACTCCAGCATCGTGGCGTTGGCGCTGCCATTGTCCATCACGCCGTAGAACCAGGTGTCGTGATGGCCGGAAAACAGCACGAATGGCCCATCCGGTTCTGGCCCGTCCAGCTCTGCCACCAGCAGGGGAGTCGGCCGCCAGCCCGTGTCCACCGCCGCGTGCAGCACCACCAACGGCGCTTCGCCGGCGGCGATCCGGTCCCGCAGCGCGGCGCCATCCGTGTCGGAAATGGTGCAGGTGACCGTGGCTGGCAGGCCGTGCCGGGTGCTGCTGGATGGGCTGCCCCAAACAGGGGAGATGCACATCTCATGCAGGTGCTCGTGCGGGCTGATGTGCAGTTGGCCCACCGCCCCGGCCCGCGCCGCCCGGTCGGCCACGGCGGGGCTGGCGATGCCCTCTGCCAGCACGATCTTGCCCCGCAGGTCCTTGCCTGCGAAATCGGCCGCGTTTCCTTCGCCGACATAGGCGACTGTTGCGCTCAGCCCGCCCGTTGGCGACGCGACGGAGAAGGAATGGGTGATGGCGCGCATCGCCTGTCCATCCACCGTCACCGCCGCCTTGCCCGGCAGGCTGATGTAGGCGTCGTGCGACAGCAGCGTGGTGCGGTAGCCGTAGCTGTCGAGCGCATGCTGCACGGTGTGGATGCTGCTCAGCTCATCACCGCTGCCCGACAACTTCACCCACCGGGCGAACTGCGTGCAGTGGGCCATCAGCCGCGACTCATCGACCGCCCCGGCCAGCGCCGTTTCCAAACCATCCATCGCGCTACCTTCTGAGCGGGTCCGCTGGGAGGTCAATGCCTCAATTGTGATTTTAGCCGAGTCGAGCGGGCAATCCTCGCTCGGACGGGATACGAGGTATTTTGGTAACGTTGCCATGTTCCTCGCAGGCGCTCTTACGACGCAAAGCTGGTTGAAGCAGCTAAGTCATTGACGGGAATCAGCAGTGCCAGCCGGCGTTGAGCCAGAATGTCGTATGTCATCACGGGCAGGTCAGCATAATGGCGCAGCGTCCAATCTGGCGGGGCCATCTCCGCCTCGCCTTAGTTTCCTGCCCGGTGGCGCTCTACAACGCCCGTCACTCACGGGAGGCGTTGTCCTTCCACATGATCAACCCGGAAACCGGAAACCGCGTCCGCATGGTCACGGTGGATGGCGAAACCGGTGACGAGCTGAGCCGGTCAAACCTGGTGAAGGGGTACGAGTTCGAGAAGCACCGCTACCTGCTGCTCGACGAGGAGGATTTTGAGGCCGCCCGCACCGAAACCTCCGCCGTGCTGAAAGTGGACAAGTTCGTGGAGGCCGGAAGCATCGACCCGGTCTATTACGACGCCAGCTACTACATGGCGCCGGACGGCGGCGCGTCGGATGACGTGTATAGCGTCTTGCGGGAGGCGATCGTGGAAACCGGGCGCATTGCCCTCTCCCGCGTGACGATCGCCCGGCGGGAGCGCGCGGTGCTGATCACCCCGATGGAGGGCGGCCTGGCGGTCCACACGTTGCTGGAGGAACGCGACCTGAACAGTGCCTCGGACGTATTTGGCCATGCGCTGGCCGGCACGCCCGACAAAGAAATGGTGGCGCTCGCCAAGCAGCTTATTGCTCGCCAGTCCGGCACCTATGACCCGGCGGACGTTGAAGACCGCTACGAAACGCGGCTGCGCGCCGTCATCGAGGCCAAGCTGCAGGGGCAGGGCATCGCTCCGGAAGAAGCCCCCGCCATCAAGCAGAGCAACGTGGTCGATCTGATGCAGGCGCTGAAGAAGAGCCTCGGCCAGACCGCCGAAGCGCCCGCCAAAGCCCCCAAGCCGGCGGCTTCGCCCAAGCCGGCTGCCAAAAAGCCGGCCGCGCCTAAGGCAAAGAAGCGCGCGTAAAAGCCGCTCCGACCTAAAGGCTGATCTTCGGAAGCAGACATTGGGGGCTTGCCCCGTATGCCTTGTTTCGCATGGCCCGGTGCGGTTCCGTCGTTCAGCGACGTGACCAGCGAGGCCCTAGTTGGTCATGTGCCGGAGGGAGGAGGAGAGTTTCCCTCCTCTTCCTCCTCGATATGCCACCGGCGAAGCACAACGTGCCGCTCCTCATCCACGAGGCACACGAAGCAATGCACCTCGTCGGCCGAAGCGAGGTGCCCGACTTCGGTGTCCGACATGCCGCATTCCGGGCAGACATACCGGTAGCAACGCACCTCCAATTTGGCTTCTCTTGCCATGAACGCACTCCTATTCCCGCTTCAACGGCATATGCCGCGCATCGTTCACGCCGTTAGGGTCTGCCTTTATTGGCCCGCCGGCTGCATGTGTCTTAAAATCCGGCAGGCACTGGGACGATGTTGATGACGACTCGGCAGATGAAAATCGGTCTTTCCATGCGCTATCTCGGTTACCATGACGCCGCGTGGCGTCACCCGGATGTCCCGTCCGGCGGCTCGTCCGACTACCACCACTTCCTGCGCTGCGCCCGCCGTGCGGAGGACGGCAAGCTCGACATGGTGTTCTTCGCCGACGGGCTCGGCGTGCGCGCCAGCGATAACCCGCCCGGTTCGCTCAGCCACTCCAACCGCAACGTGGAACTGGAACCGCTGACCTTGCTGTCGGCTATCGCGCCGATGACGCAGCACATCGGCCTGGTCAGCACTGCCTCCACCACGTACAACGAGCCCTACCACATCGCCCGCAAGTTCGCCTCGCTGGACCATATCAGCGGCGGTCGCGCCGGGTGGAACGTCGTCACGTCCTGGTCCGAACAGGAAGCGTGGAACTTCAGCCGCGAAAAACATCTCGACTACGACACGCGGTATGACCGCGCGAAGGAGTTCGTCGAAGTCGTCACCGGGCTCTGGGACAGTTGGGAGCCGGATGCGTTCGTCCACGACAAGGCGACCGGCCAATTCTATGACCCGGCGAAGCTGCACGTGCTCGACCACAAGGGGCCGCATTTCCAGGTGCGCGGCCCGCTTAGCGTGAAGCCGACGCCGCAAGGCCGGCCCATCCTGGTACAGGCCGGGGCCAATCCGCTGGGCCAGGAGATCGCGGCGCAGCATGCGGATGTGGTGTACGCATCTGTTAACGGGTTCGAAGCGGCGCAGAGCTACTACGCCTCGGTCAAGAACCGCATGGCTGCCCATGGGCGTGACTCGGAGCTGCTCAAGATCATGCCTGCCCTGATCCCCATCGTGGCGCCCACCCGGCAGGAAGCCCGCGACAAGCTGGACCAGTTGCAGGCGTTGATCGATCCTCTGGTGGGGTTCGCGCGCATTTACGGCTTGATGGGCGACCTGTCGGCCTATGATTTCGACGGTCCCGTCCCGGAGCCGGCCGGCGCCAAGGTTCGCAGCATCGCCTATGGCTGGTGGGAGCGGGCTAAGCGCGAGGGCCTCACGATTCGCCAGCTCTACGCCGAATATGCAGTCGGTGAGGGCCACCGGGTGATCGGCACGCCCAATGATGTGGCCGATGAGATGGAAGCCTGGATGGACGGTGGCGCAGCGGATGGTTTCAACATCACTCCGACACACCTGCCTCATGGCATTGACGACTTTGTGGCGCTCACAGTACCCGAGTTGCAGCGCCGCGGCCGGTTCAGGACTGAGTATGAAGGCAGCACGCTGCGGCAGAACCTTGGCTTGCCCGATTACGTCAGCCGGTGGGAGAAATGAACACCCGGTTAATCAAGGAGAGGCGAACGCGCACACCGTCTAAATCTGAAGTAGTGCCCAGCAAAACATTTGCTTATTACAGGCTGATTTTGATGGTTGGCGATGGCGGCGTAGTTCGGGATGGCGCTCGCGTCTTGCCGCCTTAAACATCAGGCTCGACAAAGCGAACGACTCGGCCCATATGGGTTCAAACGCCAACAGGCGAACGCTGGTCCGGACCTGAGTCTGAGCCATGCTGCTATCCCGATAAGGAAAGTCGGCGATCATTTCCCCCAAGACTCTCGAAAGCTCAATGTCGCAATCAAACGACGATACTCCGGCCAACCCACTGTCGCTGGAGACAGCCGAGGCGCGCATGCGCCGAGCCCTCAACTTTCCCTCCGGCGGCGGCCACAGCCATTCCGGCTCCTCCCCACAGCCCGATATCCACCCTAACCGGCTGGAGATGCGCGGGATGGACAATCATTCCGGCACCCGCCCGCGGGCGCGCTTCGTGCAAGACGGTGATGTGCCCGTCACGATCGTGAACCGCCCGAAAGCCTCGCTCGACGTCGTCCCGTCGTCGAGCCGCCTCTCCCAGGCGGAAGCGGCGCTGGCGACGGAGCGGACGGCAAGGCTAAGGGCCGAACGCGCTTTGAGCGAAGCCCAGATCGCCATCCGCGATCTTCGCACCAAGCAGGCGCATGCCGACCTTGCTCTGCACGAAGCCGCTGAAACCGCCCGCGTCACGTCCGAGGCCGCTCGCGCCGAACTTGAACGGGCCCTGGCTGCACTGTCGCAGGACCTCGAAACCGAACGCGCCGCCCGCATTGCCGCGGAACTCGCATTGCAAAAAGCGCTCGCCGCGCATGAACGCGCGTTGCAGGAAAAACCCGCCCGCGCCGTCCCGGTCAAACACGAAGCAGACGCCGCAACGGAGCTTTTTCCGGACACTCCGGTGGTGCGCAAGCCCCGCGCGGTGAAGGCGGCATCCGCAGTCAAGAAGCCCCGCAAAGTCGCAGTCCCCAAAGTTCGCGAGCCCAAGCCCGTGAAATGGTGGATCAAGTAGCGTCTAGATAGGCCAGAAGCGCATCGCGGATCGGCGGAAGGCTTTTATAGACCGCAAGACTCTCCGGCAGTTCCCGCACCGCGTCCGCAAGCTCACTCGCAACGCCCGGCACGGCGGCCACCCGGGCAAGCCGGTAGCTATGCACATGGATCGCGAACAGCACCGCACCGCTTTGCGGCAACCGCATCAGTGTCTGGCGTTCCACGCGTAGGAACAGCCTTTCGCCGGCATTATCCGCCGTCACCGACGGGTCGTGCCCGGTGCGATGCTTTCCGCCGGTCTGGAACAGCGCGCCGTCATCCACGACGCTCCAGTTCAGCCGCTGCGCCACCTTTCCCGGCTTCAACGCGCCCATGAAGCGGTCCACCGGCCGGGACAGCGCGTCGGCATACAGCGGCACAGCCGCGTGGACTTCCGCCAAGGGGCGGCCGATTTTCTCGGCCAACCGCCAACGGCTCGGCGCGCACAGGATCGCAGCCGACAGAACGGGCGCCGGCCCCGACGAGTCGATAACGCAAAGATCCTCCTGCACCAGCCGCCCGGCCAGCTCCAGCGGATCGTGCGCAGGTTTTGCCAGGTTCCAGCGTTCGCCCGTCAAGTGATTGCAGAAGGTGTCGCCTAAGCGGCTGAACCACGCGGGATAGCGGCGCGGCAGCAGATCCAGCAAAACAGCCAAGACTTCGCCACCTGCCCCCTGCGATCCGGGCTGCGCGGCGAATACTTCGGCATGCCGGGCTGCCAGCAGATCGCGCCGCTCGGTCATCTCCGCCGGATAACGCTCGTCGATCTCGACCAGATCGTCCGGCGCGCAGGGCTGCAGCGCCATCGCCATGCGGAACGGACCCGCGCTGAACGGCAGCAGCAGCCGTTCGGGCGGCAGCGTCACCGTCCCAGCCATTCCTGTATCCGGCCATAGGCGATCCGCGCCGCAACGCCGCTGCGCCAGAGCGCGTGGAACGGGATTGTCCGCGGCGTGGTCACCGGCATGGCGGCGTCCGCCGCACCCGTGATGCGGTTGGCGATCTCCCGCCCCATCGCAGTCGCCATCGCTACGCCCCGGCCATTATAGCCGAGGGCAGCGATCACGCCGGGCGCCGGCTCGTGCAGATGCGGATAGTGGTCCGGCGTAATGGCGAGCTGGCCGTTCCAGAAATACTCCCACCGCGTGCCCGCCAGTGCGGGGAACAGCCGCTCGGCATAGCGCGTCAGCCGCCGGTAGCGCGCCGGGTCGGACGTATCGCGCGACACGCTGCGCCCGCCCATCAGCAGGCGTTGGGTGGCGTCCACGCGGTAGTACACCGTGATCGGCGCAATCTCATACAGCACGCCGCGCGCGGGCATGATGCTGCGCGCCAGCGCCTCCGGCAGCGGTTCCGTTGCGGCGATGGCGGAAAACACCGGCACGATGGTGCGCTTCAGCCCCGGCCACAGCCCGTCGGTATAGCCGTTGGTGGCCAGCACGATCGTATCGGCCGTCACCATGCCGTAGGGCGTCTCGAGCGCCCAACCGCCCGCCACCTGCCGCACCGCCGTCACCTTGGTGTCGCCATGCACCGCCGCCCCGGCGTTGATCGCCGCCTGCGCCAGTCCACGGGCATAACCCAACGGGTTCACGCTGCCGCCGCGCCGGTCGATGCTGCCGCCCAGGTAGCGCCGGGTCCCGGTCAGCCGTTCGATGCCCTCGGTATCCAACGCCTCCACCGGCGCGCCCAGCGCCGACAGTTCCTCCACTGCCGCGTGAATCGCCTGCAAGTTCACTGGCCGGAACGCCGCGCGCATCGTACCGCCGCGACACGCCTCAGCTTGCATCTGATGCTTCTCGATCAGGTCAAACACGGCCTGCGGAGCACCGCCGGATAGCGACACCATGCGCTGCCCCATCACCGGGCCGAAATCGCGCAGGATAGTGCTTGGCTCGTATTTCAGCCCCGGATTGACCTGCCCGCCATTGCGCCCCGACGCGCCCCAGCCCGGCTGCCCGGCCTCAAGCACCACGACATCGACGCCCTGCTCCGCCAGGTGCAGCGCCGCCGACAACCCGGTGAACCCGGCGCCCACCACCGCCACGGCCGCCCGCCGGTCGCCGTCCAGCCGCGGCGTCACCGGAGCCGTGCGGGCGGTGGCCGCATACAGGCTACGCGGCAGCGGCTTCGGCTCGTGGCTGGGGTCAGTGCGCGGCATGCAATCTGCTGCCATCATGCCCGACAGCTATCGCCACGTCATTCTGGCCGGAGCATCCGCATGCAGATTCCGCAACTTCCCTTCACCCCTGTCGAGTGGCTGGGGCTTCCCGCCACCGAACACCCGGGCGATCCCGGCACCGCCACCTGGCGCACCCTGCACAACGGCGACGTCCGCATGCGCGTCGTGGACTACTCGCCCGGCTACGTGGCAGACCATTGGTGTGACCGCGGCCACGTCATCTATGTGCTGGAAGGCGAGCTGCTGACCGAACTGAAGGATGGCCGCCGTTTCACCTTCCCCGCCGGCGCCGGTTACACAGTGTCCGATTTCGGCGACTCGCCCCATAAATCCTCGACGGTGACGGGTGCGCGGCTGTTCATCGTGGACTGACATAGGTCCGCGTCTCGCCGAAACCGTGGGTGACGAAGGCGTCACCGGCCACGCCCTTGGCGACGCGCGCCGCAGCCAGTTCGTGCAGCGGCGCATCCATCGCCTCGTCGGTCAACTGGAACGTGCCGAAATGCATGCCTACCGACTGCCGCGATCCCAGCGCGATATGCGCGTCCACCGCCTGCGCAGGGTCCATGTGCACGGGTCCCATGAACCAGCGCGGCTCGTAGGCGCCGATCGGCAGCATCGCCACATCGGGCGCGCCGAGGCGGGCGCGGATGTCGGCCCAATGCCCGCCGGCGCCGGAGTCTCCCGCGAATAGGGCCTGGCCGCTGTCGTGGCCGATCATGAACCCGGCCCAAAGCGTGCGATTGCGGTCGAACGGCGTGCGAGCGGAAAAGTGCCGCGCCGGCGTCGCCGTGATGTGCAGCGGCCCGGCCGCCACACTCTGCCACCAGTCCAGCTCGGTCGCCTGGATGCCGAGTGGCGCCAGATGGGCGGCATTGCCCAGCGTGGTGATGAAGCGCGGCGCGTGGCGGCGCTGGATGTCGCGCAGGCTCGGCAGGTCCATGTGGTCGTAATGATTGTGCGACAGCAGCACGAGGTCTGGCCGCGGCAGGTCGCGGAGTGCCAACCCCGGCGCCCGCACCCGCTTCGGCCCGGCCCATTGCACGGGCGAACATCGCTCACTGAAGACCGGGTCGGTCAGCACCACCGCACCCGGCAGGGTCAGCAGGAACGTCGCATGGTTGATGAACGTCACCGCGACCTCGTCCGCTGCCACCGCGGCAGGCGGAGGTGGATAGACGGTGTTGGTCACCCGTGCCGGCCAGGCCGCACGCTTGCTCTCCCTGCGCCATTTCAGGATCTCGCCGAAGCCGCGCGGCTGTTCGCCGGGTCCAGGGTTGAAGAAATGCTGCCCGTCGAAATGGTCGGACACGGAATAAGTGGGCAATGCGTTCTCCTCGGCGGTCTGCCGGCCGTGTCGTGCTATGCCGGGCGAACCATGACCCTTGACCAAACCACGCCCGCGGCCGCCGGATTCCACCACGGCCGGCTACAAGACGCCATTCGCTTCCACCAGGACCACGAGACCGGCTGGCCGGCGTCGATGTACCTGCCGGACGGTCGCTACGTCGGCGCCTCCGCCATCGGCGACCGTCCGGAGTTCTCCGCCGTGATCGGCCCGGTGCGTCCGCGCGGCGGACCCAATGGGATGATCCTGCGCGGCGGCCGGCTCGTGGCGGAGTGGGGCGAAACGGCCCGCGCCGACATGACGTTTTCGATCACCAAAAGCTACCTCGGCATTCTCGCCGGGCTGGCGCATGCGGACGGGCTGATCCCCGATCTGGACGCACCGGTCGCACAGGACGTGCCGGGGCCCTGGTTCGCCTCCGCCCATAACGCCGCCATCACCTGGCGCCACCTGCTGCAGCAGACCAGCGAGTGGCAGGGCGAGCTTTGGGGCAAGCCCGACCTCGCCGACCACAACCGCGTCGTCGGCGGCATGGGCGGCGCCAGCGCGGCCAAAGGCGACGCCCGCATACTCGCCGAACCCGGCGCGTTCTTCGAATACAACGACGTGCGCGTGAATCTGCTGGCTGCGTGCCTGACACAGCGTTTCGCAGCGCCCCTGCCGGACGTGCTGAAGGCGCGGGTGATGGACCCGATCGGCGCGTCCCAGGATTGGGAGTGGCATGGTTATGACGGCGCGGCGGTCAACGGCCACCGCTCCGTCTCCGGCGGCGGACATTGGGGCGGCGGCATGTTCATCGGCACGCGCGACCTGGCCCGCATGGGCCTGCTGGTGCAGCAGGGCGGCATGTGGGACGGACGCCAGATCATCCCGGCCGGCTGGGTGGACGCGATGCTCACGCCCTCGCCGCGCAACCCGGCCTATGGCCTGTTGTGGTGGCTGAACCAGGGTGACGCCCTGCCCTTCCCCTCCGCCCCGCGCGGCAGCGTGTTCGCCCTGGGCGCCGGCGCCAGCCTGATCTGGATCGACCGGCCGCTAGACCTCATCGTCGTCATCCGCTGGATCGACCGCGTGCACGCTGACGGCTTCTTCGCGTCGGTGCGGGCGGCGCTTGAAGCATGAACGGGATTCGCGTCGTACTTGGCGATCGTCACCGGTTTGAGGTTCTCGATGGCTTGCGGGGTGTGGCCGCGGTCGCGGTGATGCTCTGGCATTTGGGCGCCAGCCGTATGGACAATAGCTGCCTGGCCGTTGACCTGTTCTTTCTTCTCAGTGGATTCGTGATCGCATACTGCTATCAAGGACGGCTTGCGTCAGGCATGCGGCCTGCTGAGGTTTGCTATTCCCCGTAGCAATCGGGCCCTTGCTTTACCTGCCCGCCCTGCTCTTGGTGATCTACGACAAGCCGGTGCGCGAGCGTCTATCGCCACGGAAGACTGTCGTAACGCCAGGGTAATTC